>JAYVLZ010000272.1:0-12682 GCA_043759175.1 Chitinophagaceae bacterium | reverse complement strand
CGCTTTTAATTAGAAGCAATCTAAACTGCTACAAATACAAAAATATTATTCGTGCCAATTAGTGCAATTAGTGGCAGTAAAAATTGCCACAAGGCGGCTATTAAAAAATATGAATAAACTAACCCTGCTATTATTTTTACTTTGCTTATCATGGTTATAAAAAGAACTGGCTGAAAAATATTTTCAGCCAGTTCTTTTTTACGTTTTGCACATTAATACTCTTGTTGAGTAATATAGATACAGTACGTTTTTTTATAGGAAGAAAAGTATTGCTCTACCTGCGCCACAGTGGCTTTTTACCAGATGGCTTCAAAGAATTTTTTGGCGACGATGAAAGCTGCATATTATGTTTGGGATCCATTTTAGAAGTTGCCCTGGCCAGCACTTTTTTATCTACGGCCATAATCGGGTCTTCAATTTTAGGCCCGGGTAATGATGGACTTTTTTCTTCAACAGGTGGTTGTTCATCTGTTGTATTATTTGTATTGGCTGCTTTACTGATGATATCTTCTGGTAAAGGGATCATTGTTTCTGCAGGTTGCTCTTTAACTTTTTTTGTTACAGCTCTTTTTTTAGGCGCTGCTTTCTTTACCGGGGCTTTAACTGATTTTACAGCTATTGATTTTTTAGGTGCTGTTTTTTTGAGAACCGGTTTTTTTATTGCTGCTTTTTTAGGTGTGACTTTTTTTATTGCTGCTTTTTTCGGAGCTGCTTTCTTCTGAACTGTTTTGGTGGCCGTTTTTTTAGATGCTGCTTTTTTTGCTGCTCCTTTTTTTGAAGGAACTTTTGCTCCCTTCGCTTTTGCTTCAGATAAGCCAATTGCGATGGCCTGTTTTGGATTGGTAACTTTTTTGTCAGATTTACCGCTGCGAAGCTTTCCTTTTTCCATCCGCTTCATTGCAGATTCCACGACCTTTTGAGCGCCTTTAGAATATTTAGCCATAACTTTTAATATTTAAATGGGTTAGTAAAAAAAATATTTAATGGGTGGGCACAAATGAAGTAGCGGTTGAATGAATGCCTTCAGCAAATTCTTCCACCATTTTTTTATTAAAGGCAGGCAGGTCTTTCGGGCTGCGGCTTGTTACCAGTCCGTTGTCTGTTACCACTTCTTCATCTTTCCATATTGCTCCGGCATTTACCAGGTCTGTTTTAATGGATGGGAATGAAGTCATTTCCATTCCTTTCAGCATTCCGGTTTCTATCAGCAGTTGTGGTCCGTGACAAATAGCGGCTACCGGTTTACCATGTTCCATAAATGCACTGGCAAATTCCACATATTCTTTTTGCCTCCGCATGGCATCGGGATTAATCACACCTCCGGGAATCATTAAAGCATCATAATCCTCCACACTGGCGTTTTTCAAATTAACATCTGTATCCAGTTCAATTGACCAGTGACCATTACTCCACCCTTTTACTTTTTCCTGCATGGAAATAATGTGTACTGTTGCTCCGGCATCTTCCAATGCTTTTTTTGGACTGGTAAGTTCGGATTCTTCAAAACCATGTTCGGTGAGGATGGCAATTTTTTTATCTTTAAGGGAAATCATAGTAGTGAGTTTTAAGAAATGAAATGATCACTTTAAATTTCCAATAATCGTACCATCATATTTTAATCATTCACTTTTAATGGCTGAGTATAAGATTCCTCAACAATTGTTTTTATGACGAATTTTTACCCCGTTACCAGCCCATTACTAAACATTGAATGAGATACATTTGCTGGCACTAAATTGTATTTATAATGTATGAACTAAAACCAAATACGATGAAAAATAATATAGCGGCAGAAGTAAAAACTATCATCAATGCACCTGTATCTAAAGTATGGGATGCATTAACCAAACCTGAAATAATCAAACAGTATTTTTTTGGAACCGATACCATTACAGACTGGAGGCCGGGCAGCCCCATAAAATTTAAGGGGGAGTGGGAAGGAAAAAAATATGAAGACAAGGGAACCATACTGGAGATGAACTACCAGGAACTGATAAAATATAATTACTGGAGTTCAATGTCTGGCATAGAAGACAAGCCTGAAAATTATGTAATTGTAACGTATCAATTATCAGGCGAAGATTACAATGTTACGCTTACCATAACACAGGAAAATATTCCGGATGAAAAAATGAAAGTACATTCAGAAGAAAACTGGAAGAAGGTGTTGAATGATTTAAAAAATCTGCTGGAACAAAAAACAGCTTTTGCATAATAAACAGATTGATAGATTAGAAATCTAAACAACCATTTATTAAAAAACTAAGCCTGCCTTAATAAGCAGGTTTAGTTTTTTTTCTATTTATCAAATAAGGTTAAAAATGCCATCTCACAAAAGCCTCCATTGCTGCAAATTGGGTAAGCCCTAATTGAGCATACAACTTTGCTGTGCTGGCATTGCGTTCTTCGGCACGTTGCCAAAACTCACGGGCATCACTACCCATGAATGGAACCGTATCTTTTTGGCTCTGATGTATGAAAATACCATTTCGTTTTTTTACTACCTGGTCGGGACTCATTGGAATGGCCATTTCAATTTCGGTAATATCCCATTCCTGCCATGCACCTTTGTATAACCACAGCCAGCAATCATTTACCCAGTGGTTTTCAACCTTCAACTTTAAACTTTCAACTTTAAACCTTCTCAATGCTTCTATCACCACATCAAAACAAACTTTGTGGGTACCATGCGGATCAGCAAAATCACCGGCACAATAAATTTGCTGCGGTTGAATTTTATTTAAGAGCGCCATGGTTATTTCTACATCAGCTTCCCCCATTGGATTTTTTTCAATGGTACCGGTTTCGTAAAACGGGAGATTCTGAAAATGGATCTGTTCATCTTTCAGCCCAACATATTTACAGGTGGCTTTTGCCTCACACCGCCTGATCAAACCTTTAATGGCCCTGATCTCAGGCGTATCTTTATCACTGGTTTTTTTAGTTTGTAAAAAAACTGTAGCATCTTCCAGTATTTTTTTACTTTTGGTTTCGTCAATGTCAAACATGTTTTCAAAGCCCACAGCAAAATCAATAAACCTGGTAACAAACTCATCTGTCACCGCTATGTTACCGCTGGTTTGATAGGCCAGGTGTACTTGATGCCCCTGGTCATGCAACCGCATAAATGTGCCACCCATACTAATAATATCATCATCCGGGTGAGGGGAGAAGAGTACCACTTTTTTAGGGAAAGGTTCAGGGCGCTCAGGGTGTGTAATCCTTTGTTCACTGGGCTTGCCACCGGGCCAGCCGGTAATACTGTCTCTAAGTAAATAAAATACCTGCAGGTTAATTTCATATGCATCTCCTTTATCCACCAGCAAATCACTCAGGCCATTATCATTGTAATCATGATTGGTAAGGCTGAGTACAGGCTTTTGTAATTTTAATGCAAGATCCACTACGGCACGTTTCATCATTTTACCAGTCCATTCACATTCGCCGGTAAGCCATGGCCGTTTGAATCTGGTGAGTTCACTTGCGGCAGCTTCATCCACCACAAAGGTGCAGTCATCATGATTTTGCAGCAATGATGCCGGCACTTCTTCTGTATCGTCCAGTTCTGTTGATTGCTGTATTACCGGGGCCTTGGTTTGTCCCCAGGCCATCAAAATAATTTTCTTTGATTTTAATATCGTACCAATACCCATGGTGATGGCCATCCTTGGCACTTCGCTCATGTTGCCAAATTCATAAGAGTTGGCAAGGCGGGTACTGTTATCTAAAGCAGTCAGTCTTGTTTTGGTATAAATGCCGCTGCCGGGTTCGTTAAAACCAATATGGCCGTTTACACCAATGCCGAGAATCTGCAGATCAATACCGCCTGCATCATCAATTTGTTTTTCGTAATTGTTACAATGTTCTTTTACTTTTTCTTTTGATACCATTCCATCCGGCAGGTGATAATTGTTGGGGTCAATATCAGTTTGTTCAAAAAGATTTTTCCGCATAAAATAGTGATAACTCTGCAGGGCATCTTTCTCCATGGGGTAATACTGATCAAGGTTGAAGGTGATCACGTTTTTAAAACTTAGCCCTTCTTCTTTGTGCATTTTTACTAAATGTGCATACAATGTTTTTGGTGAGGAACCAGTAGCCAGGCCGATGACACATTTTTGCCCGGCGGCTTCTTTTTCTCTTATCAGTTTTGCTATTTCCCCGGCTACATACGCTGACCCATCATGTGGGTTACCGAAAATTTTAACGGGGATCTTTTCTAAAGAATCGATCATACTTGTGGGTTTGTAATGAACCATAAGTGCAGGCAATTTAGTTTTGTGATATTTAATGGTTTTATGCTGGTTTCTCACAGAGTGAAACCGATACGGGTAAAGATAAAATTTAAGTGGCTAATTTCCTAACGACATAAATAATGTGATGCTTAATCACATCTTTTTTTATTGCCAATAGCCATTTCCACATGTTTATGGGATTGCATTATTTCATTTGCATGATCATTTTTGTATCATCAATTTTAAATCCTTCAAACAAGTGTGATATGAAACTTAGTATTACCATATTAATAACTTCCTGCATCGTGGCATTTATTTGTTTTATTTCCTGTACTAAGGATTCTTCCAATCCAGTAACACATGTTTTTGATGTAGCCGGGTTTAATAAAATAATAGCAGGGGATGATCATGAAATTATTATCATCAAAGGAACTTCTTTTTCTGTACAGGCAAAAGGAGAAGCTTCAGATTTGAATGATTTGAGAATGCTGGTAAATGGCGAAACACTAAAAATTGATTATCCTTATTATGATCATTACCGCAAAAGGGTGCATATTATTATTACCATGCCCGAACTTTCAGCAGCGGAATTTAGTGGTGCTGCTTATGGAAATATTATTGGCTTTCATCAACCGGTTAGCTTTACTGTAAATCTTTCAGGCAATACCAATTTTAGTATTACCACCAATACAGCTTTAATGGATGCAGATGTGTCCGGTAATGCTAAGCTTACGGTAAATGGAACTGCTGCATCCGTAATAGCAAATATTAGCGGACAGGCAAAATACAATGGCTATGGAATGATGGAAACTGATAACGCTGTTATAAAAGCCAGTGGACAGGCCAATGTATATGTAAATGTGGGTAAGGTATTTACTGCAGATGCTTGCGGCCAAAGCAAAATTTATTACAAAGGAAATCCGGCAACTAAAAATATCACACAAACCGGGATGGCTAAAGTGATCAATGAGTAAGCAAATGATAAAATGTTATTAGCTCCGGACGTAAACCCGGCGATAATAAACAGGTTTATAAAGACCGGGAAAGGCTCGGATAATATTTCTTTTTAACTAAACTGCATTGGTATAGCAATAACTGCTTTATTTCCATTCATCATATCATAACACCTTTAATGTTTTTATATCTTAGCAGTCGGAAAAATTAATTTCTTTTAGTGCGGTATATGCAAAAAAAGATGACAAAATATTTTTTACAGGCGATAATTGTGATGGCTTGTTCCTTGCCGGTTGTAGCCCAGCAAAAAGATGGAGAGGCTTTTCAGCAAAGAGATGGAGAAGCTTTTCAGAAAGTGTACCGGTACGAACTTGAAAAAACTCCCAATTCAATAAATATTGACGGTGATTTGAATGAACCTGTATGGTCTGCAAGTTCAAAGGCTGAATCATTCTGGTTAAAATATCCGAATGACTTAGGACGGCCAAAAAGAAAGACAGAGGTTAGGGTGACCTACAACGATAAATTTGTTTATTTTGGTTTTACTTCATACGATTCAGGCAAAGCATTTATCAGAAGCCTCAAAAGAGATTACGGGCATTATGGAAGTGATGGGGTAGGCATCATCCTTGATCCTACTAACCAGCGAACCAATGGTTTCTTTTTTGTGGTGAATGCATTTAATGCCCAAAGCGAAGATCAGTTGCCGTTTGTTGAGGACAATGCCTGGAGCTGGGATAACAAATGGTACAGCGCCACCAAAAGATATGAAGACCGGTGGACTGCAGAGATCGCAATACCTTTTAAAACACTACGGTATAGTCCTGATAAATTATTATGGGGTATCAATTTTTTAAGGGTGGATACCAAGTCCAACGAATACAGCGTCTGGACACATATTCCGGTAAATTTTCCCGTTAATTCTTTAGCATTTACTGGAGCGTTGGTTTGGAAAACACCCCCGCCTGCTGCCGGTGGAAACAGCGTATTTATTCCTTACGTAACGGGTACTTTAAGTAAAGACAAACAGGATAACAGCCCTTTAAAAAGCTCTGCCAATGCTGGTTTTGATGCAAAGGTGGCACTATCATCTTCTCTTAATTTAGACATCACAGCCAATCCAGATTTTTCGCAGGTAGAGGTTGACAGGCAGATTACCAATCTTACCAGGTTTAATATTTTTTTCCCTGAAAGAAGAACTTTCTTTTTGGAGAATTCAGATGTTTTATCTGGTTATGGCTATGAAGGAATCCGGCCCTTTTATTCCAGAACGATTGGATTGGATGCTGATGGGAATAAGATACCCATCATTGGGGGAGTAAGGCTTTCGGGTAATGTTAATAAATCAACCCGTATCGGTTTGCTGAATATGCAAACTGCTGAGAAAAACGGGGTGGCAGCTCAGAACTATACAGCAGCTACTGTCAATCAAAGGGTGTTAAAAAGATCCGTGATAAAAGGATATTTTTTAAATCATGAGAACTTTATATCTGCTGAAGAAAAGATCAAGACTCCTTTAAGTGCTTATGGCCGGAATGCCGGAGCAGAGTTTAATTATTATAATCTAAAAGGTACCTGGGAAGGCTGGGCTGCATATCATCGTTCTTTTAAAAAGACGGTGAATGATCAGAATAATTTTTATTATTTTGGCGGAAAATACAATACCCGGAATTTTTCTGCATTACTGCACTATGGTTCTACGGGCACTAATTATTATACAGACATGGGGTTTGTATCAAGAATAGAAAACTACGATGCTGAGAAAGATACCTTGATAAGACTGGGGTTTAAGGAATTTTTTTCTGAGTTCACTTTTCGCAGCTATCCCAAAAAAGGAGCAGTTAGCCAGTACAACGCTGAGCTAAGCCATTATGTGGTTTATAATCCGGATAATTCAGTAAATGAAATAAACACTGAGTTCAGAAATATGATGCAGTTTCAAAACACTGGCTATATTTTATTTAATGTAAGCCGCAGCGATGTGAACCTGCTTTTTCCAACATCTTTTACAGAAGCAGTTCCGCTCCCTAAAGGAAATTATACTTATAACCAAATAGAGATCGGGTACAGTTCAGACTTTCGGAAAATAGTTAGTTTTAATGTAAGCGGGGGAGTAGGTCAGTTTTACAACGGTACCTTTCAATCAATAAAAGGCGGACTTAATTTGAGAAAGCAGCCACATATAAACGTGAGTCTGAATGCAGAATATAATAAGTTGGTTTTTCCCGGCAGGCATGGTTCGGCTGAATTATTTCTCCTTTCTCCAAGGCTGGAGATTAACTTTTCAACTGCTCTTTTCTGGACTACCTTTTTGCAATATAATACGCAAAGAAATAACTTTAATATCAACAGCCGCCTGCAATATCGTTTCCGGCCTATGAGTGACCTTTTCCTTGTTTATACAGACAATTATTATACAGAACCCTTATTTAAAAACAGGAACAGAGCCATTGTTTTTAAACTAAATTACTGGCTTAATTTATAATGCCTGATATTAATGTTTAACCATTGGAGAAATTAAAGATTTCCTATTTTTTATTTTGACTAAACGGGGTTCATGTGCAGAACATAGACCTGGCGTGAGTTTGCTAAGGAGGAACCGGGCATTGTAGAAAACCATCTACATTAAGGCACTTGCTTTTTAAAAAAACTCTATAAAAACTTAAAGCTTACGCATCCCCATCTTACCCCAAAAAAAAATTTCAAAAAAAATGCTTTTACAAAACTTATCCACATGCAAAAACAGTAAGTCGCTGTTTTTCATTCTCATAAGTGTTAGATGAATTTTTTTGTTCCTGCATTTTCAATTATGATGCCAACTTTAACTTTTGTTTGGCATGTAATTTGCCAATTCTTGACAAATCCAATTACAATAGAATTACAAAAAATCTACTGTGATTTTTTTTCCGCTTCCTTTTAGAAAGCTAAAAAACCGGCAAACATTGATGCTGCAAAATACCATTAACTACATGGCTTCATAAAAGAATCGTCCGTTCTTTTCAGCTTAATTAATGATGTATTTGATTAGTTGCTGATTTGATGCTGAAACATGCTTCGATTTAATTCTGCATATTCAACATCTTTCCAGTGGTGGCATTTATGTAAAACTCCGGGTGTATTAGGCACACTATTTAACATCCAATATTAAAAAACTAACTCAATGAGAAATCTTTTTGTACTGTTATTTGTAATTTCCTCAGTGATTGCAAATGCCAAAAATTATTATGTTTCAAGCGTCGGCAGTAATCTGAACAACGGGTTATCACCTGCTGCAGCGTGGCAATCTATTTCCAAAGTAAATTCTTCCTTTTCTATTATTGCAGCCGGAGACAGCATCCTTTTTAGACGGGGTGATGTTTTCTACGGAGCACTTGTTATTGGTAAATCCGGCAGCAGCGGTAAACCTATTGTTATCAGTGCGTATGGTACAGGTGCAAAACCTGTTATCAGTGGTTTTACAAAATTAACATCCTGGACACTGGCAAGTACCGGTATTTACCAGGCTTCCATTCCGGCTGCCAAAAGCAGCCTGATTATGGTAGCATTAAATGACAAGCCACAGGCTTTCGGAAGATATCCCAATGCAAATGCAACTAATGAAGGGTATCTCAGTTACGAGACATTGTCCGGCTATACCTCCATTACCGATAATCAATTAACCAGCACTACCAACTGGAAAGGGGCAGAAGTAGTAATAAGAAAAAGAACCTGGGTACTGGACCGTTGCAATATTACAGCCCATAGCGGAGGAACACTCACCTATACCAACAGTGAAGGCTCTGTGTATGTCGGCACCAAGGGTTATGGTTATTTTATACAAAACGATGTACGTACACTGGATCAATTGGGAGAATGGTATTTTAATAAAACAACTAAAAATCTGCAGATGTATTTTGGCACAGCTACCCCTGCCGGCTATACAATAAAAGCAAGTACCATCGATACCCTTCTTACCATCAATACAAAAAATTATATCAATATAAATAACATAATGTTCGAAGGTGCTAATGGGGATGCTATTTATTCAATCAGTTCCGGTAATATCAATATCCAGAACTGCGATGTAAGCAAAGCAGGCCTGGGAGGTATTATTACAAAGAAAGTATCTAATCTGTTAGTGGAAAACTGTACCGTGAGCAATATATTGAATAATGGTATTACACTGAACAATTCAGGTGTAAACAATACTACTTTAAGGGGTTGCACAGTAAAAAATATAGGCACATTGCCAGGTATGGGATTGAGTAATGGTAATTCTTATAAAGGTGTTTATGCCAATGTGCTCAGCAATTTATTGATGGAATATAACAATATTGATACTATTGGTTATGTAGGGCTTCAGTTTCAGGGCAGTAATGTTACTGTTAAAAATAACGTAGTTAACTATTTTGATTTTGTGGTGGACGATGGTGGTGGTATATATTCCTATGCATCCGGCACTGATGCAAATCCAGGTACGCTTTATACTAACCGGGTGGTAAGGGAAAATATTGTAATGAATGGTGCAGGGGCACCTGCAGGAAGAAACGGTACTACATTGTTTGTATCTGGTATTTATATGGATGGCCGAACCATGAATGTAAGTATTCTTAATAATACTGTTTTTAATAATGGTAAGAATGGTCTTCATTGTAACAATCCAAATTATGTAACGATCAGTGGCAATACTTCTTTCAATAATCTGAATGCTATGAGTGTAATGCGCTGGGCTGTTACAGGAGGAGTTAAAGGCTTATCTGTAAAAAATAATATTTTTTATACCAAAAAAAATTCTCAAAGATCTTTTTATTATACCAATTCCGGATTAAATGAGCCTGCAGCATCTACTGTGGATGCAGCAATACAGTCGCTGGGTAATATTGATAGTAATTATTACAGTATGCTTAACCCGGTAAGTTTCAATTCCGAAATTTACAGTTCCTCTGGCGGGGCACTTATTCAGACTTCACCTTCATCATTAGAAGGATGGAAATCTTTTTCTACTCATGATGCAAAATCAAAAAAACCGGCAAAATTACCTGTTGACTATAAACTGGGAGCATTAATGGGCAGCAGTAAGTTTACTAACGGTTCTTTTACCAGTAATATCACCGGCATTACTACTTCAGGTTCTAATGTTACCAGCAGTTGGGATAATACTGGGAAAATAAGTGGCGGGGCATTAAAAATTGGTTTTTCCGCACCTAAAGCCAATACATATTCTACTTCCCTTTTTGCTATCGGTGCAACAAGTGCTGCTAAAAAATATATTCTTCGTTTGAGCACTCTTGGTACCACACAGAAAGGTATAATAAAAGTTTACCTGAGAAAGTCATCTTCTCCTTATACCAATCTTACTGATATACAAACCTATTCATTTGGAACAGGAGTAAAAAATCACGAATTTTTATTTAACGCTCCGGTAGCAGATGCAAGTGCAAGCGTTATAATACAAATAGAACAAAACTCCGGTACCACTTATATTGATAATATAACTTTTACTGAAGCCAGCGCAACAATAATGGATCAGGATGATCAACTGCGTTTTGAATACAACAGAACAAGGGCCCCAAAAACTGTTACCCTGGATGCCAACTATGTAGGTGTGGATGGAACAGTATATAAGGGCTCTGTTACATTGCAGCCCTACACATCATTAATATTAGTAAAAGATACAGGTGCTGTTGTTAGTACTGTATTAAAAGCTACGGCTGCTGCTCCGGCAATTAGTTGTTTTGGTGGTACCAGCACGGTTACCGTAGCTGCTACCGGTGGAGTAGCTCCTTATACAGGAACGGGTACTTTCTCTTCAATTAAAGCAGGCACTTATACCTATACTGTAAAAGATGCTGCCGGCACAAGCAGTTCTGCTACTGTTACGGTTAAGCAACCGGCCGCTGCTTTGGTGGCTGCTGCTGCTGTGGGCACTATTACAGTTGCAGGTGGAAGCACCACCGCAGTGATATCTGCTACTGGCGGTACGCTTCCTTATACAGGCACAGGTACTTTTACATTAAAAGCCGGTACATATAATTACACCGTGAAAGACAGCAGCGGCTGCACATCTATAGCAACCTTTACAATTGTTGATCCTTCAAGTTCCACTCCACTAAAAGTATCAGCAACAGGTGCTGCTATTAATTGTTTTGGAAGCACCATAAATGTTACGGTGAGTGCATCAGGTGGTAAAGCTCCATATACCGGGACTGGCAGTTTCAATGTATCTGCAGGCAAAGGATCTGTAAAACTGGCTCACATAACAAATACTCCCGGAACATACACTTTGATGTATTATACCATTGGTGCGGTTAGTGCTGCAAAAAATTATGTGCTCAAATTCAGTACACTCAGAAGTACAGGTACTGCAAATTTAAAAGCATCCATAAGGCAAACCGCTGCTCCATATTCAGTGATTACAACAAAACAAACAGCTATCATTGGTACATCCCGGACAGATCATTCCTTTTTATTCCAGGCCCAGTCAACACAAACTGCCGCAAGTTTCTTAATTGAAATAGAACAAATTACTGGCAACACCAATATTGATAATATCGCATTGTATGAAGCTACTTCCACAGGGCAGCTGATAGGAAATAACCTCTATGCTTTCGGTCAGTTTGAAACTGATATTAAGAGCATATTTGCTTACAGCGATAACACGAATCATACTGTTGCATGGGATAGTACCAGTAAGATCAGTTCTACATATTATTATACAGTAAAGGATGCAAATAATGCTACCTCAGTAGCAGAAGTAAAAACCAGCCAACCGGCTGCAGCGTTAAAAGCAACAGCCACAGCATCTGGCAAGATTACCGTAACAGGCGGTACCACTACTATTGTCGTTTCGGCTACAGGAGGAACAGCTCCATACACTGGTACAGGCAGCTTTGTAAAAGGTGTGGGTACATACAGCTTCACCGTTACAGATGCGAAAGGTTGTACATCAGTAGCTACCATTAAACTTGCAGTTACTGCAGCAAAAATATCTACATCATCAACAACCACTTCGGCTGTTGTGAGTGACAGTACTGTAACAGCAACGGCTGTTTCTAAATCATTACAGCTTGCTGTATTTCCAAACCCAACCACTACCTCATTTGGTTTGATGGTACAAGGTGGGACCAATGAAAAAGTAGCTGTGCAGGTTTACAGTGCAACAGGTAAAATACTATATCAAATAACCGGCAGTACTAACTCGAAGTACACGTTTGGGAACAGCTTTATACCTGGTGTGTATATAGTGAAAGTAATACAAGGGAGTACTATCCAGACTTTAAAAGTGATAAAAGTAAATTAAGGATCTTTTTATCTATGAAGGATTTGTCCCGGTAATATTAATTATTACCGGGATTTTTTTACCTCGCCGCAGATGCTGTATTTGCTGCAGGTGCCTGAAATATTTTATCAGTGTGATTATACTTAGCAAGGGATAAATTAGTGACTTTTTAATTTGTTCAATAAAGATAAAAAGTACAAGAGTGCGACGCCAATGAAGCTTAATAGCAGCACTT
>JAYVLZ010000271.1:0-16601 GCA_043759175.1 Chitinophagaceae bacterium | reverse complement strand
CTACGGCTCTCTATTAACTTGATGCTTTAATCAACGGATTGAAATCCGTTGTTACAATATCTACCGAGCCTACGGCTCTGATATTACCCATCAAAAATCTTTAAGTTGACGGCTATGGTGAAGACACAGACCATGGCGGGTCGCCGCAGTTCGTGGAACACGAACGGCTTACATGGGGAATCAAAATTTTATTTTTAGACAACTTCTTAGATTGAAATAAATATAAACTGTAATTGTCAATTTAAAATATAAATAACTAAATCTCACGGTATGCAAAAGCCAATCACTTTTTTAATGTTTGATGGTAAAGCTGAAGAAGCGATACAATTTTATCTCTCCCTGTTTAGTAATTCCAGCATATTAAATATTAACCGGTACGAAAAAAATGAAAAGGGGGAAGAAAAAATTCAACTTGCCGGCATTTTACTAAACGGGCAGGAGTTTATGATGATTGATTCACCTGTAAAACATGATTTTACTTTTACTCCAGCCATATCAATATATATTAACTGTGATGCAGAAGAAGAAATTGATGCATTGTTTAATGGGTTATCGCAGGGAGGCAATATATTAATGCCGCTGGCACCCTATCCTTTCAGCAGAAAATTCGGCTGGCTGGCCGATCAGTTTGGAGTTTCATGGCAATTGAATTTGGTGTCCGAAAAATCCTGACAGCAGTTTATTATAAAAAAAATGATTGAGGTAGCAGCTTTAGAAACTGCTGCTGAATTACATAAACCAAGAAGTACGATGAAATACGTTTTGCTGTACATATGCTGACGGAATGAAATCTCCATTGGACTACAGTGTTTTTGTGGATGCTGCTGCCTGTTTTTTACTGACTTCATTTCCTTACTATCGATGGAGTATAGACGCCAGATTGGCCGGGAATAGAATCCAGGTTTTTTTTTATTATTAGATTAGATGTTTGTTATCGTGCCATTACAAAATTTTATTTTTCAACCAATTCTCTGTTGATTAAATTACAGTAGCTGGTTTTATTATTTATACTTAGCAAGGGATAAATTAGTGACCTTTTAATTTGCTCAATAAAGATAAAAAGTATAAGAGTGTATAGCCTTAGGCAATACCAATGAAGTTTAATAGCAGCACTTCGGCCTGGCCAAAAAAAAATCCGGCTCACGTTTTTATCCCTTGTGCAATTTAATACAGTTAAAAAATATTTATGCAGCGATGTCCAGTTTTTGTCATTTCATTTGTTATTGATATGTAACTCAAAATATTCAATAACCTGTCTGTATCAAAGCAGGCACAAAATTTTAAAACGATGAAAGAATTTATGTTGATTTTCAGACACCAGGACGGCCAAAAAGTGGCATCACCTGAACAAATACAAATCTGGATGAAACAAACAATGGACTGGATTGGTGGCATCGCTGCTCAAAACAAATTTGTTGATGGTAATGGATTGTCCTTTGAAAATGCAAAGGTGGTAAGGTACAATAATGTGGTTACCAACGGCCCTTTTGGGGAAATTAAAGAAACGCTTGGCGGGTATGTTATTGTTAAAGCAGACTCAGTGGATGAAGCAGTAGAATTTGCAAAGGGGAGTCCTGTTTTACAGGGAGATGGTAATACCGTAGAAGTACGGAGCCTTGCAAAGGGGAATGGCGTTCATTAAAAACAACAATGCTGTTTCAGCATAAAGTTTTTGCCGGAAAGACGGTGAGCCGATAAGAAATTATCAACCAGAAATACAACTTTCCGGCTTCACGTCTTTCCGGTAATAAATAACTTTGAGGCAACTTAATTTCTATGGAGCAAAAGGAATTGATACCGCATTTATTCAGAACAGAATTCACAAAAATAACGGCTGTACTTTGTAAACTTTTTGGCCTTGAGCATATTGAAATTGCAGAAGACATTGCGGGGGAAACTTTTTTATCAGCGCTTGAAACCTGGACCTACAAAGGCATTCCGGAAAATCCAACGGCCTGGTTATATTCCGTTGCAAAGAACAAAGCCAAAAATCACCTGCACCGCAACAATCTTTTTACAGGAAAAATTGTACCCGAAATAAAACATGCTTTACCCGGCATACAGGAAATGGAGATCGATCTTTCAGACAAAAATATTTCTGACAGTCAGCTCCGGATGTTATTCGCCATTTGTCATCCATCCATTTCAGCGGAAGCCCAAATTGGACTGTCACTTCGTATCCTTTGTGGTTTTGGAATAGAAGAAATTGCCAATGCTTTTTTAACCAATAAAGAAACTATCAACAAAAGACTTTCGAGGGCAAAAGAAAAATTGAGACTTGAAAATGTACAAATAGAATTGCCTGTTGAATCTGAAATTAATAAACGCTTAGATACAGTTTTAACTACCCTGTACTTACTCTTCAGCGAAGGTTATTATTCCGAAAGTCACAATGCTGTATTGCGTGAAGACCTTTGCCTGGAAGCTATGAGGTTAACTTATCTCCTCATAGAAAACGAACTAACCAATCAGCCAAATGTACATGCACTATTTTCTTTAATGTGTTTTCATGCTTCCCGTTTTGATGCAAGAAAAAATGAACAGGGTGAAATCATTTTATACCAGGATCAGGATGAAACACTGTGGAACGAAGAACTGATAACCAAAGGCGCTTATCATCTTCATTTGGCATCAAAGGGAAGTGATCTTTCCAAATATCATTTAGAAGCTTCTATTGCTTACTGGCATACTAAAAAAACAGACAGCAGGGAAAAATGGGAAACTATTTTACAACTCTACAACCGGTTATTACAAATAAATTATTCACCCATTGCTGCACTTAACAGAACTTACGCATTGGCAAAAGCAAACGCCTGCCTGCCGGACAGGCAGGGCAAACAGGCAGCCATTCCAGAAGCAGAAAAACTTATACTTACAGATAATCATTTTTATTTTACGCTGCTTGGCGAATTATATACAGACATTGATAACTTAAAAGCAAAGCAATATTTTCAAAAAGCATTTTTGATAGCAAAAACGCAAGCAGACAAACAGGCAATCCAAAAAAAGATTGATAAACTTTAATGGCAGTACTGGCAAATCATTAGGGAAAGAAGCTGCTCAGTTTTGAGGAATAAAAATGAAATAATAATCTTCCATTTGATGCCCCAGCTTTATTTACAGTTATTTCAAGTGTTAAGAAAATATTTAAACCAAGGAAAATTCATGCCCTATTTCCTAAATACAAACAGGGAAGGTTTTGGGAAAATTTTACACAATTAGCGTACTGTTACCCGGGTAACAGTATTGCATAAAAAAAAAGTTACAGAATAATTTATTTCTGTAACTCTTTTTAGTCTTTTTTTAAAAACTTATTTTATTAAATTCAACATTAACTAGGCCATTTCAAAAATTTGAGTTTCTGTTATTTGCTTTAAACTTTGAAGTACCTTATCCATATCCCTTTGTATTTTTACTTTCATACTCTCGTCAGGGATTTTTTCCACAATAGTTATCAATTCAGTTTTACTGTCATCATCTTCAGACAGTTTATAAGTCAGATGTAAATAATTTTCGGATTTATTTTCTAATCCCGATAAAGAACTCCAGTAACTAAAGCGGAACAACTTGTAAGGAACACGGTTTAATATGATACCCCTGCCCAAATATTCCTGTCCTTCCCACTCGCCTTTAAACGTAATACTATCACCCACATTCCAACTGGAAATAGCTTCGTCCCCGAAAAAATACTCCTTAACAATATCTGACGTAGTAAGCGCTTGCCACACCTTTGTAACCGGGGCATCAATTATTATTTTCTTTTCGCATTTTAATTTCTTTTCCATTTTTACTGCATTTGGTTATTAATTATAAGTATGGAAAAATTAATGCCAGAATAATTATAGATTTAAAATAAATTTTGTGAGTAAAATAATGCACGTATTATTCCCGGTTCATCCCGTTTATTACCATAATTCAGGTGGAGAAAATTAACAAATTGTACTTTAGGGATACTGTATTTTTACATTTATAAAAATTCTTAAAAATGAAAAGAACCTATTGCTGGAAATGTGTAATGATGCTTGCATCCGTTTTAGGAATGGTGCATGCTTTTACATCATAATATCATTTACACTATTTATAAAAAGTTGCGGATACCTTTATCCGCAACTTTTTTTATAAAGATTAACCTATGCTCTTTGCACATCCATCAATTTGTTACTAAAAACTTTCATCCGCACTTGGCCCGTAAGTACCGGGTATAGGAACATCCAGCAAACGCAGAAATACCCCCAGCTGTGCCCGGTGATGAATGATTTGCGAAAGCGACATCCGGATAACATCTGCCTTTGGCTCAACACTGTACACCTTTTCTCCATTACGAAGTGTCCATGGTTCGTCCAGTGTATTTTCTTTGTCATTGGTTAATTGTGCAAGGCCGTCGGCTAAACTTTTTTCAAAAGTTTGCACCAGCGTAGCAGTGTCATTAATGGGTGGGGGGTTGTAATCCATTGTGGCAAAATCAAGCTCATTGGTGTTGAGTGCCATACCTATCCAGGTGGGTAACTCTGCAATATGGGTGGCCAATTGCCGGATCGTCATACTCTTTGGATGAGGCTTCCAGTCGTATTTGTCATTTGGTACTGCTGCCAGCATTTTCCTGGTGGCGGTTGCTTCTTTTTCTAACTCGTTTTTAAATAAAGAAAGTCGTGTCATGGTGTTTTGTTTTTTGATGATAGAACAAAGTAACCACCGGGTAGTGACAACCCTATGTCAACAGTAAATAAAATATTTTATTTTTTTTGAAATTGCCACAAAGGCTTAGGGAAATACTTGCAATTATATTTAGGCCTTGGTTTACAAATCAGCATTAGAAAATATTAGTTGAGGCAAAAAAGGTTTTTTTATCCTGATAATTTTTTTGAAATAGCCTCCAGGTTTTTTTTCACTATCTCTTTTAAACCGGCAGGACTAATAATGTCTGCATATTCTCCAAACAATAAATAGAATTTTGCAAAGCCCATTAAAGAAGCGGTTACAAAAGTCATTTCCATTTTATCCGCCACTTCTTTTTGAGAAACAAAACCATTATAATATTTCTGATCACCAAAATATTTCAATACTGTTTTATCTACCCTTATTACAATAGTGAGCATTTCTTTTTCTTTACTCATTTTTGTAAGAAAGGATTTAAGTGATGGATGCACTTTTTCAAAATAACGGGCAGTGGCATTGATATAGCTGATACGGTCTGTGCGGAAATTTCTGTAATCTTTTCTCAACCTGCAATAAGCGATTATGTACCAATAGCTTCCAAGATAGAAGATGCCCACCGGTTCCACATCCCTGTTGCTGTATTGCTGTGTGTGATTGGCAAAATAACCAATGTCTAATATTTGTTTATCTGCAATGCTTTTCAAAATGGTTTGCAGGTGAATAGAATTATTTTCTTTTACCGGCAGGTAAGGGTTCTCTACTACTTCGATATAGTTTTCCATATCTTCCAGCAATTCCTTTTCTGCATAACGCAACACCGATTTTATTTTATACATGGCCTCCCCGTAGTGCCTGCTGGAAGAAGTATCGGTTAATTTCTCAACCATTTTTTCAGCTGTTAAAAATGCAATAGCTTCTTCCTTTGTAAACATCACCGGCGGAAGGCGGTAACCTTCCATGATACTATAACCCACACCTGCTTCTCCTGATATGGGAATGCCAGCTTCTTCCAGCGTTTTAATATCCCGGTAAACAGTACGGAGGCTGATTGAAAACCAGCTGGCAATTTCCTGTGCCCTTACTATTTTTTTGGATTGCAGCTGAATCAGTATGGCGGTAACCCTGTCTATGCGGTTCATTGAATAAATTATTTACCGAAGTAAATTAAAACAAGTGGAGGATAAAAAATAATTGTATTCAATTAATAGAGGGCTTCGGTATAACAATTTCTTTATTGATAAGGTAAGGTTGTGTTTTCATCCTGTTTTGTGTTGGGAAAAGAAAACAGTTACTTACATTTATACAGGTATGAACGAAACAAGACTATTGAAAAGAGGATGGTTGAATTCCGGTATTAGTTTACCTGTGATTGGGGTTATTGCAGGTTTACTGTTTGCAGGTGCTCGTGCTGTTGGCACTATCGGGCCGCAGGCTTATCGTTTTATTTTACCATTGGGTTTTATTGTAATGATGATGATACCGTTTATTTTCCTTGGTAAGGAGGGAAGAAGGAAAATAGGTTTTGCAAAAAGTGTTTCACCGGCCTGGTATGGGTATGCTATATGTGTAGCTACAATAATGGCTTTGGTTTGCTATGCATCCGGCCTTTTGTTATTTGGCTTATCAGCAGATAACTGGTTTGTGAGTATAAAAAACTCATATTATAATACTATGAACACAAGTGGAATGCCGCTGGCAATGCTTTTCATGATATTCACTATACCTGCAATACTGTTCAGCCCGGCAGGTGAAGAAATATTCTTTCGTGGATTTTTGCAGGAAGCACTGTCACAAAAATTTTCATACGGCAAGGCGATGATAACTGATTCTATGTTTTTTGCATTGATTCACCTGTTTCATCATGGATTGGTAAAAGACGCTGCAGGTATTATACATTTTTATGCCTTATCTGGTTTTTTATGGGTACTGCTCATGTTCAGTACAGCAATGGTGTTTGCATGGCTTAAGAAAAAATCAGGATCGCTTTATCTTGCTATTGCTGCTCATGCAGTTTTTAATTTGATGATGAATGTTACTATTTTTTATGGCATGTAAAATTTAATAATATTGCTTCCTGCTATTTAAATGTATTTCATACAGCATCCTTTAGTAAATTACATCATGAGAAAATTAATCTTATTCATGCACACATCACTGGACGGTTTTGTGGCAGGGCCAAATGGCGAAATGGACTGGATAAATGTAGACGATGAAATTTTTGATTATGTTGGTCATGAGGTTGACAAAGCAGATACGGCGCTGTATGGCCGGGTTACTTACCAGATGATGGAAAGCTACTGGCCAACTGCCGGAGATATGCCAGATGCTTCTAAACACGACAAGCATCATTCCAGCTGGTACAATAAAGTTGCCAAGGTAGTTTTATCAAGAACTATGAAAGGCATGACATTAAATAATACAACAATCATCAGCGATAATTTACCTGCTGAGATAAAAAAAATAAAGGCGTTGCCGGGAAATGACATTATTATTTTTGGCAGCCCTTCAGCAGCTCATTCCCTGATGGCGGAAAATTTGATAGACGATTACTGGCTGTTTGTAAATCCTGTTTTACTTGCAAAGGGTATTCCGCTGTTTGCAGGAATTAAAGACATAACAAAATTAAAACTGCTGTTAAGCCATTCTTTTACAGCGGGAGTGGTTTGCCTGCATTATCAGGGAAACCTGGGTGAGTAATAAACTGTAAAAATTTTATATCCATACAACGCCCCTGAATTTAATTAACATGGAAAGAATATTGATTGAAGAAAAAAAATTTGAACAAATTGATTTTACGAAAGAACCTTTGTCACACGGTGATTATGAAATTTGCAGTTTTGTAAATTGTAACTTTTCCGATATTAATTTGTCTGGATTCAGTTTTACCGAATGCGAATTCAATGGTTGTAATTTGAGTATGGCCCAACTGGGTAAAACAGCATTCAGGGATATTAAATTTAAAGACTGCAAACTGGTAGGATTACATTTTGAACATTGCAAACAATTATTGTTTACTGTTGATTTTGATCACTGCATATTGAACCTGTCTTGTTTTTATAACATGAAACTGAAAAAAACGCCATTCAAAAGTTGCAACCTTCAGGAAGTAGACTTTTCTGGTGCTGATTTAACTGATTCAGTTTTTCACGATTGCGATCTTTCTGGTGCTGTCTTTGACAATACATTACTGGAAAAAACAGACTTTCGTACTGCTTATCATTATATAATTAACCCGGAGATCAACAGGATAAAGAAAGCAAAGTTTTCCGTAACAGGTATTGCTGGTTTGCTCAAAAAATATGATATAGAAATAGAATAATTAACGATTGAATATGAAAAGATTTTTAATTTCCGCAGTATTGATGATAGCTGTTAATTCCTTATCTGCACAACAATGGCAATCGCTGTTTAATGGAAAAGATTTAAGTGGATGGAAACAACTGGGCGGTGCTGCAAAGTACCAGGTGCAGCAGGGTGAAATAACTGGCATTACGGTAGCCAATACCCCAAATTCTTTTCTATTAACTCAAAAAGAATACACCGATTTTATTTTTGAAGCTGAAGTAAAATTAGACAGCCCTTCCAATTCCGGTATTCAGTTCAGGAGCGAAAGCAAACCCGATTATCAAAATGGGAAAGTATTCGGTTATCAAATGGAAATAGATCCATCTTCTCGTGAATGGAGTGGTGGTATTTATGATGAATTCAGGCGGGGATGGCTGTATCCAATGGAACTAAATGAAAAAAATAAGATTCGTTTTAAAACAGGGCAGTGGTACCGTTACAGGATAGAATGTATTGGTAATAACATTAAAACATTTATCAATGGAAAACAGATGGCACATGTAATAGATGACGCCAGCTCAAAGGGTTTTATTGCATTGCAGGTGCATGCCATTGGTAGCGAAGCACAAGCAGGCAAGGCCATCCATTGGCGCAATATCCGTATTCAAACTTCTGGTCTCAAACAAACTCCTGATGACCCGGCATACCGGGTGGCTGATTTTATTCCCAACAACATTTCTACTGTAGAGGCAAAGCAAGGATACAAATTATTGTGGGATGGAAAAACCACTGCAGGATGGAAGGGAGCATACAAAGAAATTTTTCCCGAAAAGGGATGGGAAATAAAAGATGGTGAATTGAATGTGTTGTCATCTGCTGGTGCAGAGTCAGCGAATGGTGGTGATATTGTTACCATTCAGGAATACAAAGCTTTTGTGTTACAATTTGACTTTAAATTATCAGATGGAGCCAACAGCGGTGTGAAATATTTTGTAACAGAAAAAGAAAATAACAGTGGCTCGGCAATCGGCCTGGAGTATCAAATACTGGACGATGAAAAACACCCGGATGCAAAGCTGGGATCTATTGGTAACAGAACAATGGCATCCTTATATGACCTGATCCCTGCCATCAAACATCCCAATGCAAAAAGAGCCATAGGAGAATGGAACAAAGGTATGCTGGTGGTGTATCCGGATAACAGGATTGAACATTGGCTAAATGGAATTAAGGTAGTGGAATACCAGCGTGGCACACCTTATTTTTATGCCCTGGTGGCAAGAAGCAAGTATGAAAAATGGCCCAACTTTGGCATGGCAGAAAAGGGCAAAATTTTATTACAGGATCATGGCAATCATGTAACATTTAGAAGCATTAAAATAAAAGAATTAAAATAATCAGTTTATCCACAGAAAGTTTGCTTTGAAAGGTGAATCGCAATTATTGACCATTGACCATTCACCATTCACGTGATAAACAATTTAAAATATTTTGAAAATATTTTCATAATAGCTAACTTACTAATATGAATTGCCCGATTTCCTTTTAACCTTCTAAACTCACCCTGAATGGAATCACACGACGTACAGCAACTTTTCTTTCAGCATCTGAAAGGAAAATTACCGGGACATATATCTTTTGTAGATGAAATGGCTGAATTTTTAAATATCAGCAACGACAGTGCTTACCGGCGTATCAGGGGAGAAAAACCGATCAGTTTTGATGAGTTGCACAAACTATGTTCCCATTATAAAGTTTCGCTGGATTCGTTTCTTCATTTGCAGAATGGTTCCTTTATTTTCAATGGAATTTTAAATTCAAATACGGAGAATAGTTTTGAAGAATGGATAGAAAATGTGCTGACACAACTGGAATTATTCAACAGCTTCAGGGAAAAACATATGTATTTCCTCCTGAAAGATATTCCTCCCTATATTCATTTCCTGATGCCTGAGCTGGTGAAGTTCAAAATATTTTTCTGGATGAAATCTATATTGCATTATGATAGTCTTCGTGGTGTAAAGTTTGATTTGGAAGACAAGCGGTATGATAAATTTGAGCCGCTTTCAAGAAAGCTGATAGAACTGTACATGAAAATTCCCATGACAGAAATATGGAATGTTGAAAGTATAGAAAGCACATTAAGACAAATTGATTTTTACAGGCAGGCAGGCTCTTTTAAAAATCCAGCTGACATAAAAATACTGTACGCAAAAGTAGAGGACATGATCAATCATTTGGAAAAGCAGGCTGAACATGGCTTGAAATTTCCTGTAGGGCAAAATCCTTCTGCAGCATCTACTGAATACCGTTTGTTTGTAAATGAATTGATTTTAGGTGATAATACTATTATGGCTGAACTGGATGATAAAAGAATCACCTTTATCAACTATGGAGTATTGTACGTGGTGCATACGCTGGACGAACGATTTAATAATGCCATGAAACAAAGCCTGGATAACCTGGTTATGAAATCTATGATGATCAGTAAAAGCGGTGAAAAGGAGAGGGTTCGGTTCTTTAATCAGCTCAGGGAAAGGATTTACCACTACAGGGATTTGGATTAAATTTTAATGGTTATCACACACTGCTTATTTTCAAAGGCAGCAGCATTATATCCTTTTTTTATCTTTCAAAAGATTACCTCATTGTCATTTGCATTTTTAAAACGTCGTCTTATATCCCACGCTAAAATGCCGGAAAAAATGATGTTCGCCTGAATTTGTATAATCTTTATAGTATCCATTGAAATCATAATTTGCTGTACTTACGCTAACGGATAGTTTTTTATAGATTTTCAGAGATAGGGTGGAAGTGCTGTTATAAACTAAATGCGAAGATGAATAACCATTTACAGTTGTAAGTACAGCAGCATTACAATTAAAGTCATAAAATAATTTATTGAACAGGCTGATGCTTATACCGGTTTTAAAATTGATGCCGGAGCAATAATCATAATTACGCCCCTCTCCATAGTACATGTGAGGATTGGGGACTGCGGCAAGCACTATAATACCTGCACCTGCTCTTAATTGTATTTGCAGATTATCAGAAACAATGAATTTGGAAAGCAGGTTGGCCCTGAAACTTTGTGCACTATAAACAAAGGATGAATTTTGGTAGAAATCGTAGTTCATGGATATATTAAAACTGAGTGTTGATATATTATTTTCGTGAATTTTTTTTCCATACAGAGAACCTTCTATCTGCAGCGTATTTCCTTTTGCAGAATCACAGTTTCCGGCTTCCAGTAATATTGAAAAACTGCTAAAAGGATCTTTACTGCTTGTGTATGGATCACCATATTGCAAATAGATGCGGCCAAACATTTCTGTTTTAGTGGTGCTAAATTTCTGTTTTCCATTCATATTAATTAATCTCAGGCCTGCTTCTGTTTCAAAAATCACAGGGGTGTTATCAATGCAGGAAGTTTCATTTTTTTTCCGCTCCTTACGGTCTAAAATATAGTTTACAGTATTAATTGGATTGATGGCAAAAGACAAAGGAGCCGACAGTATATTTCTTTTTTTCCGGTTCAGTAATTTTTTGGAAATACGGCTACTCATTTCGCCAAAAGCAATGCCGCCAAGGCTGGTATTGATAATATCATTAGGCGCCGGAAGATGTGTTTCAAATATTGTTTCCCATGCTAAAGAACCCGCCAATGCTGCTGTTGATGATTGCCAGAAATTATATCCATTGCTTCTGAAAGCATTGAAATAAAGACTTCCCTGGTAAGGATGTGAAAACTGGTTATTGAAAAATTTATTATCATCCCATTCAAAGTTTTTTGGATTGAGGTTGTGGCCTATACTTTTTATAGAAATTTTTGCAAAGAGTGCTTTGCGTATATAACGGTTGCTTGCCCACGGTAACAACTGCATCATTGTCCATTCCCCGGCGGCACGCCAGAATCTTTTTTTTAATGGTATAGCAGGAAGTGTGGAGGTGTACTCCTCAGCTTTTACAGTTGCCGGTTGGTTGGCTATATGTAATTCCTGGGCAAATGCTGTTAAAGAGACTTTTGCTGTAAAAATTATAATTAAACTAAAATTTATAAATGCAATCGGTGGAAAGATTAGAGACGGTTTCATAATTAAAAATTTTTTGCTGTGAAAAAAGCTTCCCTATGGGCAATGGGGTAGCCGTTGCCGTGGGTTGAGTGAAACCAATAATTGTGTCAGTGAAAATTGTTAGTTTTCAAAAAGTGAAAAAAGATCCTGCTCCTCATTATGAGGACGTCTTCCCATGCAGGTGGAGCGTTTAGTTGACTGTATTAGAAAAATCCTTTTTTCATTTAACCCTCCTGTTTAACGAATGGCTAAAAATTAACTGGCTTTGCAGTTCTCACAGAATTGGATTGATTATTTAATCGATTGAATATTTACATACCAAAAATACTTTGGAGAACAGGGCATACCTAATCGTTATTTACGACGGGATTTCCTAATTGGCAAAATTCATTTTTGGGAAATATGAGCTGGAGACGAAGTGGTTAGCCGTTACTAATTTTCCTTAGCAGAACAGTCGCTTTGCAGAAAATACTAAAGTTTGTTTAGCCAAAAGCAGGTTTTAATTATTTTTTATTATTGACAGGGCTTTGTAGAATAATACATAATTGAGGTAGAGTTTGAAATGAGTGGTCTATTTTTGTTGAATCATTCTTTATGACACTGAAACAGCAAATACATCATCATTATCTCCAATTGATAAATAGTAGTAAGGTTCTGCTATTACAGCAGGCACTGGCAGACCTGAAAGAAAGTGGCGCCAATGAAACGAAAAGTACCGCCGGAGATAAGCATGAAACTGCACTGGCCATGCTGCAAATAGAGCAGGCCAATACCCGTGCTCAATTACAAGAAGTATTGGAACAAAAAGCCGTATTGGAAAAAATAAATCCGGCATTATCAGCAGTTAAAATTGTAAACGGCAGTCTTATTAAAACCAACCGGGGCTGGTTATATATGAGCACGGCATTGGGGAAAGCAACAGTGGAGGATGTTACTGTGATTGCACTTTCTCCGCAATCACCATTGGGTAAAAAACTGATGGGGCTAACGGTATCCGATATTGCTGAGATCAACAACAACCATTATGTAATTGAGCATATAGTATAAAAAAAATGGTCCGGGAATTACCCCGGACCATTTTTAATTTTTTTATTAAATATTATTTCGTTTCTAACAATTTAAAAAACTGATCCAGTTGTGGCAGGATAACAATCCTTGTTCTGCGGTTGGCTGCTTTGCCTTCTGCACTGTTGTTGTCAGTTACAGGTAAATATTCGCTACGCCCTGCAGCGGTGATCTTTGCAGGGGGGATGCCGTACTGATCCTGTAATATCCGCACCACAGAGGTTGCTCTTTTTACACTCAGATCCCAGTTATCAAGAAGAGCACCATTGCCTTTATATGCAACATTATCTGTATGGCCTTCCACCATAAACTCAATATCCGGCTGGTTCTTTAAAACCAATGCCACTTTGCCCAACACTTCTTTTGCTTTATCTGCCACTACAAAACTGCCGCTTTTAAACAACAGCTTGTCTGAAATATCAATATACACAACACCTTTGTCAACTTTAATATTGATGTCCTTATCATCCATGTTGCCAATGGCACCTTTCAGGTTGGTTACCAGTGCAAGATTCAATGAATCTTTTTTATTTAATGCTGATTGGAGATTTTGTATATAGGCATCTTTGGCACCGATGTTATCCAGTGATTTTTTAATGCTTTCTGCCTGGGAGGAACTGATTACAGACAGGTTTTCCAGTTGCTTCAGCGCCTGTGAATTGTTGGTGTTTAAAAAATCCACTTGCTTTTTCAGGTTGGCAATTTCATTTTCCAGCTCCGCTTTTTTTCTGGAGCCTTCTGCCGTCAGGTCATTACACTCCTTTAACTGGGCCTGCAGCTTATCGTATTCTGCCTGCAGTGTTACATACTTAGTCTGTTCCGACTTTAATACTTTTTTACTTACACATCCGCTCATAAAGAATAGAGCGGCAATAATCATCAGTGTGATATTTTTTACATTCATACGGTTGTTTTTTATTTAACGCAAAGTTATTCCAATCTGATTTTTAAATTGGCAAAAACTATGCTTATTTTAAGATATTTTAAAACGTATACTTCGAAAGGATAAATCAGTGTCTTTTTTAATTTGCTGCATTTAAAAAATTAAGCACTCCCTTCCCGCTTTTTTAAAGATAAGGAGGCATAACTGGCAGAAACCCTTTTAACCTTAGTAGAAAAATGGCCCGTAGAATAAGCCCGCCCGTACCGGATCGGACGGGGTTAAAACATTCATGTAATTTCTTTACTACTAAGGTTCATCCGAAATCACTTTTTTTACCTCTTGTGCAGTATAATAAAAACAATGCTGCATTATTCAAAAATCTTTTCTTCCCTGGTCAATACTCCCAGTTCATTAATGCCTTCCACAATTACCCTGATTTTTTTGCAATTATCACTGTTGAAAAATGGTAATGTTATCCTTCGGATGTTCTTATCAATATAGATATGTGGGCTCCAGTATAAAGTGGTGCGGTAATCGTTTATGTTGGGATCTGGATTGTTTATATAATCCGGTGAATAAAATTCCCTGATGGCAGAATAGCCATAGATATTGGTAAAGGGCAGTGCCTTAAAATCGCTGTTATTATTGCTGCTGCCTTTTTTGGTATAGATGGCAATGGCACCACCACTGCCGCCACCGGTAGCTCCAAAAAATGGTGGACGAAATACTTTGATCATTACCACATCCGTCATGTTTATGGATTGCAGCATGCCAAGATCAGTGGGACTTTCATTAAGAAAAAAACTGGTGGCACTGCCTCTCCAGGTAGCGCCTCCCTGGCCGGTAGTACTGATCTGCAAACCGGCTACTTTACCTTGTAAATATTGTAACACCCCTGGTGATGAATTCGCAAAGGGATCATCTTCTGTTGTAAATGTGTAGCCATCGCCGCCACTAAAAAATCCAGAGGTATACTCTTCATCCAGTTTTTGTTTCAGCGATTTTTGTTTGGTAATTACCTTTACTTCCTGCAGCGTTTCTACTTTACGGGCAGCCAGTTGCTGGTTGCGCCGCAGGGTGGCCAGATTGCTGCTTTTTGATAAGGCACCGCTGTCTGTTCTGTCTGGTAAATAAAAATTATTCAACAGGTCTTTATTAAAAACAGGGCCTTTAATAAATGTATTGGTAAAGGAGAAGGAAGCCGTATTGGTGACGGTTTTATCTTTATCATTACTCAATTGATAATACAATTTTGCAGTATCAAAAAAGAACATTCCGGTCTGCGAAAAATCTCCTTTTTCACCAATGGGGATATTTAAAAAACTTACTGGACTATTCTTAGTTTTTAAGATGCCCGATATCTCCTTATTGTACAGCAAAGTCCTGGATAAGCCCAATACTCTTCCCTGTAAGGTGAGATAATTATCTGGTTGATATTTTAAAGCGGGCCATTGACCGGCCAGCAAATTTTCCCACTTAAATCTCCTCCATCCGTTGGTCATCATCACCAGATCCAAATGTTGTTTTACAGAATCATCATCAGCAGAAAAATAATAAGCAGGATTATACACTGAGCCTTTCAGATCGCAGCTGAGTAACAATTCAGAATAAATAGTGCTTTCATTTTTACCCACGGGATTAATATCTGCATCGGTTACTGCCACAGAAAGATTAGTAAGCAGCGTACCGCCCACATCCAGTTGTATCACGTTACGGCCATGCTTTATAATATTTTGTTCAATAAGATGAAGATCTGTAATAAACGAGTAAGTATTGTTGTTTACAAATACCAGTCTTTCTGCCACCGGTTCCATCAGTCCATTAAATACTGTAATTTGTAATACGCCATCAGGCATACTGTCCGTGATCAGTGGAGCAGTTACGCCAGGCTTCTTTACCAGGTTAATCTGGGCGCTATACATCAACCGCTGCTGCGACTGTGCTATCACCGTAAAACGCATATTTTCTGGGCTTGTAGTATCCGGTCTTGTAAGCGAATAATGCAACTGGTTATCAGGATAGCCAATGCTTAATACCACACCATCTTTTTTAGCAGCAGGTAAATTTGTGGTATGCTGCAAACCATTTTTATCTTTCCAGGTTGCTTTATAAGTTTCTCCAGGCAGCGGCACCAATACAAAAGAACCCATACCATCATGCACAGATGCAAATGAGCAGATGGGTTTGTTGCTGTTATTTACGATATCGCCTTTTACTGAAATGGGTGTTCCATCCTGGTCGGTAGCTTTAAAAGCCACATGTGATAAAACTTTTTCAACAAGGTCCCCGCCTTCAGGAAAAAAACTAATATTGTAAGTGGAGGCCGTTAATTTTTTGGCTATGCTTTTTTTGGGTATGATATGAATCGGTTTCACACATAAAAGAGAGGAATCAAAATTAAGCATCCATCTGGTATATGCACGGATGAATAAACGGCTTTCAGGTAATGAATCGGGCAAAATAAAATCAGAAGAAGCACCGGCTAAAATCACCGGCATCATTTTCCGCTGAAGGATGGCACCTTTCTCATTCAGTAATTCTGCATACACTGTTTTACTCATTGGCGCCGGTAAATTATCAGCAGTTAAATAAGCTTTAAACCAAATAGTTTCACCACCATTGTAGGAGGTCTTGTCGGT
>JAYVLZ010000270.1:0-4157 GCA_043759175.1 Chitinophagaceae bacterium | reverse complement strand
GTCAGCAGGCTTTTCTTTTGTTACATGACCATACCGAATACCATCAAATCTGCTTAGGTTAGAACTTGCTTCTGCTGTAGTTAACACGTAATAAGCAGGTACTATATAGTCCAGCAGATCAAATGGAACAGGCTCAACAATGTGATTGTCTTGTTTTAATTGTGCAATCAAGCCTTTGATACCATCTGCAATTTCTTCATCTAAAGATGGATGATTGATGGCTTCATCAAAATATGCAATGCGGTATTTTTTTGATTCAGTTTCTGAAGATTTATTTTGCAGTTCTTTATTGTAAGCGGGAACAGGTTGTTGTAATGAAGTACTGTCGAATTCATCAGCACCAGCTATTACTTCCAATACAAGAGAAACATCGTTTATATTATTTGCGAAAACACCAATCTGGTCAAATGAAGAAGCGTAAGCAATCAAACCATATCTTGATATACGGCCGTAAGTTGGTTTTAGGCCAACAATTCCACAAAAATCTGCAGGTTGCCTTACAGACCCACCTGTATCGCTTCCCAAGCTTACCATACATAAGCCAGCCTGAACGGCCACAGCACTACCTCCTGAGGAGCCACCCGGAACTTTACTTTCATCCAGTGCATTCAATACATTTCCGTAAAAGGAATTTTCATTGGTGCTTCCCATGGCAAATTCATCGCAATTACAGCTGCCAATAATAATGGCATCTTCATCCAGTAGTCTTTGTACTGAGGTAGCATTATACACAGCTACATAACCATCTAAAATTTTGGATGCTGCTGTTGCTTTGTGGCCCTTATAACAAATTACGTCCTTCAAAGCCAATACCACGCCATGTAATTTTCCAGGTTTTTTTCCTGCCATCCTTTCAGCATCTAATAAAGCTGCTCTTTCAAGTGCCTCTTCAGCATACACTTCTGTAAAAGCATTTAGCCTCTCAAATTTTTTTATCTTTTCAAGATAAGTCTTTACCATATCCACACAAAATGCAGATCCGGAATCAAGCGCTTGTTGATATTCGTTGATTGTAGTAAACAAACTATCGTTGTTTTGGTGGTTGTTAATCATAAAATCGGCTGGAGCGATTGATATATTATCATCCGCTTCAGCCGAAAAATGTTTAGATATATAAAGGATTTACTTTGGTAATTCCTGGGCCTGCTTTTCCTGCAATTGCTTTCTCAATTCTCTTAATTCCTCATCTTTATCTTTCTCCTTCATGCCTTCTTCTATCTCACTTTTTATATTTTCTTTGGCATCTTTAAATTCTCTCATTCCTTTGCCAATACCTTTCATCAGTTCCGGTATTTTTTTACCACCAAAAAAAAGCAATGCAACCAGGACAATTACTATCCATTCAGATCCACCCGGCAAACCCAGCAGGAATACTGATCCTAAAAATGATGAGATTAGCATAATAATAAAATTAGAGAGTAAAGATAAACTAATTCTTAACGAAACTTCATCTTTATTGCCAAAAAATTGAGTTGTTTAAATGTTAATCCGGGGGAATGAATATTACGCTTACTTAATATACCTGCCACATTTGGCCTTGCCGTTGGCAGCTTCATTAATGGTAATTCCTCTTGAGCAGGACATAAGGAGCAGTAAGAAAGTAACAGCCAGTAATAATGGGGATAATACTTTTTTCATAGTTGTACGGTTTAATTAAAAAATTAGCAGGTTCTGAAAGAAACGTTTTTTTTCACAAGGTTGTTATTAAGGTTTGCAATTATCATTCCAACCTGGCAGGGCATGATCCCATTAAAACAAAAAAAGCGGCAACTGTATAGTTTCCGCTTTTGAATATATTTTAAAAATAATTTATTTTCCAGATGCAACAGCCATTCTTTTTTCCTGGATACGGGCACTTTTACCGCTCCGGCTCCTTAGGTAAAACAGTTTAGAACGGCGTACTTTACCAACCTTATTTAAAACAATACTTTCAATGTTTGGAGAATAAAACGGAAACAAACGCTCCACACCTACACCATCGCTCATTTTACGAACGGTGAAACTAGCAGTAGCTCCATCACCCTGGCGCTTTATTACATCACCTTTAAAACTCTGGATACGCTCTTTGGCACCCTCAACAATTTTATAGTTCACAGTAATGTTATCACCTGCCTTAAATGATGGCAAAGCTGGCTTACTTGTTAGTTGCTCGTGTACAAAATTTACAGCATTCATAATCTAAAATTTTTCAGAGAGCAAAAGTAGGGGAAAATATTCAATTGATCACAATCAACGTCTATATTTTTTACCTGGCAATGTTTACAGCTCTTTTCTCCCTGATGACAGTTACTTTAATCTGACCGGGAAAGGTCATTTCTGTTTGTATTTTTTGGGCTATTTCAAAACTAAGTTTATCGCTGTCTGCATCACTTACTTTATCAGCTTCCACAATTACCCTCAGTTCTCTTCCAGCCTGTATTGCGTAAGCTTTTTCAACTCCCTGGTAAGCCTGTGCAAGATTTTCCAGGTCTTTAATACGTTGAATATATTGCTGCATTATTTCACGCCTTGCACCCGGCCTTGCACCACTGATGGCATCGCAAGCCTGTATGATTGGTGAAATAACATACTGCATTTCCATTTCATCGTGGTGAGCCCCGATAGCATTCACTACTGCAGGATTTTCACCATATTTTTCAGCCAGTTTAGCTCCAAGTAATGCATGGCTTAATTCAGTTTCTTCGTCTGGCACTTTGCCAATATCATGCAACAAACCGGCCCGTTTGGCAAGCTTTGGATTGAGACCTAATTCAGCTGCCATGATAGCACATAGATTGGCAGTTTCCCTGCTGTGCATTAATAAATTTTGACCATAGGAAGAACGAAAACGCATACGACCCACCATTCTTATCAATTCTTTGTGTAATCCATGAACGCCTAATTCCATTGCCGTACGTTCACCGATTTCCATTACCTGGTCATCGAGTTGGCGCTTGGTTTTTTCAACTACCTCTTCAATACGGGCAGGATGGATACGGCCATCAGCCACCAGTCTTTGTAAAGACAAACGGGCAATTTCCCTTCTCAATGGATCAAACGAAGATAATACGATAGCTTCGGGGGTATCATCTACAATCAAATCCACACCAGTAGCAGCTTCAATAGCCCTGATATTACGGCCTTCCCTCCCGATGATAGATCCTTTTATTTCGTCACTTTCAAGGTTGAATACTGTAATAGAATTTTCTATTGCCTGCTCTGCTGCTGTACGCTGGATAGTTTGAATTACAATTTTACGGGCTTCTTTATTGGCTTTTAACTTGGCTTCTTCTATTATTTCCTGCTGTATGGCAATAGCTTTTGTTTGGGCCTCTTGTTTTAAACCTTCAATTAATTGAGCTTTTGCATCTTCAGCAGATAGACCTGCTACTTTTTCAAGGCGGCGTATGTGTTCTTCCTGGTGTTTTTCCAGTTCTGTACGCTTGGTGTTTACTACTTCAATCTGGCGGTTAAGGGTTTCTTTGATTGCTTCGTTTTCTTTGATCTGCTTATCTAAGTTGCCTTCCTTTTGATTGATACTTTGTTCTTTTTGCTTAATGCGGTTTTCAGAATCAACAATTTTTTGATTACGCTGCATTACTTCACGGTCATGAGCGCTTTTCATTTGCACAAACTTTTCCTTTGCTTCCAGCTCTTTTTCTTTCTTTAAAGTCTCCGATCTTAGTTCCGCTTCTTTTAAAATGCTTTGGGCCTGTAATTGTGCTTCTTCAACTTGATTTTTTGTGTTTTTGGCAAATAATAATTTGCCCAGCACAGCACCTATAAGCAGTGCTGCTACTCCAACGATGATGGAAATTATGTTTGGCTCCATTGAAATTTTTTGTTTTGAAAATGGTTCACAATCTTAAAAATCACTTCATTAACTATCAATAAATTATTGAGAGATATGGATAGTGGGCGAAGATAATGATTTTAATGTTAGAAAATGAGCAGACACAAGGCCTCTAATTTGCTTATAAATAAAACTCTATACAAATAAAACTCATGAAAAAATATAATTCCCGGGCAGGCTATTTGATTATTAGTGCAGCAGCAACTCACAAGGCTTAATACCTGTGTGTTTTTTAAAAGCTGTGCTAAAATGAGATATCGAAGAGTAACCTAGAGAGGAGGATACTTCAGTTACACTCAGGCCTTTATCATACAGCAAATATTTA
>JAYVLZ010000269.1:0-5617 GCA_043759175.1 Chitinophagaceae bacterium | reverse complement strand
TGAATTAGTAAAGGAAGGAAAAATAAAAGGTATTGGGTTATCAGAAGTTTCTGCTGCCACCCTGCATAAGGCTCACAGGGTATATCCCATCACTGCAGTGCAAAGTGAATATTCATTATGGACAAAGGATCCTGAGGATGAAGTGTTGCCAGCCTGTAAAGAACTGGGTGTGGCGTTTGTACCATACAGTCCTCTTGGAAGAGGTTTTTTAACAGGCCAGATTAAAACAGAGAATGATTTTGATGCAACAGATTACAGGCACTTTTCTCCACGGTTCCAGGGAGCAAATTTTAAAAAGAATTTGCAACTGGTTGAAAAAATAAAGGAACTGGCTGATAAGAAAAACTGCACCCCATCCCAGCTGGCATTAGCCTGGGTAATGGCCCAGGGAGATTATATTTTTCCTATTCCGGGCACCAAAAGAATTAAATACCTGGAAGAAAACGCCGGCGCTGTCAATATCCATTTAAGTGCAGAAGAGTTAATGGCCATTGACGAAATTTTTCCAAAGGATGCAGCAGCAGGCCTTCGTTATCCGGAACAGATGATGGGAAGTTTGAATGGGTAAGCCCCTATCCCCTAAAGGGGGACTTTCTGTAGTTTAAGTTGATTGAAACTTTTTTAATATTCAAACAGCGGTTTTCTGCCATTTATAAAGTCCCTAAAACTCTCCCTTCGGGGGATAGGGGGCTTTCTTATCTTTGCGCCATGTTTAAAAATACATTGCTGAAAGCAACAGAAGCAGGGGCAAAAGAACTGCAACGTTTCTTCAATGGTGAATTTAAGATCACCAATAAAGAAGGAATCAATAATCCTGTAACAGAGGCAGACCATGCATCTGAAAAAGCCATTTTTGATGTTATAAAAAATGATTTCCCGGGGCATTTTATTTTGAGTGAAGAAGCTGGTGAAATAAAGATGGACAGTGAATACAAATGGATCATTGATCCCATTGACGGCACTATTAATTTTGCAAACGGCATTCCTATTTGCTGTGTAAGTATTGGTTTGGAGCATGATGGAAAAATAATCATGGGTGCGGTATATAACCCCTTAATGAATGAATTCTTTTTTGCCCAAAAAGGATTTGGAGCTTCGCTGAATGATAAAAAATTGTCTGTTTCCGCTAAAACAAAAGTGGTAGACAGTTGCCTTGTAACAGGATTTCCATATACCTATTTAGATACACCCAATGGACCTTTGCAGGTATTTGAAAAATTGATACGTAAAGGTGTGCCGGTAAGAAGACTGGGCAGTGCTGCAATAGATTTATGCTGGGTAGCTGCCGGCCGGTTTGATGGATTTTATGAACACAAGTTACAGGCCTGGGACAGTGCTGCAGGATTTTTAATAGTAGAGGAGGCTGGTGGAAAAGTAACTGATTTTAAGGGTGATCTTTATTCAGTTTATCAACCAGGCATTTTGGCAACGAATGGTTTGATACATGATGAAATGCTGGAGATCATTAACGGAAAAAACTTATAACAATAATGTACTATTGCATTTTAAAAATCATATTTAAATGAGCGAATCAAGAACTGAAATATCTTCTTTAGGTGAGTTTGGTTTAATAGATCATCTTACTCAAAACAATGAAACCAGGAATGCTTCCACCATATTGAGTGTGGGAGATGATGCTGCAGTGATAGATCATTTTGGCAAGCAAACAGTGATCACTACTGATATGCTGATAGAAGGTATTCACTTTGATTTGATGTACACACCGATGAAACATTTGGGATATAAAAGTGTGATCGTAAACCTTAGTGATGTGTATGCCATGAATGCAACGCCTACCCAAATAACTTTGAGTATTGCATTTAGCAACAGGTTTAGCCTGGAGTCGATGGATGAATTTTATGAAGGTGTTTATGCAGCCTGCGAAAAATATGGCGTGGACCTTATTGGTGGTGATACCACTTCATCACAAAAAGGAATGATCATTTCTGTTACGGCTATTGGCGAAGTGACGCCAGATAAATTTGTAAAAAGAAGTACTGCACAAAAAGGCGACCTGCTTTGTGTGAGTGGATTTTTGGGTGGTGCATTTTTAGGATTGACAATTTTAGAAAGAGAGAAAAGAATTTTTGCAGAAACTGGGGCCCAACCTGATTTGGAAGACCAGGCGTATATTGTTGGCCGCATGTTGAAGCCAGAAGCAAGAAAAGACATCATTGAATTTTTAAGTGACAGTGAAATAGTACCGACCGCCATGATTGATATAAGTGATGGTTTGAGTAGTGAAGCGTTGCATATTTGCAAACAGAGTAACCTGGGCTGTGTTATTTATGAAGATAAAATACCGGTATATGATGATGCCAAACAATTTGCTTACAAATTAGAACTGGATCCTACAGCTTGTGCCTTAAGTGGTGGCGAAGATTATGAATTATTGTTCACCGTAGCGCAGGCTGATTATGAAAAAATACTACTGAATGACCAGATCAGTATTGTAGGATATATGACTGCACCGGAAGAAGGCAACCATATCATTACCAGGGGTGGCAACAAACATGAGCTGGTGGCGCAGGGGTGGAATCATATGAAAAGCTGATAATGATAATTACATTTAGAAATATTGCGAAGTTAAGAGTAGGGTTATATTCCGATAGGCCGGGAATAAATATCCACTTCAAAAATTCTTATTAAATTTACTGTAGCTAAATTATAATATATGTCAGCCGCATCTCAACAAATGCTTGATTATTTTAATCAACTAAATATTACAGAACAAGAAACAATTTTACAAATGCTTAGAAAATTTTTAAGCTCCCGTAAAGAAGATGCTTATCCACAAACGCTGGAAGAATACACAAAAGAACTGGAGCAAGCTGATGCAGAAATAGAAGCTGGTGATTTTATATTACATGAAGATGTGGTAAAATACTTCAGCAAAAATAAATGATGCCCTTAATAATTAAATGGAATAAAAGGGCTCTTAATCAGCTAATAAAAGCCATTGAATATATTGAAAAAGATTCTTTACAGAATGCAGCAAAAATTAAAAATAAAATCCTTGCTGAAATAAATATTCTGACTTACCACCCTGAAAAATTTTCTCCTGATAAATACAAATTAAATAATGATGGAAGTTTCAGAGCCTTTGAATTATATCATTACAGAGTATCGTATCGCTTTAAAAGAAATGAGATTCGTATTATTCGTATAAGACATACAAAAAGAAATCCGAAACATTATTGATTTCTTCTGCTATAACCTTTATTAAATAACAATAATCCATTTTAAAAATCCCACCTTACCTTCACAATTCAATATTGATATTCTCACAGGCCTATGGTTCGTTCTTATCTATTCTTCATTTTAATATATAGTTTTTGTTCCTGTGCAATCAGCAGTAAAAATTACAGTCCTGATAAAAAATTTCCACGCCAGGAATTACAGCAGGATTACACTTTGCTGAGAAATATCCTGGAACAAAAACATCCTTCGCTTTATTGGTACACACCAAAAGACAGCATGGATTTTTATTTTGACAGCCTGTATAATAATATAGCGGATAGCATGACGGAGCTGCAGTTTGGCTGGAAGATACTGGCTCCGCTTACTCAAAAAATTCACTGCGGCCATACCACTTTTGGTATGAGTAAAAACTGGGGTAAATACATCCGCAATAAAACCATTCCTTCCTTTCCACTTTTTTTTAAAGTGTGGGGAGATACCATGATCGTAACTGGCAATCTTCTCCGGAAGGATTCATTAATAAAACCCGGTACGCTAATTACATCTGTCAATAATATCCGCAATCATGAATTGATACAACAACTATTTCAATACCTGCCAACAGATGGATATGCAGAGAATGTAAACTATATCCGTATCAGCAGCAACTTTCCCTATTTTCACAGGAACATTTTTGGCATTTATAAAAATTACAGGGTAGGCTATACAGATAGTACCGGAAATGAAAAAAATATTTTAATACCAATGTGGATGCCGGTAAAAGATACTGCAAAGAAAAAGGGAGCAGAGCATGTTCATAAAATACCCAGGCGGCAGTTAAAAAAAGAGCGAAGAGAAAATGCCCGTTCTATGGTTATTGACAGCACTATCAATACCGCCATCATTACTATCAATACATTCGCCAACGGCGGTGGAAGACACCTCCGTTCGTTTATAAAAAGATCATTTAAAAAAATCAGGCAGCAGGAAATAAAGAATTTAATCATTGATTTGAGAAGCAACGGGGGAGGTGAAATAAATATGAGCAGCCTGTTCACAAAATATATCCGTAATAAACCTTTCAGGGTGACGGATACTGCTTTTTCAATTTCAAAATCGTTATCACCTTATACAAAGTATATCAAACAGGGATGGCTGACCAACATGGGTTTATTATTTCTTACTAAAAAGAAAAAGGTAGACGATCATTACCATTTTGTTTTTTATGAAAGAAAAATGTATCAGCCCAAAACCAATAATCATTTTGATGGCAAAGTATATGTGCTGATCAATGGTCCAACTTTCTCTGCTTCTACTTTGTTTTGTAATTTGGTGAAAGGGCAAGAAAATGTAACACTGGTGGGAGAAGATGCCGGAGGTGGCTGGCATGGTAACAATGGTATTATGATTCCGGATATTATTTTACCAATCACCAAACTTCGTGTACGCCTTCCCGTGTTCAGACTGGTTCAGTATAATCATGTAGTAAAAGATGGAAGAGGTGTGCCACCAGATATTTATATACCACCCATTGCTGAAGCAGTAAAACAGGGATTAGACAGGAAGATGATTATTGTAAAAGAGATGATCAAAGAAAATAAATAATAACTGTTACCCGCCGATATTGAAATGATCAGCATCTTTCCAGAAAGGAAATTTTGTTCTTACTTCATTTAGTCTTTCTCTTTCCAATGTGATAGTAAAAGTATCTTCATCTTCGGCTTTATGATACAATACTTCTCCCAGCGGATCTATCACCAGGCTGTTGCCACTATGATAAATATTATTGCCATCGGCACCCACCCGGTTTACACCTATTACATAGCATTGGTTTTCTATCGCTCTTGCACACAATAATGTTTTCCAGGCATGGCTTCTTCTTTCGGGCCAGTTGGCAACATAGATCAGTACATCGTATTCTGGCCCCGTCTTTTCATCCCTGCCAGCATGTGAGGGAGACTGTCTTGCCCAAACAGGGAAACGAAGATCATAACATATCTGCAAATTAATCTTCCATCCTTTAACTGATGCTATCAATCTTTTATTTCCTGCGCTGTAATGGTTGTCTTCTCCTGCATAAGCAAACAAATGACGTTTATTGTAAAAACCAAGATCGCCGTTTGGCAACATCCAGATAAGCCGGTTATAGAATTTATCTTCTTCTTTTATAATGATGCTTCCTGTGAGTATGATCTTTTTATCAATCGCCACCTTTCTCATCCAGTCTATTGTTTCACCTTCCCCGTCCGAACCGGAACGGACGGACATTGATTCTGCAAATAATTGCGGCTGCATGGTAAAGCCTGTGCTGAACATTTCTGGTAACACTACCACTTCAGTTCTTTCTTCTATTGCGTTGATCTTATCTTCAAACATCCGCAGGTTAGCGGCTTTGTCTTCCCAGGTAATGTTTGACTGGATGGTAGTAATAGTGAGG
>JAYVLZ010000268.1:0-7589 GCA_043759175.1 Chitinophagaceae bacterium | reverse complement strand
ATTGGCTGTTTGGTGCCGGGATGTAAGGGTGGCAAGGGCTTGTTTGGCATGTCTGCAACGATGTTGTACCAATGTTGCGGCATCTCAGATTCATCCAGGAGAATTTTCTTTTGCGGCATATGTTTGTTTATTTAGAAATTGATTATTTTATTTCGGCGATCAGGCTTGAAAAGGTAGTAATAAATCGAGTATAGCAAATCAATTATTTAAAAAAATTATAAGATTAGGCATTTAGTTCGCAATCCTTTTGCTGCAAGGTTAGCTCTTATAAATTTAGTGGTTTTTGCCTCCACAGCCGGCGGGCTGCGTAACTGGAACGCCGCTGCTTTTTCTACTTTGAAAAAATATGCTTCGCATTTTTTCAATCCCGCCTTTGGCGGGACCGTAGAAAAAGAGGCGGCTTATCCAGGTACTGGTGAGAGCAAAAAAGACAATGCTCCCTGTACAATAAACAATAACAATTTGCGAACTAAATGCTTAATTTAAAAAAAATTATTAACGCAACAGTAATTTTTAAATATTTCATACGCTTATTATTCTCCTCTTACTTTAATAAAATATCTGTCAGTTTACAATGTCCCTTAATTAACGCTTCGTCTGCATTACTATATTTTACTTCACTACTTCCTTTCAATATTTTTAAAGCCAGTAAATAAGGTTCCGCCAATTGCCTGTTGCAAACCAGTTGAATTTTCTTATCAGCAGTCACCATATCTTTTAATTCTGTACCGATTAATAATCCACTGAGGTAATGATAATTTTGTTCTGCCGATAATTTTTTAAACAATTGGTTTGTTCTTACATGAAAAACAGTGTTCAGTAAATTGCCTGCTGCAGCCTGGTGTATCGCAGCTTCAAAAATATTGTTGAACCGGTCACTTTTATTTTTTACAACTGATTTTGATAAGATACTTTCGGTAGCCAATAATTCAAATACTTCACCCGTCATGTATGTTTTAAAATTAACACAAAGCCTGTTTTTTATTGTTACATGTTTAGAATGTGTTCCGGGAAAAATAATCACTTGTTCTTCATCTGTTTCACAGCCAAGCAGCATGGTTTCTTCCCCACGCATTACATCATTATCAGTTTTTAAACCAGACACAAGCAATATATCATGTCTAAAATTTTCTTTGCAATCCAATTTCATTACCTGCAAACTTTCTGCATTAATTTTAAAAGGGCAATCGCTGTAAGGAAGTTCTGTAATTCCTATAGTGGAAGAAGCCATACCTGAAATGATCAACGGCACTCCTGCCAGTTCGCTTTCAGTAAATTTATCAATGTGTGTTTGCAGAATACTTTTGTAGAAATTTGTCCTCTCATTTTCCGGCAGGCCACTTTGTATCCAATCACGATAGACAGCCGCAATCCCTTTGCCTTCAGTTATTTCAGCAATTATAACCGCATTCTCCGCATTTATTAGCCTCAGGCGGAAAGATGTAGTACCCCAATCACAACTTAAAATTTGTTTTACCATATTGAATTAATCAATTGTTATCCTTTCTACTTTTCCTACTAAAAAAATATAACTCATTGCGCCGGTAAAGGCAAGGCAACCCACAAATATCAATGCAGGGGAAAAATCTCCGCCTTTTACGAGGTAGCCAATTGCAATGGGAACAATGATCGCTGCCAGCCCACCAATAAAATTAAAAGTACCTCCTGTAAGTCCCAATAAATTTTTTGGTGCCAGCAATGAAACAAACACCCAGGTGATGGATGCTAACCCGTTTCCAAAAAAAGCCAGCGACATAAAAAATATCACCCACTTCGGATCAGTAACATAATTGGCACCGATGATGGAAACAGACAACAACAAACCAATTACCACCGGTGCTTTTCTTGCAATGCCGGAAGACACTTTCTTTTTCACTAAATAATCTGATAAAAAACCGGAGAACAACACTCCAGCAAATGCACACAGGAAAGGAATGGACGCATACATCCCTGATTTAATAAAATCCATCTTTCTGTATTCAACCAAATATTTTGGAAACCAGGTTAGAAAAAATAACAGGGTGCCGCCAAGGCAAAACTGCCCGAGATAAATGCCCCACAATTTTTGTTTGGAAAGAACAACACCGAGATGCTTCCATTCAAATTTTTTTTGTTCTCCGTTATTATCTTTTTTTCTGTTTATCAATCCACCACCTTTTTCTATATGATCCAACTCTGCTTCATTTATTGCCCGATGTTCCGTTGGAGAACGGTATAAAAAATACCAGGCAATTCCCCATAGCACACCAATAATACCAGTGATAAAAAACAAACCACGCCAGCCTGCGTACACCTGTATAAATGTAAGTGCCGGTGTTAAAAAAGCAAGCCCGATAAATTGCCCGGATGTGTACATGGCAATGGCAGACGCCCTTTCATTATCAGGAAACCAACTGGTAACAATGCGGTTGTTCATTGGATAGGATGGCGCTTCAAATGCACCAATCAAAACACGTAATATCATCAATGCTAAAAACCCTGTAACAAATCCCAAACCTATTGTTGCCAATGACCAAATAATTAAAGTGATGGTATATAATAATCTTATCCCATAACGGTCTGCCAGAATACCGCCGGGTATCTGCAAGGAAGCATAGGTCCAGCCAAATGCAGAAAACACATAGCCCATCTTTACTGAATCAAGATGTAATTCTTTACTGATGATGGAACCTGCAACAGAAATATTACTGCGGTCCATGTAGTTGATGACAACATTCACAAATACTGCGGCCAGTATGGAATACCTTACCCTTGTAGCAGCAATATTATTATTCATAAGCAAGCAATTTTAATCGTTTAGGAGTTTAGAAAGTTTAGAGGGTTAGGAGTTTAGAAAGTTTAGTAGTTTAGATTAAAGTAATTACCATTCCGCCCCACTTCCATCTTCATGATACCACAAAGAGTTTCTCCAGTCGTGTCCTTCCTTTGTCATTTCTCTTAATTATTTTACAGCTGCCAATGCAGCAGCTACATTATTTTTAATTGCTTTAAAATTTTTAGCTGCCATTAATTCTTTTGTTACCATCCAGCTGCCACCAACTGCTATTACATTTTTGAGCTTTGAATATTCCTTTATGTTTTCCATACTTACACCACCCATTGGTATAAATTTTATTTTCAATTGATCATAAGGGCCCTGCAGTGCTTTTAAAAAAGACACTCCACCCAATTGTCCGGCAGGAAATAATTTTTGAATAGCGTATCCGTGTTCATGGGCCAATTCTATTTCAGAAGGCGTCATCACACCAGGAATGAATGGAAAGCCGATCAATCTTACTTCATCACAAACCGTTTTATTAAACCCGGGACTTAAACCAAACTGAGCTCCTGCATCAACAGCCCTGTGTAACTGAACCGTGTTGAGTATCGTGCCTGCGCCAACATTCATTTCAGGAAATTCTTTTCTGATCATTGACACAGCTTTTTCTGCTACTATAGTTCTGAATGGAATTTCCAGTACATTTAATCCTGCTTTTAATAATGCCTCTGCCACAGGCAATGCATTTTCGATTGCATCAAATGTAATGGCTGGTAATATTTTTTGTTTCAATGCTTTTGTAAGGGGAAATTCTTTCATTCTTTTTTTTTTAATAATTATATCAGGACAGTCATTAAATCCTATGGTATCTCTAAATGATTCAATAATTTTATTTTATCATCCTACTTATTCCCTGGTTTTATTTTTCTACATTTCCAGTTGTTGATCGACTGATACCAGCTTTAAATGTACAATACCATCATCATTAAATTATATAATTGAGTGTATTTCTTCCTGTCCGTTTATATCTCTTTTTTTATAAAGCTGCATGCCTGGATAAATATTTTATTGATAATTTCTTTTTGATACTGTTCCATTATCTTCACTTCGTTTTTAAACTAACCATCCATTGAATCATTCATATCATTATACAACAGACATATTAATAGCAGGTGCCGGGCCTGCTGGCGTCAGCACTTCTGTTTTTTTGGCAAAGGAAAAAATAAGGCACCTCATTATTGATAAAGCAGTGTTTCCCCGTGACAAGATTTGTGGCGATGCCATGAGTGGAAAATCGGCAGGCATGTTAAAGCGAATGACTGCTGACTGGCAGCAACAATTTCTGGGTGATAAAAACAAAGCAGTGGTTTGTTCCGGTATTCAATTTATTGCACCTGATAATACCTGCCTTGATATTCCTTTTCAATTAAATAATAATGAAACCGCCGAACCGCCCGGATTTGTAAGCAGGCGTATTGATTTTGACAATTCACTGACGGGGTTAATTGATCCACAATATGCAGCCTTCCTTACCGCTGCTTTGCTGGAGAATATTGAACCAGCAGATGATGGATTGATAGTGACCATCAAACAGCATGGAGAGCAGAAAAAAATTTTCGCCCAAATGATTGTGGGTGCAGAAGGCCGCAGCAGTATGGTGGCAAAGAAGATGGCACATCATTCAATGGAGCCTGCTCATTACAGTGCAGGCATCCGGGCTTATTATCAAAATGTATCAGGCCTGCATGAAAAAAATTTTATTGAGCTGCATTTTTTAAAAGAATTACAGCCTGGTTACTTATGGATATTTCCATTGGCAAATGGTGCAGCCAATGTAGGAGTAGGCATGCTGAGTAAATCTGTGTCAGCAAAAAAGATAAACCTGAAACAATTGATGCAGGATGCTATCCAATCGCATCCGAATATAAAAGATCGTTTTGCAAATGCGGTAATGGAAGGGAACATTGAAGGATGGGGATTGCCGCTTGGTTCTAAAAAAAGAACCCTCAGTGGTAATCGTTTTTTATTAACCGGTGATGCAGGTTCACTGATTGATCCGTTTACCGGAGAAGGAATTGGCAACGCCATGGTATCCGGTTTAGTGTCTGCAAGAATTATTAAAAAAGCACTGGACGCCAATAATTTTTCTGCTGATTTTTTACAGCAGTATGATAATGACCTGTATGAAAAATTATGGACAGAACTGAAGCTTAGTCATTACCTGCAGCTACTCAGCAGTAAGCCAGGGCTGTTTAATTTTGTGGTTGGCAAAGCCAGCCGCAGTAAGGAACTAAGAGAAACCATCAGTTGTATGTTTGAGAATGTGGACATCAGGAAAAAGTTTATGAACCCGCTTTTTTATTTAAAGATATTGTTTAACAGATAAGAAAAATTGACAACCAAAATTTATTCCCTTTACACCATCAGCTTCTTTTTATATTTTTTCTCCAATGAAAGCACATAGCATTAACAGGATGGAGTTCTGCCGCTGATATGGAATTTCTGTAATGAAGATTTAGCTCCGCCTAATCAAAATATCCCACCGGTAAATCAATATGCCTTGTATCTAACATCATGCAAATCTATTTTTATAAGTTGTTTTTATAAAAACGATCCCTCACTTTTAAATTTACAATCATGAAAAAAAGTTTAGCTGTTTTCTCCGCAGTAATCATAGTTGCTGCTTTATTCAATTCTTCCAGAATAATGGCCCAGAATATTGCTCCTTACTGGAGCCTTGCCGGTAACAGCAATGCTACTGCTGCATCTAAATTTGGTACTACCAATGCTATTAATTTAGGCATTTTTACCAATAACCTGGAACGCATGCGGATTACCACTGCAGGCCTGGTTGGTATTGGTACCACTACACCAAATGCCCGGTTAAATATAAACAGTGCTGCCGGCTCAGATGCATTGAGGGCACAGGTAAACGGTTCAACAAAATTACTGGTGCACAGTGCAGGTGGCGTTTCCATTGGTGCTAATATAAATCCACCAGCCAATGGTTTATACGTTGCAGGAAAAGTAGCAATTGGATTAACCACTGCTTCTTCTTTCAATTTACATGTAGTGGGCGGTGCTTATATCAGTAACGTTCTTAATGTTGGTAATGGTGGTATTTTTAGTTACAATAGTGCAGGCACCGGTGTGTATGGCAGTGGCAGTAATTATGGTATTTATGGCAGCAGTCTCAGTTCTGGTACTGGTGTGTATGGTACCGGGTTTTCTTATGGTGTTCAGGGCTACAGCAGTGGTAGTACCGGTGTGTATGGTGATGGCAGTATTGGCGTTTATGGCAGAGGCACCGATATGGGCACCTATGCCATCGGCAGTACTTATGGTGTTTTTGGATTCGGCGGCCGTTTTGGTGTTTACGGCTATAGTAGCAGTGGTGTCGCTGTATATGGAACGAGCGATAACAATATTGGTGGCTATTTTTTTTCCGGTGCAGGTCATGGACTATGGGCCCAGACATCATCAACTGCAGGTGGTGTTTATGCAGGTGTTTTCCAGGGAAATGTTTACACGTATAATGCTTATGTAACAAGCGATAAAAATTTAAAGAAAAATATACAGGAGTTTGGAGATGCCATGAGCATCATAAATAAATTGAAACCTAAAAATTATGAGTTTCGTAATGATGGAAAATATGCATCGTTGCAACTGCCAAAGGGAAACCATTATGGGCTTTTAGCCCAGGACCTGGAAGAAGTATTGCCTGATCTTGTAAGGGATGCACCACTCAGAATAAACAACTCTAAAGCAGTAAGCCAGCCAGCCGTACCGTTACAACCGGGTGACGCTTCAGCACAAACTTTAAACCCACAACAGGAAGCAACGGAAATGATCAATACCAAAGGAGTAAACTATATAGAATTGATCCCAATAGTAATTAAAGGCATGCAGGAACTCAATGCAGAGAATAAAAATTTGAAAGAAGAAAATAATTTAATCAAACAGGAACTGGCAGATTTGCGCCAGGTGATAACAGATTTAAAAAATGGCCAAACAGGAAATACTTCAACTAAGGCATCTGCTTATCTTGAACAAAATATTCCCAATCCTGTAACCGGAAATACCATCATTCGTTACCAGGTACCTGTTACAACTACCTCAGCTAAAGTAACCATCACTAACGCAGCAGGCCAACTAATTAAAACAATTATGATTGTTGATAAAGGTGCAGGGCAATTTAATTTTAATAGTGCAGCATTGGCGGCAGGTACTTATCATTACAGTCTTTGGATAGAGGGTAAACAGGCAGACACAAAACGTTTGGTCATCGCCCGGTAAAGGTGCTATTTTATTTGTTATTAAAAAACAAGTGCAGTAGTAACAACAGGTGCGGCGGCGGTTCAATAATATTTTAATAATTTTGGAATAAGAAAGCGTATCGTGGTGGTACGCTTTTTTTATGGGTATGATGTATTATTTCCGCAGCAAGTCTTCCCTCCACCAATGTTTCTCAGATGAGTATTGGCTACTGGGCTTTTGTGTGTTTGCATCGGACTCTCCGCAAGGTGAAGCAGGATTGTCATCAACATACTTACTTTTTCAACTTAGTTCTACTTTAACAAACTTGAAATTGTAAAATCGATTGACTATATTTTTCTATAGTATCTATCTATATCATCTTGCCTTCTTTTATGGCGGAGATTCATAATTTCCAAAACGTTGCCTTCTTGTGCATATGTTCGGGTAATTATTTCTCTCACATCTCTTGCAGATAGTAAAGGATATTCATTTTTATATTCTAATTTTTCAGTTAAAACAAATAGCATACTTAACATTACCAAAGCTATATGATGATGCCATGCCAACCAACCCC
>JAYVLZ010000267.1:0-6221 GCA_043759175.1 Chitinophagaceae bacterium | reverse complement strand
AACTGTGCATCGGCTTCCGTAGCGTTTATCTGCCGCAGTATTACCTGGCTATGTGTCCATACCAACTCAAGTACCCTGTTGGTAAGGTGCCTGTCCTGGTATTTTTCTACCAAAATATTGCAACCTTCTTTGGTTTCAGCCACACCAAAAATCATATCAACAATGGCAGTTTCCTGTGGTTCAATAACAATACGATACTGAATAGAAATAACCGGATCAAGCACGGAACCGCTGCTTCCGCTTAAAGCCTTTTTTTGTTGCAGTACCTTTGGTGTATTGATGGTATTACCCCTGCCGATAAACTGATCCCTGTCTGTTTCATAAGTAATATTCTCCACTACTGCATCGTGCACTTTCATTAAATGAAACATCCAGGGCGGCTGTTCATCTAAAGACCTTGGTCTTCTTGTACACACAATGGCATGCCTTTGCTCAATAATTTTTGTTTGTACAAATAAATTGCTGAATGCAGGATGTGCTTCATCCGAACTGGCATTGGCCAACACTACTTCCGCATAACTTGTTATTTCAATGACTCTTTTTTTTCGGGAACGGTTGGTAATATGTACCCTTCTTAATTCAATATCATCTTCCGGCGACACCACAATTTCTGTATGTGTTTCCAATGAAAGATCGGTACGCCTGAATTCTGCACGCCCCTGTGAAAACACCGCTTCGTAATTATTTGCCTGCTGCAAAACAGGCTGGTAAGCGGATGACCAGTAGGAGTCATTCTCCACATCACGGATATAACAGAAAGTACCCCAGTTATCGCAGGTGGCATCCTCACGCCAACGGGTAACTGCAATATTTTTCCACCTGCTGTATCCCCCACCGGCATTGGTTACCATTACATGATACCGTCCATTAGAAAGCAACTGAACTTCCGGTATCGGCGTATGAGGTGTATTGATCACCCTCATGAATGTATCACTTCCACCAGCAGTACTGGCATCACCTGCATGCAGTGACGGAGAATAGAAAGTACTTACTCTTGGTATTCTTTCCTGCAATAATAACAAAGCAGATTTCACCTGCACATCGGCCATAAAACGTTGCTGCATGGGTTTGTTCAGCAGCAAATAAGAAAGCGATAATAATGCCATTCCCTGGTGATGCGCCATGAAAGACCTGATGACTGCATGCGTTTGTTTTCTTTGCAGCCTGGAAGCGGTATAATCAATCGCTTCAAAAAAACCGTACCTGCCTTCAAAGCCCTGTTCCTTTAATAATTCTAAATTATCATAAGCACTATCCGGATCTACCATCAGCGCCATGATGGTGGAGTAAGGTGATATCACCAAATCCTCTCCCAGCCCACGTTTGAAACCGATACCCGGTACACCGAATGCTTTATACTGATAATTGAGATTAGCATCCACCATATTATATCCAGACTCAGAAACGCCCCATGGTATGCCTCTTTTTTTACCATACTCAATTTGCTTTTGAATGATGGCTTTATAAGTTTGATTCAATAAAGTATTTTCATAAGAAGGCATTACCAGCAATGGCATCAGGTATTCAAACATAGAACCGCTCCAGGATAATAAAATTGGTGTGGTACCTATTTTAGTCAATTGCCTTCCCAATGCAAACCAACTTTCCTGTGGCAATTTGCCCTGTGCAACAGCTGTAAAAGTAGTGAGCCTTGCTTCAGAAGCCAGCAGGTCGTAATATCCATTATCTTTTCTATGTTCCTCTGTATTGTAACCAATGGTTAATAAATGCTGCGACCTGTAATAAAGAAAATCATATTCTATGTCGGCCAGTTCAGTACATTTTGCAGTTAGCTGTTCTATCGTGGTCACTATTTCACTTGCCCTTTTTGCAGATTCCGAAATACCATTCTTTAAATTATTCAACCATTCTTTTTCTTCATTGATATCTCCGGATGCAATTTGAACAGCTATTTCCTGCAATAAAATTTCATCAATGGCACTTAATTGTCGGATGGTTGGTTCTGCCGGCAGCGATGATAACAATTCATTAAATGTTGAAGGTGCAGCCGGCAGATTAAGCCAGGGACATAAAGTGGTTAATTCATTTTGTGCATACACTATCTGCATCATTGCTTTTTGTGCCCACCAGTATTCTTCGGAAGAGGATTTAAAATCGAGTTGCAGAAGAAGCAGTGAAAAAGAAGACAGCAGTTTATCGATATACTTTTTTGTATCAAATAAATTATTCAATACTAATGGATAGTTATCTTCCACCTCTTTTATTTGTTTCTCTAATGCTGCAACTGCAACAGGCATGTTTGTTTTTTCAATCACAATCCTCACCGTATCTGTAAAACCTTCAAAAAAAACAGCACCTGAAATTGCTGCGTCTGGCAGGGCGAGTAACCCCTGTTTTAAGGTGATGAGATGGCCGGCTAAATTTCCGCTGTCAACAGTGCTGATATATCTTGGAGCCAACGGTTGCAGTGTCTGTGTATCGTACCAGTTAAACAAATGCCCCCGATATTTTTCCATGCGCTGCATGGTAAGGATGGTGCTGGAAGTACGCTCAATTAATTGTAATGTGGTGATGTATCCAAAGTCATGCGCCGTAAGATTGGATAATAAAGCCATACCGATATTAGTAGGTGAAGTACGGTGTGCAATTCTTTCCACCGGCTGCTCCTGGTAATTATCCGGCGGCAGCCAGTTATCTTCTGCTGTTACAAAAGTTTCAAAGAATGCCCATATCTTTCTTGCAAGCTTACGCAAATAAATGGTTTGCGATTGGGATACTTCCAGCTGTTTGCTTTCAGCCGGCCTGCTGATGAACCAGGTAAAGAAGGGAGCCAATGCCCAAAGCGCAATTAACGGAATAGCAAAAATCAGTGTGAGCGGAGAATAGAAAGTGAGATAGATAAAAAGGCATCCTGCAAAAAATGGAGCAAACCACATTTTTGCATAGGATTGAAAAACAAATTTTTGTTTCGGTTCGTTGCTGAAAGGATTCCATTGCAATAAATGCTTCCTGGAAATATACATCCGCCATAAAGTGCGGAGGATGGCATCTGCATTTATATATGCTTCGTAAGGCAGTGTAGTAACATTGATGACGAGCTGTACGAAACGGTCTTTTGCAGACCGGAAAGAATAAATAAAATGCTGTGAAAAAATTACATCTTTTGGCTTCATGCACAAATCCCATACAAACCCAACGATGGTTGAAAAGGAGATGACCAACAATAAAGCGGTAGTCCAAAACCAGGGCGAATGAGAAAACACCCATCCAAAAACAAATAACAACAAAAATGAAATGGGAACAAGGCTGCGCCTTACATTATCAAATATCTTCCATTTGGATAACAGCGAAACAGGATTCTTATGCAGTTTCCTGTCGTAACCTTTTACAAAAGGAAGCGCCCAGCTTGCAATTTGCCAGTCGCCTCTTATCCACCTGTGACGGCGCTGCATATCAGCTATGTATTGCAAAGGATATTCTTCATACAACTGCACATCCGTGATTAATCCCGACCTTGCATAACAACTTTCCAGCAGATCATGACTAAGGATTTGGTTATCCGGAAACCTGTTATCTAATGCCTGTTCAAATGCAGCCACATTGTAAATACCTTTTCCAATAAAAGAACCTTCGGCAAACAAATCCTGGTACACATCTGATACCGCACGGGTATAAGGATCAGTGCCTGGTTCATTGCCATGTATTTTGGCATACACCGAACTGATATCATCCGGCAAACTGTTTGAAACACGGGGCTGCAGAATAGTATAACCGTCTGTAACTCTTTTTTTCTTCTCAGAAAAAACTGCATGATTTAATGGATGGGCCAGTGTGCCCACCATCTTCCATGCAGCATCCCGGGGCAGTTGTGTATCTGCATCCAGTGTAATGATAAATTTTATGCTGGTATATATTGCTTCGTCTCCGATGATGGATAAAAAATTATGATCTCCTTTTCCAGTTATCAGATGATTCAACTCTGAAAGCTTACCACGTTTACGTTCATGCCCCATCCATACATTTTCCTTTTTATTCCATTTACGTGGGCGGTGAAATAGAAAAAAAATATCATTGGTGGTACGGTCGTATTTTTTATTGAGGGCTAAAATTTTATTTTCAATATTCTCCAACAATAGCTGGTCTTCCGGCAATATTTCTGCATCTGCATCTTTAAAATCCGTGAGTAATGCAAAAAAAAGATTTTGATCCCTGTTAGCCAAAAACCGAACCTCTAAATTCTCCATCATTTCATCAATACCTGTTTCACTGGTTAACAATGAAGGTATCACCACCATGGTACGGTATTCATCCGGAATACCTTTAGAGAAATCCATCTTGGGCAAAGTGGATGGCTTTGAAAATATGGTTACCAGCCAGTTTACCACTGAGATGCCAAGCTGACTCACTGCTAACATTAATAAAACCCCTAACAATAAAAGTTTCCACCCATGCAACCCATCAACCTGTGCTTTGGCAACCATTGCCCAGCAGATGAGCAACGTTAAAATAAAAATACTGCCGAAGTATACAGATAATGGAAACCGGTTGGTGATTCTGCGGCAGGTTTCTATTTTAGATGCCTTCATCTTTGCCTGCTTCTGTGTTTTTAATAACCCTTTACCGATAAGATAATAACCAACATGAGTAAAACGTGAATCGCCATTTTTTTCTGCCTGTTCTTTTGCACATCCAATTGCCATTGATGCCACCTCACTTTCAGACATGCCACTATATTTAGCGATCTTTTCTACTGAATGACGGTAATGATCCCTGGTATAAAAATCCATCCCGCCATACACCCCATTAATATCTTCCTGCAATATTTTTTCTACTACACTGGTATTTTCAACAAATTCACGCCAGTCAGTACTTCCTAAAAAACGAAGACTGCTGATGCTGTTACTCATGGATACCTGGTCTGCTGCCTGCTTCTGGTTTTCCTGCTGTATCAGCTCATCGCTGGTTAATCCGTATTCAGACAACTGTTGTTCTATCCAGTTGATGGGCAAGGAAAGACTATTACCTTTTTCCTGTAATCTCCTTATCAACTCTGCCACAAAAGAGCTTACCATGGGTGGTTCTGATCTTGCCATATCGGCAATAACCAACACTAAATTTTTGGGGTCATTTTCGGCAGTAGCGATCAGTTTATCTGCCCATTCATCTGCTAATGATTTATTAGTAATGTCAATAGACATTTGTATGGATAGCCGGCGCAGGTTTTCAATCAATGCCAGCCTTAGCATTATAGGAAATGCCCATAATTCCCCGATCTTTAAAAAAGTATTAGTTTGATAAGAAATAATGAAACCTGTAAGGTTGTCCAGGTCAACATGACCGTCACTATGGGAAATAATTTCCACAGCTATATCATAAACACGGGGTAATCCGGCAGATTCTCCTTTTGCCAATTGGGGCAGCCCTTTGCTGTATCCTTTAGGCAGATGTTTTTTTCCTAAATAAATTTGTTCTTCTATCAGGTAAAAATTATCCAGCAGCCATTCTGCTGCAGGCACCACCCTTTCATTACGGCTGACCACATCAGTCAGTATCGCATGAACTTCCATTAGTATCTTTTCATTCTCTGCCAGCCTTTTAAGCAATTGCTCTGATGGATGGTCAGATATGAGCACATGTTTTTTAGAAATAGCCCTGGCGTGCTGTTTCAACTGTTCTTCTGTAAATAATTCAGATCTTAACGGTGGCCGTTCATTAATATACTTATTGTTTTTGCTTTCACCGAAGATCGGCTGAATCATATTTTTTTTAAATGCTGCGATGGCCTGTGGAAGCATTTCAAAAAGGTCTTTGTCATGGCTTTTTTGTTGGCTTACCTTCATGAGTAAAAATATTTTGCCGGAATGAAATGTTATTTCATCCCGGATATTCACCATATATGCCTACTAATACCATGCCTTAATAATGGCATTGATCCAGATTGTTTTTGGAAAATATTTTGCCTGCACCCTGTTAATTTATTTGATAAATTTTTATACCACATAAATCAATGTCGTTTACTTAGATTAAAAGCAAAATAATTTTCAATATACAATGCTCAACAAACAATTTTCAATGAAAATACACCTGCATTATATTGATTATTGAACATTGAAAGTTGATTATTGAATATCTGTGTATGCCTGAAATAGGTTGACATATTTTTATAATGGTTCAAATAAATTTAATTGTTTATTTAATGGATCCTCTTCATTAATTTTTACTGTATAGATGGTCATTTTTTTTCTGTTTTCTTTTGCTAT
>JAYVLZ010000266.1:0-7219 GCA_043759175.1 Chitinophagaceae bacterium | reverse complement strand
TTTTTGATGAGTGATGCTTTTACTTTTGGAGCTTTTCTTATCAGCTACGGCACCATTCGTTTCAGCCAGAATGTTTGGGCTGATCCAAACCATGTGTTCAATGCATTTCCGGGCTTCGGTCACCAGGATCTTCCATTGGCTTTTGTAAGTTTAATGACTTTTATTTTGATTGCAAGTTCTGTTACTATGGTGCTTGCAGTGCATGAAGGACATAAAATGAACAGGAAAGGTGTGGAAAAATATATGATCCTGACCATCATCGGTGGTGCGGCTTTTCTTGCCTGCCAGGCCTGGGAGTGGACGCACTTATTAACCGGTGAGCATGTAGCTTTACTAAACGACGGAACACTTTCTGTTTTACCTACAACAGTTAAATCAAATCCATGGGGGCATGATGTGTCACACGAAGCAATGATCACAGCATTCCAGCAAACATCACATGAAAAACTGGTTGATATCGCATCCACACTGCAGCATGATGGAGTCCATCATAGCATGGGAGCATTATCCAGCTCTGAATTAATTAATACCATTCAGGCGGCCAATTTACATGTTACCCATACAGGACCAATAGCTTTTGGCGGCTACTTTTTTGGAATTACCGGTTTCCATGGTTTCCATGTATTCAGTGGCGTGGTTATTAATATTATCATGTACATCAAAACCAAGCTGGGTCATTTTGATGACAGGGGGCATTATGAAATGGTTGAAAAAGCTGGATTGTACTGGCACTTTGTAGATCTGGTATGGGTATTTGTATTTTTGTGTTTTTATCTTCTTTAAATTTTTATTTTTGTTTTAATTTATAAGAGAAATTATTATGAGTGAACATACAGTAACATCACCGGAAGTAACTTTTGCACATGCTCCCGCAGAGGGCACCGGAAGGATATGGAAAATATTCTGGCTTTTGTCTGGAATTACTATTGTAGAACTTTTTTTTGGTTTTGGTATTGCTAAACATTGGTATGGAGATCCTGAAACAAGCCATACTTTAATACTTTTTATAAAAGGGGTAATATGTATTTTGTCTTTAGCCAAAGCATTTTATATTGTATCTGTATTTATGCACCTTGGTGATGAGATCAGGAATCTGATCATGACAATCGTTGTTCCTTTATGTTTATTTATCTGGTTCATCATTGCATTTTTGTGGGATGGTAACAGTTGGCTAACCCTGCGTAACAGGTATCATGGAGCGCCTGCAAAAACTGAACAAACAACACCTGCAGCAAAAGAGAAAGGGGCCAAAGATTAGTGCTTATAAATTAACTTTGTTATTAAACCATCTTCCTCATTCGGGTTGATGGTTTTTTTTTAAATCAGCAGTTGATACTTTTATGAATAAGAGAGCAATTTTGGGATTAATGCTGGCAATTATTTTGCCCATGACAGGCTACCTGCTGGTAAAGTATTATAGTGATACCAATGTGCATATGCCACGGCGTTATTTTTTTGACAGTGTGGCCACTGTTGAAAAAAATGGGAAGATCAGTATTGATACTGTTTGGCATTCAGCAAAAAATATAACATTTACTAATCAGTTAGGTAAAACCGTAACGCTGGATTCTTTAAGGGGAAAAATACTGGTGATCGATTTTTTCTTTACCCGTTGTCCAACCATTTGCCCGGGCCTTGCAAGAAGTATGAAGAAACTCCAGGATTCATATCCCAACGGTAAGGATACTATTGTACAATTTATTTCTATCAGTATCGATCCCGAACATGATTCAGTAACGCAGTTAAGAAATTTTGCAAACCGTTACACCTCTAATCACGACAGCTGGTGGTTTGTTACCGGTAATAAAAAAGAGATATATGATTTTGCATTAAGTGAGTTAAAAGCAAATGTTGCGGATTCAGCGGTGGACACATCTTTTATTCATACAACAAATTTCTTTTTGCTGGATAGGGAAAGAATAGTAAGGGGATGGTACGATGGATTTGATACGGTAAAACAAGCAAGACTGGTAAGAGATATTCCAATGCTGATGCTGGAGAAAAAAAGAAAAAAAAGTTTCAAAGAATTTTTAGATGAACTGTTTGGCAGGAGTTAAATTATCATAGTTATTCTGTCTCAATTATCAATTATGCCATTATCAATTATTAACTAAAGAATGCTTACTCCTTCTCTTCAAAAAAATGATGCAAAAGCAAAATGGCTGATCGCAAGTTTTTCGGTGATCGTTTTTGCTGTGGTTAGTATCCTTGGTAAATATAACCTGTCGGGCAAGGTCAATCTGCCCTTTGATGTACATATTTTCGCAAAGGCAAATGCGCTGATAAATGCCACCGTAGCGGTATTATTGATTGCAGGTTTATATTTTGTAAAACAACAAAAATATGCATTGCACAAAAAGATCATGATGACAGCCATGGTATTGTCCGTACTCTTCCTGGTTTCGTACATCTGCCATCACCTGTTTGCCGGTGAAGCAATTTACGGAGATACAGATGGTATAAAGGGATTGAGTGATGCAGAAAGAGCAGCAGCTGGCAGCAGCCGCACCATTTATTTATTAATACTGATCACACATATTCCCCTTGCAGGACTTGCGTTGCCCTTTATTTTATTTGCAGCTTACAGAGCATTGATTGGTGAATATGATAAACATAAAAAAATGGTAAGGATAATCTGGCCGTTATGGTTGTATGTTGCTGTTACGGGTGTAGTTATTTACTTAATGATCAGCCCATATTATTCTTAATTGATGCCGGTACCTGAAAACAATACAGGAACATTTAAGACACTGCAAATTATTCATCGGGCAATGCTGCTGGGAATTATGCTGTTGCCTGGAATAAGTGAAAGCAAAAATCAATTAGAAGTGTAAGGCTATCTCCTATGCTGCTTTTTCCACCACTATCTTTAAGGGACTTAAATAAATAATCATCACTTTAATAGGATCACCTGTTTTTATTTCAGGCTCAGGAGTTTCAGCATTGTTTTTTTTCAACGCTATTTTAGCCTGTATCTTATTGTTAAAAAAATTGACAAAAATACCATATGGAGTTACTTTAGATACAATAGCATCGACAGGTATTTTATTTTTAAAATGTCGTACAGCCGTTGAGTATTCAGGAATGTATTCGCTTTGGTAAAGTGACGCTGTTAAATTATTCGGCTTGTCAATATTATCCAGCTTAAAAAATAAAGGTTCATTCACCCTGCTTTCATGTGGCACTTTTTCCCAGGGAGATAATATTAAAGGGAAAAGAATATAACTGCCTGCTTCTTTTATAAAATAATTGTCTTCTACTTTTTTTAAATAGCCGGTAAACTTATTTTCTATTTCAGCTTTGTTTAAAAGATTGGAATAAGCATTGTTATATCTGAATTCAATTTGGTCTGCGATCATCCTGTCGCCTTTTGCCGAAGGAGCAATTACAAAACTTACTTCATCACCAATTCGAAAAGAATGTACTTTTTTGATAGCCTTTGTTTTTTTCAATTTCAGCTGAACCTTTTCATCAATATTTCCATTGATGGTTTTTTTCTTTCCATTGGCCAGGTACTCAATGGTGGCATAGTTTTTTTCATGATGGATAAAAGTGATTGTTCCCATGATTATTTTCTTATCCATAAAAACCTGTTAACAGATAAATGAAGACTTTAAGATTGCGGTAAAGGTGATACTAAAATTGTATTATAAGCTCAGCTCATCCGCAGGATTCCAAAATAACTCTTCAAAATCAACAACCTTATCATTCTTCACTTCTACTTTTTCTTTCTTTAATAATTCTTCCATTTGTGTGGGAGTGGGAAAATGATGTTTTCCCGACAGCATTCCATTCCGGTTTACTACACGATGCGCCGGTACTTTTGGCTTGGCCATTCCTGCAGCATTCATAGCCCATCCCACCATTCTGGCAGATAATTTTGTACCCAGATAAGATGCGATAGCACCATAAGAAGTAACCCTGCCCTTAGGTATTTGTCTTACCACATCATACACATCCTGGAAAAAAGAATATTCTTTTGGAGCAGGGGTGTCTATTGTTTTTTTCTCTTTCATATCAGAAAAGATATTTCTTTTAGCAGGTTTTTTGAACCCCTCCTTTGGAGGGGCTTGGGGAGGCCAATTCACTCCGTTTGGGTTCAGCAACATTTATATAATTGTAAGGGCAATGTTTGCAGCCATTACCACAACACGATCCTTTTGCAAGATGATATTTTTCTGTAAGCACCACGTAGCCCTGTTCATTGTAATAAAAATCTTCTCCTTCAATCAGCTTGTTCATGCCGTTTCCTGTTTTTCAGTTTCTTTTAATAATTGCTGCAGTTCACTGTCTTTATCAGGCATCTCATCTGGTAGTGCAAATTTCAGGTAAAATATAGTATTGCTTTGCGCTATGTCCAGTGCTTCGTAATGCGTTTTTATTTTTAATACTTCGTTGCTTGATTGGGCGTACACATCGTCATATTCCTCAACAAGGGTTAGGTTGTAAAGTTCAATCACTTGTTTAGTAAACCGATACAAAGCGGGGGAGTCAGTTTTTAAATGTACAAAGCCTCCTGAAATTAATACCTGCTGGTAAAGACGTAAAAATGCCGGGTGAGTAAGGCGCTTTTTTGCCCTGGATGTTCTTAATTGAGGATCAGGAAAAGTCAGCCATATTTCATTCACCTCAGCTTTTGCGAAGTACGAAGGCAGCATTGCTATTTGTGTACGTAAAAAAGAAGCATTGCTGATATTATTCTCCAAACAATTTTTAGCGCCAATATAAATCCTGTTTCCTTTAATATCAACGCCAATAAAGTTTTGATCTTTAAAAAGTTTTGCCAACCCTACCGTATACTCACCCCTGCCACAGGCCAGTTCCAGTACAATCGGATTACTGTTATTAAAATGCTTTGCCCATTGGCCCTGCATATTTTCGGGGTATTCCAGTACATTGTTGAAATTTTTGATGGCAGCAAAGCGGAGTAATTTTTTTTGACCCATTTACTGGCAAATATAATAAAGTGATCTTAGCTGCTTCCTTAACTTATAGCGAAATATAAAATATAAAATAGACAAATAGCAAACATTAGCCTCAATAATTATTAACTTTAAGTGATGTAAAAAGGTATGTGAAAGTAAAACCTGATTAACCACATAAAAAAACAACCACTTTTTAAGATTATATATTTATGCTTAAAGAGCAATATTTGCAGCAATTATTAAAAGCGGTATATGATGAAGATACACTGGATATTTATGATTATTCCGCCCATATTTTAACTACACAAAGTGAAGAATTTATGCATACTAATTCATGGTCAGATCAATTAGTAAAAGATAAACTGGCCAGGTATACAAATGGAGATTATACATCTTTACAAATAACAAATTTTGGTAAATACTGGATAATGAAAGGAGGGTATGAAATATTTTTAAAAGACTGTCATGTCGGCAAAGAGAGACAAAAAGAAAAGGATATTATTAAAGAGAAAGAAGAATTACTGGAAGCCCGTTTAAGGTTGACTCATTACCGGCTGGTAGGATTTTGGCTTACGATAGTTTTATCCTCGATGGGTTTTATACTTTCCCTTTACAACCTATATCTGCTCATGAATGATAAAAAATAGGGAGATTTGCTGGTAACTACAAATAAAAAAGCCTTTGCAAACGCAAAGGCTTTTAGGCTGTAGGGGGAGGGATCGAACCTCCACGAGGCAGTTAGTTGTAGCACAAAGTTCAGTGGTCGACCCTGGTCGAACCCCGCCTTTCAGCTGGGAACGGCTCTATGCTATATTTATCCTGTTATCCTCACCCCCGAGACAAGAGGGCATGTCTGCCAAAAATTTCATCACCCCACAATTTTTAAGAACTTAGCTGTTGTTAGCAGATTTAAGACTACAAATATATAATAAAACACCGTTATTTTAAAAAAATTTTATCAATTATTTTTAAATAATGGAAATTATCTAATATTTACACTATATGGTTAGATGTTATTCAAAACTAAAAACAATTTCAATATCATTTTCAACAACCTAAAATAACGAATAGTAATACTACATAAAGCAGCATGAATATGCCCGGTACCCTTTACCACTAAGCTTTTGATTCGTTTTCATGTCAGCCTGTAAATAGGTTTGATGGTTGGCATAAACATTAATCCATCCCACATCCATACATAAAGATTAACGATCATTAACCAGCTTTCACTTTTAATGGTTGAACTTTTCTCAATGGAAGAAGTTTTCAATGTGAGTTTAAAAATCAGTGTGATTGGAATATGCTGTCTTGTTAAACATTTTAGATTTACATTTTTAAAGATGTATTTCCTTTTCCAGTTTATGAGCCAACTGATTAAAAAGTTGATGTTTTTTAATTTCAATTGAATTTTCACAACAGATTGTATATATATTTGAATATAGTTTAAAAAACACCCAAATATGGCTGCCAAATTAAATCTTGACAAATTAGACCTTCAGATAATTCATGAAATGATGGAGACCGCAGAGATATCCTACGCTGAACTTGGAAAGAAATTATTTGTAAGCGGAGGAACCATTCATGTACGTATTAAAAAATTACAGGAATTACGTATTGTAAAGGGCACAAGATTAAATGTGGATCTAAGGCAGTTGGGGTATGATATCACAGCCTTTGTGGGCATCTATTTAGAAAAAAGTTCACTATATGATTCCGTTGCAAAAGATCTTGAGAGTATCCCGGAGATTGTACGGTTGAATTATATCACCGGTAATTACAGCATGTTCCTTGAGATTGTTTGTAAAGATATTGCCCAGCTTCGCTCTGTATTGCATGATGAACTGCAAAAGATAAAAGGCATTGAGCGTACAGAAACATTTATTTCATTAGAAGAAGGCTTTAACCGTAATGTAAGAGTGGCGCCTGTTGAGTAGGAAGTCCTTCCCTTTGGGAAGGATTTAGGATGGGCTTTTAACATCCACCGCATCCCTTAATCCATTTCCCAATAAATTAAAAGCCAGTACTAACAACATTATTGCAAAGCCGGGTACCAGCGCCAGTAATGGGTTGTGAGTGATAATGAAATTATAGTTTTCTTTTATCATTAGTCCCCAGCTTGGTTGGGGTGGCTGCACACCAATACCAAGAAAACTAAGGCCGGCTTCCACTATAATAGCAGTTGCAAAATTACTGGCTGCTATTACCATTAACGGCCCCAATATATTTGGCAGAATGTGTTTAATGATGATCCGTGTATTACTTAAACCTAAAGCTTTTGCGGCCTGAATATATTC
>JAYVLZ010000265.1:0-2374 GCA_043759175.1 Chitinophagaceae bacterium | reverse complement strand
CGTAATGAACTGGATTTGAAAAAGAAACAATTAAAGCTTTATGATGAAAACATTATTCCGGCCTTAAAGAATAATTACAAAACAATGCAGTTGGGTTATGAGCAGAATACGGAAGAATTATTTATGCTCTATGATGCATGGGAAACTTTATACATGGCGCAAATGGAATATACCGAAATATTAAATCAGGCTTTAAAAATGCAGGTATCAATAGACCGGTTAATAGAAAAAAAATGAACAGACTAATATTTATACCAATATTATTTATTGTTATTGCCGCAATCAGCTGTAACAATAACAAAGACCCTCATGCAGCACACAAAGCTGAGACAGTCCCTGATATTTACACCTGCCCCATGCACCCTCAAATTATAAGGGACAAGCCCGGCAATTGCCCCATCTGTGGTATGGCTTTAGTAAAGAAAGAAAAAGGCGGTGAAAAGTCCGCTGATATAGAATTGGAATCATTATTGAAACCTACCAATGAGTTTGTTATTTCATCAATATCCGTTATTACAATACAGAAAAAAGAAGAACAGTTAGAAATAGAAGCATTGGGTAATATTGCTTATGATACAAGGCAGGTAGGCAGTATTTCTTCAAGAGTTGCCGGAAGAATTGAAAAACTATATGTACGTCATCGCTTTCAAAAAATAAGTAAGGGCCAGCGCATACTTGATATGTATAGCCCGGAATTAATGACTGCACAGCAAAATGTATTATTTCTTTTAAAGAACGACCCTGCCAATACAACATTCATACAGGCTGCTAAAGAAAGGTTGCTCTTACTTGGAATAAGCACACAGCAGGTGCAGCAGATTATTCAATCAGGTAAACCATCATTAACGATTGCGGTGTACAGCAATTACAGCGGCCACATTCATGAAGCTACCGGTAATAACAGCATGAATACAACGCCCGGTACAATGAATGACATTTCACTCATAACAGAGGAGCTTTCATTAAAAGAGGGGATGTATTTACAAAAGGGCCAGTCCATATTCACAGTATATGACCCTGGCCGGGCATGGGCTATCCTGAATATTTATGGTGAAAATCAGAACCTGGTAAAAACCGGCAACATGGTCAAAGTGGTTCCTGAAACCGCCCAGGACAGCTACTTCAGCGCAGCGATTGATTTTATCGAACCTTTCTATCGTAAAGAAAGTAAAACATTAACAGCAAGGGTTTATTTCGATAATAGTGTTTTAAAAATTCCCATTGGCAGCCAGGTCAGGGCTACCATATTTGGTAATAACAAAGAAGCATATTGGTTGCCTAAAGATGCAGTTGTTTCATTGGGCCTGGATAAAGTTGTGTTTATAAAGACAGCAGGCGGCTTTACAGTAAAGAAAATAAATACCGGAATCACTTATAAAGATCTTACACAGGTTTTGAGTGGTCTTACTGAAAAAGATTCCGTTGCAGTAAATGCACAGTATTTAATGGACAGCGAAGGTTTTATAAAAATAAAAAATTAAGGGATGAAAAAAAATATTTTTGAACCGGGCTTTGGTAATACTATTTTGCTTCAGTGGCAACAGTTGTTTGTTAATTTTTATTTCTTAATAAGAAATAAAAAATTAACCACTCTTGTACAGTTTGTTTTCTACTCAGCAATAACAACAATAGCTTCCTTTTTAATCACATCATGCAAAAACAAAAAAGAAACTATTCAGCATGCTTCAACAATTTCAATCAGCCAGGAGGAGAATACAGATGAAATAAAACTAAGTGAACTGCAGATACAGTTGGGTAATGTAAATACCGATACGATCCGTAACGGAACAATTGGCGACCAGTTGGTATTAACTGCTACATTAAATTTTGACCAGATGAAATCCTCTTCTGTCAGTTCAAGAGTGATGGGAAGAGTAGAAAAACTATATTTTAAGAACCTGGGCGGTTATGTAAAAAACGGTTCTCCGCTTTATGAGTTGTATAGTGAGGAATTAAACAATGCTAAACAGGAGTACCTGCTTGCCCTGGATAAAAGGAAAGTATTTGCTGATGAAACTGTTATAGACTTTGATCAGCTTTTGCAGGGTGCTAAAAATAAATTGTTATTGTGGGGTATGTCTGAAGGGCAAGTACTTGAATTGGCTAAAAGCAAAAAAGCTAATCCCACCACCACATTTTATAGCACTTCATCCGGATATATTACCACCCTGGATATTCGGGAAGGTGATTATGTAATGGAAGGCGGAACGATCGTAAAACTGGCTGATCTGTCAAGCCTTTGGGCTGAGGCGCAGGTATATACTTCGCAATTGGCGCAATTAGATAGAAACAGTGCAGCAGTTGTGCTACTTCCTGATTTTGATGGGAAAGAGATCACAGGAAGGATTGAATTTGTAAACCCTGAGATCAATCC
>JAYVLZ010000264.1:0-2170 GCA_043759175.1 Chitinophagaceae bacterium | reverse complement strand
CATCTGGTATCGTTGACGTATTAGTAAATATTACACTTGCTGAAGGTAAGCAGGCACTAACAGGTATAGTGAAGTTTGGTTTTGGAATAGGATTTACTAAAACCGGCAATGTTGTTACAGCACTCTTACAATCATTATTGGTGGTTACGTAAAGTTTTACATTATAAGAACCCCATGAAGAAAAGAGGTGAGATGGATTCTGTAAAGTTGATAAGTTAGCGGCTCCACTTGCAAGATCACCAAAATCCCAATTCCAGCCGGTAATAGTTCCGTTACCCGCAGCAATAGTTGATGTACTGCTATTAAAATCAACTACACTATTCTGACAAGCTAATGCTGAGAATGTAAACTTAGCTACCGCAGCTTCCAATACCTTTATTGTATTCGATAATGTATCTACACAGCTGCCTGTTGCAGATGTATAAGTGTATTTGATCCGATGAGTACCAGGTCCTGCAATAGAAGGAGTAAATAAACCTGCAGAAGTAATACCGGGTCCGCTGAATACTCCAGTGCCTGGAACAGCTCCAATTTCAACTGCCTGTGTAACCTGGTAAGGTGCGGCATCAAGACATATATCAGGAATAGAGCTGAATTGAATTTTAGGTGCTGCATTTACCACAATTGCTTTTACTCTGTCATTAACACAGCTTGCTCCGGAAAAAGCCCTGTAACGAATAGTAAATGTTTTTGTAAGCGGCGTTTGAAAATTTGGATATAAGTGCTTGTATATTTTACCCGGTGCCGGAAAATCATCTGTCTGAAATACTGCTGGTGTTCCCACATTATCCCAATAAATTTCAACTTTCGTAATACTACCAAAATTTACCGAAGATCCATCTTTGATAGCAACAGAATCATTAGCACAAAGTATCGCCGGATTAAGGGTAGTAAAATCAGCAGCAGGTATATCACCATTTACTGTAAAAGGTTTTGAAAGAGTAGTTATGCATCCGTTATTACTTGTAGCAGTAAGTGTAACAATATAATTACCCACTGAAGAATACGCATGTTGCGGATTTTGCAGTGATGAAATATTTAATGGCCCACTGCCGGGATCCCCAAAATTCCAGGCCCAGTTTGTTATAGAACCGGTAGCAATAACAGTAGCATCGGTAAACTGTGCAAAAGCATCACTAAGACATACTTCTGGTAAAATGAAATCGGCAACTGGTTGCGGATTTATTGTAACGTTCTTGCTAAGTAAAGGATTGCTGGTACAACTTTTATCTGTTGTTACAGATAAGGTAACAGTATACACTCCTGCAGCAGCATAGGTGTGAGAAGGATTTTGAAGATTTGAAATAATTCCATCGCCAAAATTCCAGTTCCAACCGGTTATAATGCCTGCATTAGCAATGGACAAATCTGTAAATGATAAAACTTTTGTTTCGCAGGAAGGAGTTGAAACAGAAAAATTTGGCGTAGGTAAAGGATAAACAATTACTGTTGCCAAACCTGATTGTACCTGGCTGCAAACTGTAGCAGAAGCATCAACTACATTCAGGAGATTATAATTGAATGTTCCCGCTGTATTTGTGGGAACTATAATAGTAACAGAATTACCAGTTATAGTAGTTACTGTTTGATTAGTTCCCCCATTTATATTATAAGTAAAAGTATACGGTGCCGATGTACCTGCACCGGTAAATGTAACAGATGGCGATGGTGCATTCAAACAAACTGAAGTACTGCCGCTGATACTTGCTGTGGGTAAATCATTTACTTTAACCGTGACTGAACCTGTTTGAGATTGGCTGCAAGATGTTGTACCTGCCCCCTGAACACTTACCAGGTTATAAATAAATGTTCCGGCAATTGTAGTAGGTGCTGCAACCGTTACGCTATTACCAGCAGTTGTTGCCACCATCTGATTAATGCCTCCATTAATAGTATAAGTAAATATATAAGGCGCTGCACCTCCCGTACCTGTAAATGTAATAGTTGGCGAAGCAGCATTTTTACAAACAGTAGCAGTACCCGTAATAGTTGCTGTTGGCAATGGATTAACTGTAACGGTGGCCGAACCGGTTTGAAGTTGGCTGCACAATGCAGGGCTGGCATCGGTTACTCTCACAAGGTAATAAGTAAATGTTCCTGAAGTTGTAGTAGGTACTGGTACTGTCAAAGCATTTCCTGTTGTTGTAGAAGCATAATAAAAAGTGGTGCC
>JAYVLZ010000263.1:0-10148 GCA_043759175.1 Chitinophagaceae bacterium | reverse complement strand
GACAGGCCTGGTGTTGTCTAATTTTTTTATGTAATCCGAAAGCAGTTTGGCAGTTGCAACGCCTTCTGCATTTCCTCTTTCAGGAATTTCATTTCCAATGCTCCACATAATGATGGATGGATGATTTCTATCCCTGCAAACCATTGCTTCCATATCTTTTTTCCACCAGTTGTTAAAATACAAATGATAATCGTACGGATTTTTTCCATAGTTCCACATATCAAAAGCTTCATCAATAACGAGCATGCCTAACCGGTCGCAGGCTTCTAAAAATGCAGGAGAGGGGGGATTATGGCTGCAGCGGATAGCATTGTATCCACTGGCTTTCAGCAATTCCACTTTTCTTTCTTCTGCCCTGTCATAAGCCTTAGAACCAAGCGGACCATTATCATGGTGAAAGCAACCTCCCTTTAATTTTACAGTTTCACCATTTAATTGAAAACCATTGATAACATCAAATGAAATTTTTCTGATGCCAAAAGGATTAATGTCTGTACTCATTAATTTTCCATTGCTGTATAGGGTTGTTATGGCATTATATATAGCAGGAGATTCACAAGACCATAGTCGTGGATTTTTGATTGTAGCCTCCTGTTTAACTTCAAGATGTTGTTTTGCTTTAATAACCTCTTTCAATTCTGTGGTAGCTGCTATTTCACCACCAGCAGCATCTATAAATTTGGTTATAATATTTATCGTCGCATCCTGGTCAGTTTCATTTATAACATTCGTATTGCAATTTACTTTGGCAGTTGAAGTGCTTACTTCTGTTGAGGTAATAAAAGTTCCCCATTGTGAAATGTGTATCGGCTCCATCATTTTGATCCACACATGCCGGTAAATTCCTGAACCGGAATACCAGCGGCTATTTTGTCCTTCATTCTTTACCTCCACAGCAATAATATTCGGCATCCCGAATTTCAAATGATCCGTAATATCAAAAATGAAACCAGTGTATCCATAAGGGTGATTACCCAGGTGATGTCCATTGATCCACACATCTGCATTCATATAAACTCCATCAAACTGAATGTATATTTTTTTGCCTTTGTCATCCGCTGACACAATAAATGTTTTGCGATACCAGCCCGTGCCACCTGTTGTAAATCCTCCACTTACCTGGCTGATGGCATCAGGGTTAAAGGGAGATTGAGTTCCTTTCAGGTCTTCAATGCTCCAGTCATGTGGCAAGTCAATTTTTCTCCATTTTGAATCATCAAAAATGGGTTGATCGGCACCTTGTGCAGCACCTAAATGAAAGGCCCAGTCGTTATCAAAATTTATAGCTGAATTTTTTTGTGCTGTTAACTCATAAGAAAATATCAGCAGCAGGCTAAATAAAATGAATGATCTGGTTTTCATTTTTAAAAAATTGAAATTAGAAATGTGCATGAGTTGTTTTATTTTTTCTTTAATCTGTATGCTTGTACCGGTTGATTGTTTATTGCGATTAGCAGGTTATCATTAATGAATTGTACCCCTCTTACATCCCCTTTCACACTAAGCCCTGATTGGTTTTGCAGCAGGTAAGTAAAATTCCCTTTGCCATCTCCCAAATAAGCCTGGCCAAAATTGGCATCGTATTGAGCCAATTTCATACGGTTATACCGGCTATTGCCGAATAATAATAAATCAATATTACCATCATTATTTACATCTATGCTGCACATAGCATATACGGGGGCATATTGTGCCTGCACAGGTAAATCTTTTTTCAATAAACCTTTACCATTGTTTTCCAGGTAAACGGTATTAAAAGTAGCTGCCTGCAAGGGTGTGATTACATTTAGTTTATCAGATGGAATTATGTCAGCAATGGTTGCATCTGCGTAACTGTCGTAACTGAAAAATTTCTTTTTTAAAAAAGGTACCTGGAAGAGGATATCATCCATGGTTACAAACGGATAACTTTTTCCCTGGACAAAACTGATGAGCACAGGATCTTTTGTTCCATTGCCATCAATATCTGAATTGTATAATTGTACCGGTTCTTTTTCCGATACTTGCAACTGCCCGTTGGTTCCATAGTTTGCCAGCACCACATCTTCATCACCATCCTTATCAAAATCTTGTATTAAAATTTTATTCCACCAACCGGCACTTGAAAATGAAATAAATTTCTCTGAACCATCTTCCAAACTATTTTTTTTATTGATGAATACTTTAACCGGCATCCATTCACCCACAATTATCAAATCTTTTATCTTGTCATTGTTTACATCAACCCATGCTGCATCTTTTACCATTCCCACAGTGGAGAGTGCTTTGCAAAATTGCGGAGTAGCATCTGTAAACTTTCCTTTTCCATCATTCATTAATAACCTGCTGGCAGCAAATTCAGGCCATACGCCTGGTGTAACTGATCCTCCAATAAATAAATCCATATCACCATCTCCATCGACATCATACGGTCTTGCACAACTTTTATTTGCAATAAAAGACGGTAATGCATTTTCCATTTTTGTAAAATGACCTTTCCCGTCATTCATATACAGCCGATCATTTAATTCCGGGGCATTACCAGCAAATTCATATCCACCACTTACCACATACAGGTCCGGGTCTTTGTCATTATCAGCATCAAAGAAAACAGCATCTATATCTTCGCCTGATGAATCCAATTGAGTATTTGCAGCAGGGATAAATGTATGTTTAGCTGTTTGCAAAAAAATACTGCCGGCCTGCCCTTTAGCACCTCCAATAAAAATATCTTCTAATCCATCGCCATTCACATCTCCCTTTGCCATACAAGGTCCCTGCCTTGAATAATAATGTGGTAACAAAGACTGAACTGTAAAATCATTAAAGTCATTTTCTTTATGTATAAAATTTATTGCGGCACTATTTTTTTCAAATAAACTATTTGCAGGTTTGTTTATTGGATAGACGAATGACAGAGTTGCATCTTTCTGATCCACCACCATTGTTTGATTCACCTTTACATTTTTCAACACTTGTGTTTTATCATCCGGCCATATAATTACTGCAGAATCTATAATGGTTTTATTGTTCAAACCAAAATGCAACACCGGGTCTACGCTTGATTGAAAACCTCTAACCGGAGATTGTTCCTGATAAAATTGTTCGCTTCCTGTATATAATAATACTTTGGTGCCCGTACCTAAACTGTTTTTAGCATCTCCCTTTAACTGAACCCGTAAAAAATTATTTTTAATTAATTGTTCACTGTTATTTCTATACACACCTGCCACACCTTCGGTATTACTAATGATCATATCCAAATCACCATCATTGTCAATATCTGCATAAACACTTCCCTGGGAGACTGTTGGTTCCTCCAATCCCCATTCTTTCATCTTTTGTTCAAAATGATCGTTGCCTTTGTTTTGATAAATATAATTAGGGAGTTTAATGGCAGGCATGTGTGAAATATAATCCACCACATTTACTTCCTCTTCTCCACGTTGATATTTTAATACCTGGTCGGCTGAATATTTAAGAAACTCCATATCAGTATTGTTTCTTTTATACCCGTTTGAAATAAACAGGTCTTTCAATCCATCGTTATCAAAATCTGCAAATAAAGGTGCCCAGCTCCAGTCGGTATTAGACATACCAGCCAATTGCCCGATCTCACTAAAAGTGCCATCACCATTATTTTTCTGCAGTGTATTTTTCATATACTGATGGGGCATCCCTCTTTCAAACAGTGCATTGTATTCATCAAAATTATCGGCGCCGAGGTGCATTTTAGATGCATGGTTATCTTCAGGCAGCATATCCAGTTCTGCAATATCCGGCAACAGATCGTTGTTGTAATCATTGATATCAATGCCCATTGAAAACAAAGAAGTATGATTTATTTGCTGATCCAGTTTGCCGGTAAATGTGCCATCTTTATTGTTGATGTATAAATAATCCGGTTCTTTAAAATCATTGCCCACATAAATATCCGGCCAGCCATCCTGGTTAATATCAGCAGTGCTTAATCCCAAACTAAAAGTGAGTTTGTTGGAACCAATACCGGCAAAGGCATTGGCATTTACAAAATGCCCATCATCGTTTCTGTATAATTTATTTTCTAAAGTAGTATCGCCTCTTTGAAATCTTAATTGAACGTTTTGAACTTTTCCTTTTGAATGTTCCGGGGAAGATTGATTGATCAGAAACATATCGAGGTCACCATCTTTATCATAATCAAAAAAGGAGGCCTGTGTTGAATAGCCGGGATCATCAAGACCATATTCTGCAGCTTTTTCTGTAAAACTTAAATCATGATTATTGATAAATAATAAATTTCTCCGGTCATTGGCATTGCTCAAACCAGAACGGCAGATGTAAATATCCTGCCAGCCATCATTGTTGATATCCACCATGGTAACACCGGTGCACCAGCCTTCTTTATCAGCAATACCTGATTGTGTTGTAATGTCTTCAAACTTAAAATCTCCTTTATTAATATACAAACGGTTCTTTACCATGTTACCCGTAAAACATACATCGGGCAGCCCATCGTTATTAATATCTCCAACAGCAACACCTGATCCGTTATAGAAATATGGATATGTGAGAATATTGAAATCGGAATTGCCCTCTTTTAATTCATTTTTAAAATCAATTCCTGTTTGATTCTCCTGCATTTTTGTAAAGAGTTTTATTTTATTTTCTTTACAGGAAAAAGCAATAAAAACAAGTGATACCAGCAGCAATTTTTTATAAGCAGGAAGGTAATTCATTCTATTAATTTATCTGATAAGCAAAAGGTAATAAAATTAATGGATCGTTTTTTAAAGCCGCTTTTAAATAATAAAGTGCATAACATTTTTCTGCTGTTTGCCCGTTTTATGTTTATGCAGTTATAAAAAAAGTTGCCCATATTGGGCAACTTTTTTTTTGTAAGCTAATAATTTTAATACAATGGATTCTGAATGAGTTTGTCATTTCTACCAAGCTCATCTGTTGCCAAAGGAAACAAATAAAACCTTGCATTCCACGCCCTGTCCTGAACACTGTAAACAGTATATTCTGTAGTTCCATAAGTAACATGGTCTGGATTCAATTTATGCAGTATTTTAATACCCAGCCCATTTGTGTAAGACTTATCTGCAATAAGCCATCTGCGTACATCATAAAAACGCTGCCCTTCATAAGCCAGTTCTATTAAACGCTCGTTTCTGTAACGATCAATCAAAGCAGTTCCAGACTCAGTAATATCAGGCATAAAAGCTCTTTTCCTGATCATATTTAAATATGTTTTTGCTTCTCCTTCCTCACCTAAACCGAGGCAAGCCTCAACATAATTTAAAATAATCTCAGTATAGCGAATATAACGCCATGGTTGTGTTTGTTTGTTAAACTGTGCGTCCACTGTTGGGTCAACAAATTTTCGCAGGAAATAACCTGTATAAGTGCCATTCCAGTCTTCAAAAGGACTCTTTCTTGTATCCAGACCAGGGATAATATCAATGCCTGATCCATTCCATTTTTCCTTGTTGGATGTATTAATGATACCTACAGGGTCTTGTGCAACAACATCAGCCGGCCTTGTACGCCATTTAGCTCCATCGTAGTTTACGGTTGAATAAAAACGAGGGTCCCGATTTGTATAAGGTGCTGCAGCCTGTGCAGGGTTGGTCCAGCTAAACTTAGTACCGTCGTTCATCTCGTAAGCATCTACAAATTGTTGAAGCGGTGTGTTACTTCCCCATCCATGGTAGCCATTTGGATTGTTGTATAGACCAGGGTTATAGCCATCCCAGTTCTGATCAACTTTTGTAGTAAAATATTTAAAGTAAATATCTTCTGAAGTTCCCTGCTTTAAAAAAATATCACTATAATTTTTGGAAGCTTCATCAGCACTTGCCGGATTCGGTGCGTATAAACTATAAGTACCAAGATCCATTACAACTTTTGCTGCAGCCTTAGCCGCCTGCCAACGGGCTGTTCTGTCACCACCAACATTCCCAATCAATTCTTTATTGGCATAGCCACCTGCCCATGAACCATTGCTATTTGCAAAGTCACCTGCTGCGGATAATAAAACTCTGGATTTTAATGCCAATGCTGCACCTTCTGTAGCCCTGCCACTTTCCAATGATTTACCGTGTAACAAAGTAGCTGCCTGGTCCAGTTCATCGGTAATGAACTTTACAGTTTCTTCATATGTATTACGGGGAACTGCAAAACTATCTGCTAAACCATAAGCCGTCGTTATAATTGGAACCCCACCATAAATGGATAACAAATTGTTATAGATGTACCCTCTTAAAAAATGTACTTCACCTTTCATGGCATCTTTTGCAGAAGCTTCTACAGGTGATGCATCAATTTTGCTGAAGAAAACATTGGTAGCCCTTACAAATTTGTATTCAGTAGTCCAGTTTAATTGCTTTAAGTTAGATGCCCAAAAGTTAGCATCAAAAATTGCAAAATCACTTGGGTTAATCAGGCTCTTAGTTACATTGCTGGATCCAAAATCTGCATTGTACATAGATTCATCTGCCATAGATGCCATCATTATACAACCAAAACCATGTGGAACGCCACTGTAAATATTATTGATGTAAGTCTGAATCAAAGATGCATCATTCCATACGCTGGCATCAGAAAACTGGTCAACTGGTAATACATCCAGTTGCTTTTTACAGGACAATTGCATCAGCAATGCCGCAGTTAATATTATTGATAATATACGTTTCATATAAGAATAGTTTAAAAAGTTAATGTTAATCCTGCTGTTACCACTCTTTGTAAAGGATAACTTTGTCCACTACCTGCAGATGCTTCCGGATCAAAATCTTTATAATCAGGACTGTAGGTAAGCAGGTTATATCCACTTACAAATACACGAAACACCTGGATACCAACTTTGTCAGTCAATTTTTTTGGAATGCTATATCCAAATTGCAGATTTTTTAACCGTAGGTAATCTGTTTTCTTTAAAAAATAGGTATTGCCATTACCTGCCCAATATTCATTGCCCCTGTTATATGTTCTTGGCTTGGAGGCACTGGTGTTATTTACTGTCCATCTTCCATCGGCAAAACTTTGTAGGAAGTTACCTATTTCACCCGATTCTGTATTAATATAATTTACAGCTCCGGTAGCAGCTTGCGTTAAAATAGACAAATCAAATCCTTTGTACTGCATGTATAAATTTACACCTCCTGTAAAAGTGGGCACATTTGATTTATCACTTCTTACCTGGTCGTTCGCATCAATTTTGTTGTCTCCATTTACATCTTTAAAGATGATGTCTCCAGCTCTTGCACCTGACCAATGAGGATATTTATCAACAGCACCCTGATCTGCAAAAATTCCAATTGCCTGGTAATAAACCCCAGTATTCATAGGATGTCCTGTCGATTGTTTATATTCAGGTGCACCTGGAGCTTCATCCCAGAATAAAATTTTGTTTTTTGCATAACCGCCGTTTAGTGAAATGGAGTAATTAAAGTCACGTACTGAATTTCTATAACTTAAAGTAAAATCAAATCCCGAATTTTTAACCTTTCCAAAATTTTGAGGTGGCAAGGTTATACCAGCGGAAGCAGGAACGGATGCATTCTTAATAGCCAGTACACTTGATCTCTTATAATTGAAGTAGTCAAATTCCACTGATAATCTGTTTTTCAGTAAAGTTGCTTCAAAGCCAATGTTGGCTTGGTTTGCAACTTCCCATGTTATTTCTGGATTTGGAAGACGTGTTTCATATAGAGTTTGATTTTCAGTAGTACCATTGGTAACAAAAGGCAAATATGGCGAACCTATTATATTACCATAACCAAAAGTGGACAAATATTGAAATTCAAGTGGGCTACCATTAGGTCCTAACTGAATTCTGTCATTACCTGTTTTGCCTATTGATCCCCTTATTTTCAAACGATTAATAAAACTTACATTTTCTCTAAAGAAGTTTTCTTCAGATACAACCCAGCCTGCTGAAATACCAGGGAAGAATCCCCATCGGTGATCAGCCGGGAAATTATAACTGCCATCATATCTCCAAACAAATTCGGCAAGATATTTATCTTTATAAGCATAATTCACCCTTCCAAAATAATTTAATCTTGAATTTACATATCCTGATCCACTATTGTTAATTTCAGCAGCGCCACCGGCAAAAAGCTGGTCAATTGCAGTAGAAGCATAAAATCTTCTGAATGCGTTGAAATAATCAGCATTGCCTTTGCGAAATTCAGAACCAACTAAAAATTTAATTGCATGTACATCGGCAATTTTTGTTTCATAATTAATTAATCCGTAAAAGGTCTTGGTTAATTCATCACGGGAGTATTCATTCAACCTTGCATCATCAAAACCTCTCTTACCTTTTACTAACACAGGTTTATTGTTGGCATCGTATGTTTGATAATCCCATGTATAGAGATACCATGGAGTTTGCCATGTTTTTCTAAAATCAAAACCTTTATCAATAGAAGCTGTTCCCGAAACAGATAACCCTTTTACCCACGGAATGTTAATGTTCAATTTCAGATTTGTATTTAAAGCGTAATATTTGTCTTTATCGTAACCGGTAGCGTCTGTGCTAATCACAACCGGGTTATCTCCATATTCAATATCTGGACCTGGGGTTCCGTCAGGCCAGTAAGCTGGCAAAGTTGGTTTTCCTCTCATTACCATTCTAAATATTGAACCTGCACCACGTACTGGATAATTTTTATCTTCCATTCTTCCTGACATATCAAATGTGATGGAAATATTTTTACTGATTCTTCCATCAAGATTTGTTCTCAGGTCATATTGATTGTATTTAGTAGCACTTCTGTAATAATTACCTTCCTGCGTTCTGGCTCCTAGTGATACAAAGTATCTAAGATTTTCTGCGCCACCTGAGATAGTTGTATTATAAGAAGTTTGCAAAGATTTTGACTTTAATGTTGCTTTGAACCAATCTGTATTGGGGTATTTCCATGGGTCAGAACCATCAGCAAATTTTGTTATTTCTTCGGGAGTATATTTAGCCGGGCTGCCATTGTAAGATGCTATTTCGTTTAGCATAGTGGCATAAGTTGGAGCGTCTGCCATTTTGGGATTCCTGGTGGGTTGATTATATCCATAATTTACATTAAAAGTGATTTCAGGCTTGCCCATTTTACCTCTTTTAGTTGTAATTAAAATAACACCATTGGCTGCCTGTGCTCCATAAATAGCTGCAGATGCATCTTTCAGAATAGAAATGCTTTCAATACTGTTAGGATCGATCCTTTCCAAACTGCGGCCGGCAATACCATCCACTACCACCAATACATCATTATTACCTAAGCTATTTACACCACGAATTCTTAAAGTAGATCCATCGTAACCAGGTTCACCACTTCCCTGTATAGCTGTTAAACCGGGCACACGACCAACAAGGCTATTGCTTACATTGGTAGCGGGAGATTTTACTACGTCAGTTCCTTTAATAGTACTAACTGCACCTGTTAAGGTTGCTCTTTTTTGTGAACCATACCCTGTTACTACTACTTCGTTCAACTGGCTGGCAGCAACTGCCAGGTCAAAACTTATATTGGCCCTGTTTCCTACTTGTATTTGCTGAACCTGGTATCCTGTATACGATACCACCAATACCGATTTCTCATTTGGAACATCAATAGAATATACTCCATTCGCATTCGTTATTACCCCGGTCTTTGTACCTTTTACAGACACAGTGGCATTGGGTGCAGGATTGCCTTTATCATCCTTTACAATTCCGGTTACATGAATTTTTTCCTGAGCATACACCATAATATTTGCCAGGAAAATAAATGTAAAAAAGAGAATTTTTTTTAAGAAGCTGCCCGGTACCTGCCATGATGGACTTATGATATTGGGATAATGCAAATTTGTTTGCTTTTTCATAATAGCAGTTTTTAGTTAAAGTGTTTGTTAGTTTATTGCAACAGATTAAACGTTGTATTTACATTTAATTAGTAGGTCAAAATTTAATGAAAATCAATTGCTGCATGTTTTTTTACAGTTTGAAGCATATTTGTTAAGAGATCAACACCAAACTTTTGTTTTGAATTCAGCCTGATCCTTCTTTTCTTAACAAAGTATTTTTTGAAAAAATGTGCAATCGATTGTGCAAATAAAAATTATTTAACTGTCATTCCATATCATATTTTTCATAAAAATTATTTTTTGTTATTAAGAATAGTGAGTAAAACCTATTTTAAAGA
>JAYVLZ010000262.1:0-5222 GCA_043759175.1 Chitinophagaceae bacterium | reverse complement strand
AGAGAAAAAGAAACAGCAAGGCGAAAGCTTCGATCCAATAGTTTCTGTTAGCACAAAAAAAATGAATGACAAAGTCGAAATAATTGTAAAAGACAATGGTAACGGCATTCCTCAAAAAGTAGTTGATAAAATCTTTCAACCCTTCTTTACTACCAAACCTACAGGGCAAGGTACAGGGTTAGGTTTGTCATTGAGCTATGATATTGTAAAAGCACATGGTGGGGAAATAAAAGTAAATACTAAGGAGGGTGAATTTACTGAGTTTGTCATTCAGTTGCCCATTTCAGGATAAACGTAAGATCAGCTGTTAACTAAATTTTAGTGATTGTTTGATCAGGTGGTAGCTAATAAAATTAACCTGTTGGCGGAGTTAAATTTTATAGCTCCAGAGGAGCGAAATATTAGTAGTAAAATTAGAATTCATCATTTTTTTAAAGCTCCGGAGGAGCGCCATGTAAGAAACATATCGCTCCTCCGGAGCTAAATACGGTTTTTGATTTTCGTTTCTACTAACATTTCGACTCCCGAAAAATCGGGACAGGCTCTCTGGGTCTTTATTAGTCAGCTTATTAAAATAACTCCGCCAACAGGTAAAATTAATATCTTTTAAAGCTTCACTATCTTTTTCACCAGTTGGTTTTTATTATTCACCCATAGCGTAACATAATAGAGTCCACTACTTAATTGTTTCATGGGAATTGAAAAAACCCGGGAACTGTTTACTGGCTGATTGACCAGTTGATATACTTTTTGCCCGGACATGTTATGCACTGTCACGGAAATATTTACACGTGCAGAAGGTTTTTTTATAAATACGGTAAGCATATCCCGTACCGGGTTAGGTGCAATGGTAATGCTGTCTTTATAAAAATAACACCGCTCTGTATATTGCACTGCAGCCGAATCTAAATAAAAACTGCTGTCTGTTCCAATATTCATTTTTACCCGGTACCTGATGGTAATGCCGGGGTCTAAAGCGGAAAGATCATCCGAAAAATTAAAATTTTGTTTGCTGAAATTGGTATTGGTGCTTTGTGTATCTACTGGAGCATAGTTAGTATCAGCAGGTAATTTTCTTTCAATAACAATGTTCATATCTGCTGCAGTTTTTACGGTCCAGGAAAGTTTTGCAATACAATTTTCATCAATGCTTACTTGCTGCATATAAAGTTTTTTCAACAACAACACAAATGCCTTTTTTGCATCCGGAATACCATAGCCGGTTCTGTTATCAGGCTTATTGCTTTTGTCGGATGATTGATGCAACACATCAATGAGGGTGCTATTATTTATTTCCGGAAAGGCCTGCCACAAACAGGCAATAACACCTGCCATTATTGGGCATGAATAAGAAGTGCCGCCACCGTAAGATGGCTGCCCGTTAACCTGGTTAGCAACCACAGCGCCAACCCCAACTGCTGCTCCATCAGGCTTTACCTGTCCATCACTGTCCGGGCCATAACTGCTGAATGATCCTGGTTGCCGGCTTACGTTCACAGCCCCTACAGTGAATGCCTTATCTGCATCACCTGGTGTGGAAATATAATGCCATGCCCTGTCACCTTCATTGCCTGCAGACACCACCACCATTAAACCCTTTTGAGCAGCCATATTTACAGCTTTTGCAATCAGCGTTGTGCCACCATCCATATCAGCATAACTGTAATTAAAACTGCTGTTATCAAAATAGTAATACCCCAGCGATACAGAAATAAGATCTACTCCAAGGCTATCGGCCCTCTCTGCTGCCGCTGCCCAGTTTTGCTCTTCTACAGGATATTCGGAACTGGCATCTTCGGTACGAAATAAATAGAAAGAAGCTTCCGGAGCCGTGCCCACAAATTTACCAGGCAAATTAGCAGCGATGGTACTAAAACATTTCATTCCATGATCACTTTCTTCACTTACACTTGTTTTGTTGCTAACAAAATCCCAGGTACCCAAAATTTGATTATTGTTTCTTACACTGTCAAATGTGGGAAGGGTATGGTAATTATAAAATCCTGCATCTGTTACTGCCATTTGCAAACCATTTCCTCTAAAGCCATGGTTATGTAAAAAATCTGCATTGTGTAAATGTATTTGCTGGTAGGCTAAACCGTAATTATAATAATTACTGTTGGGATCAGTTGGTCTTTGCAGAACGGGCTTCAATGGAATTGATATACCGGCATCCAATTGTTTATTTACTGGATGCAAAACTTGTATTGGCCTTGCAGCAACAGGCGTTAATTTTATTACAAATGGTAATGCATTGATCTTAGCAATTGCAGCAGCATCGGTAGTTTTAATACATACCTGGTTGAACCATTTACTTACATTTAAGATGGTAACATCTCCTGCCATGCTGATGCTGTCAAGATAAGCCGGATTTACAGGAAGATCATTTTGATCAATGGTAATATTGTATCTTAACCTGCGGTCAATAGCCCTTTGGGATAAAAATTGCGAAGGATTATTGATTGAAAAAGGGGAATTGGTTTTGTCTTTTAATTGTATGATGTACCTGGAAAATTGGGCTTTGGATATACTACTTAAAAACAATGCTGACACTACTACAAAAAAGCTTTTTACTTGCATACAAACAAATGATTAACCGGTTACTTAGATCAAAATTTATAAAGTATGCTGGTTCTTAGTTATGCTCTATCATGGTAAAAGTAGCTCCCCTGGTGACATCAGAATAAGTGCCGTCATACCCGTTTATTGGTGGTTGATATTCTGAATGAAGAAATTTTTTATATACCAGTCCAATTCCTTTTGCGTAGTATTCAACCCCGTAATTTATTTCACTGTACGAACTGCGATCATCAGGATTTCCAATCACCTCATCCCTCTGGGCCACTTTAATAGTATTGTCCAAATTTACTGCACCTAAAGAAAGTGGCGCATCCAAACTATCGTAAGTATAATCCCAGTTATCAAAATATTTGAAATTAAATGCAGCAGTGTCTGCGGTGGTATTGATAAACGAATTGCCTTTCCAGGTATAATCCTGTGCAATGGGAAGTTTTAGTTTTACAAACCGAAGATTATTTTCAACAAGCTCAAATGAACTCCCCGTATTTACTGCCATAAAAGTATTATCCCTTGCCCATGGATCAGCTGAAGTACTGCGTATGTAACGATAAATTCTATATGCAGGTCTTCCAAGATTATCAGTGATTAGTGCATCCACTTCCAGTTTTACCTGGTAACTGTTGGTAAGCGGCCTCAGTGTTTGTGGCACATACCGGAAAGAATCCAATTGATAAATGATATACTTGCCTGTTTCCAAAGGGATATAATCGCTGAGGGCGGCAGTAGTATATTCTTCCGTTTGCTTTTTGCAGGCGCTGAATAATACAGCAGCTAAGAAACCAGCTAATAAAATTTTTTTGTACATATCAATGAGATGGTTAACTATTCAGACTCCCGTTTTTTGTAAAAAGCTGCTTCGTATCGTTCCTTCCCGCTTTTATTGGGAAGGGTTAGAGGATAGGGGGCGTTGTATAATTCCTCCTCCAATCACATCATTTCCTTCATAAAAAACAGCGCTTTGCCCGGGGGCAATACCTTTTACATCTTCGTAAAAACGCACATTTACCCCATTTTCGTATGTATACAAATTACTTAAAGCGCCTTTATCTTTGTAGCGTATTTTAGTGAGCACTTCCATTCCTTCTGAAACGCCCTCATATTTGATCCAGTTGATTTTGGCTACATTCATTTCACTGCCCTTCAAATCTTCTTCATCACCCAGCACTACGGTGTTGGTTTCAGGATCGATATGTGTTACAAATGCCGGCCTGCCCAATGCAATATCCAAACCTTTTCGCTGCCCGACAGTATAGAATGGGTAACCCTTGTGGGTACCCAAAATTTTTCCTGACTGATCTGTAAAATTTCCGCCATTTACTTTTTCTTCAAGGCCTTCCACATTGCGTTTTAAAAATCCACGATAATCATTATCCGGAACAAAACATATTTCATAGCTCTCACTTTTTTTAGCCAGTTCAGGATATCCAAAATCATGGGCCATCTGGCGGATAGCAGTTTTATGATAAGTGCCTAACGGCAATAAAGTACGGCTGAGCAAGTCCTGCTGCAGTCCCCACAATACATAACTCTGATCTTTGGTATTATCTATTCCTTTCCGGATAAAATATCTTCCATTTGTATGCTGGTGAATTTGTGCATAGTGGCCGGTGGCGATAAAATCACAAGCGAGTGCATCCGCCCTTTTTAATAATGCCCTCCATTTAATATGTGTATTGCACATTACACATGGATTGGGTGTACGGCCTGCGATATACTCTTCTACAAAATTATCAATCACAAAATCACCAAACTCTTCCCGGATGTCTAAAATAAAATGCGGAAAGCCATGCTGTACGGCAGCCTGCCGGGCATCATTAAAACTATCCAGGTTGCAACAGCCGGTTTCTTTTTTCCCAGTGGTACCCACACTGGTAGCATAGTCCCACGTTTTCATGGTAATGCCTATTACATCGTATCCTTCTTTATGAAGCATCAATGCAGCCACGGTACTGTCTATACCGCCACTCATCGCCATTAATACTTTTCCTTTTTTGCTCATATCTTTTTCTCCGGCGCAAAGATACGGCTTAGGCAAAGAAGAACTTTGAAACTGCTTTTTTGAAATTGGGAAAATAAAGATGTCAGGTATACACGAATTTTGCAATTAAAAAAGGGTTGCATCATATGTTGATACAACCCCTGTTAATATAATAACAATCCTGTTTATAATCTTACTGATACAGATACATGTCGATCAGTCATTCTCTCGGATTCGGGGGCGTCAGCAGGATGTTTGGCAAATGCTGATCCATACCCCTCCGCATCAGTGATTTGGGCTCCCACACCTGCTTTAGCCAAAGCAGCTTTTACAGATTTAGCTCTGTCTCCAGAAAGCTTTTTATTAATTGCTTCATCCCCCACCTTATCAGTATACCCGCCAATTTTTAATTTAACGGCAGGATAGGCTTTTAATATAGCTGATATATTATCTATTTGTTTTTGGCTTTCAGTTGTTAGCTCTGCACTGCCAGTTTTAAAATTCAGGTTGTCAAAATCAAACCATCTATTTTTTAACGAATCGGCACCCAGCACTTTATAGTCAGTATTGGCTTTGTTGCATGAATGTGTGTGGATAAGTTTTATTATTTCGAAAAAGGTTGAATGTTACCCACATAGGTTAAAATAAAGGATATAGTTAAGTT
>JAYVLZ010000261.1:0-19903 GCA_043759175.1 Chitinophagaceae bacterium | reverse complement strand
AAAAGGTTTATTTAGAGCAACTGTATTTCAGCGAAAAAAATCCTGAGGTGGTGGATACTGCTGAAATAAAGAATGGCAAATTTGCTGTGGCTGCCACTTCACCCGAACAGGGACTTTACAGGCTAAGATTTGAAAAAGACAAGGGAGCATTTATTTTTATCAACGACAGGAGCGACATCACCCTGTCTGCCGATTTCAAAACCCTTTCCATGAAAACGGTTATGTTCAATTCTGAAGCCACTAACCTGCTGAAAAATTTTATTATTTCTACAGACAACCAGCTCACCGAGCTGCAGGAAAGGGCAAGGGTATTGCAACAATATCCTGAGGCAAATAAACAAGACAGTATGTATACCGTGCTGATGAATGAATACGAAGAAAAAACCAATTACTATGCCAGGTATCTTCTTAATTATATCGAAAAAAGCAGCAACCCGATTGTAGCATTGTTTGCATTGGGTTATACAAGAGAGATTGACCCCACACTGCTGGAAAAACCATTAAACAGCCTTTCAAAACGTTTTGCCAATAATGAAAATGTAACCACGATGGTGGCGCAATACAAACAGGTGATGGCACAAGTAAATCAAAAACAAAATGCCCAATCTCAAACTACCGGCAAAGCTGCTCCCGAATTAACTATGCAAACACCGGAAGGAAAATCATTTTCGCTCAGTAGCCTGAGAGGCAAGTATGTACTGGTAGATTTTTGGGCAAGCTGGTGTGGTCCATGCCGTGGTGAAAATCCAAACGTGGTAAAAGCTTACAATACTTTTAAAAACAAAAACTTTACGGTGCTGGGTGTATCGCTGGATAAAGATAAACAGTCATGGATAGACGCCATCGAAACGGATGGTCTTGACTGGCCACAAATAAGCGACCTGAAACAATGGAACAGCGCCGCTGTTGGTGCGTATGGCTTTGATGGTATTCCTTACAACGTACTGGTGGATCCTAAGGGAAATATCATTGCGACAGAATTACGGGGTGAAGCATTGCAAAACAAACTGGCAGAAGTATTGAAATAAATTTTCAATAAAAAAATATAATCAGAGGCTGTATCAAAAAGTATTAACGGTATTGCCCGGCGAAGTTTGCAGAAATTGAAAAACAATATCTTTTCTCTGCTATCTCTGCTCCTCTGCGTGCAAAAAATTCTTTTGAGAAAGCCTCCTCTTCTCTGCGGTCTCTGCCCCTCAGCGTACAAAAAATTCTTTTGAGAAAGCCTCCTCTTCTCTGCGATCTCTGCCCCTCAGCGTGCAAAAAAATCTTTTGAGAAAGCCTCCTCTTCTCTGCAATCTCTGCTCCTCTGCGTGCCAAAATTCTTCTAAGAAAGCCTCCTTTTATTTTTTTGATACCAGCAGTAACAACACCGGCAGTAAAACCAAATTGGTTAAAGTTGCCACCAGTAATGTTAAAGAGGTGAGCCATCCCAAAGCAAAAGTTCCGCCGAAACTGCTGAAACAAAATATCACAAAACCTGCAATCAATACCATTGAAGTATAAACAATGCTTAGCCCGGTATGCTTAATGGTGGAAGTTACGGTGGCTATCACATCATTTTTAAATACTGGCAATTCCTGTTTATAGTTTACCAAAAAACGGATTGTGATGTCTATCGCAATACCGAGCGCCACGCTAAAAATAAGTACTGTCGACGGTTTAAGTGGTACACCTGCCCATCCCATCACACCAGCAGTAATTACCAGCGGAATCAGGTTTGGAATTAAAGAACAAATCAATATCCTGGCAGATTTAAATAAATACAGCATACACAATGCAATCAGCAAAAAAGCCCAGAAAATACTTTCTTTTAATCCATTAATGATAAAGCGGCTGCCTTCTAAAAAAGTAGAACTGGTACCGGTTACCGTTATTACATAATCCGCATGGGCAGTATCTTTTACCTGCAAACTGTCCTTACCATTTAAAATGCGGTTGGCATTCATAGAAATACTGTCTATCATGGGCAACAATTTAGTGGTGCCGATATCTGCCATACTCATGCTGATCCTCAAGCGCTGTTCTGAAGTATCTACAAAAGTGCTCACCAGTTTCATCATAGCAGTATCCTTTGCCGTTAGCTGGTTCATTGATCTTTTTACGCTGATCTCCCGGAGCATTTTATGCAATTCAGTAAATGGATTTCCAAAAGAAGGTAAGGTGTAAGTGGAGTCGCCGCCGCCCTGACTGATTGCCTGGTAAGAAAATTTCATTGCATCTATTACAGACAATGGTTTTGCAATATTTGGAAGTTTTGCTAAAAAAGAATCCTGGAAATAGGCAATCTTATGTATATCAATATTGGGTCTTAAAATTCCTTTAGGCCTCTTTGTATCCAATACAATTTCCAATGGCATCACGCCGGTAAAATTCCTTTCAAAAAACTTGAGATCTGTATAAATTTTATCCGTCTTTGGAAGGTCATCTACAATAAAGGCAACGGTCTTCAACTTAAAAATTCCGATGATAGAAAAAATAAGTGCTGCAGCAGTTACTCCATAAACAACTGGCTTGTGATGCAGTACCCATTTTTCAATTCTCAGCAAGAAAGAAGTGATCAATTTATTATTGAGGTATTTTGTTTGAGCAGGTTTAGGTGCAGGCAAATAACTTAACACGGCCGGCAGCAAAACAAAAGAGATAAAGAAGATCATCATAATGCTGATACCAGCCACTACACCAAACTCTTTTAATATTTCACTCTTAGTCAAAGCAAATACAGCAAAACCAATTGCTGCAGTGATATTACAGAAAAGCGTTACCACACCCATCTTGCTCACCATATCCACCAGGGCTTTTCTTTTCCTGTCATCAACAGAAGAATTACTATGTCCAGCAATAAAAGAACTATGGTATTTATTAATAAAGTAAATACAATTGGGTATTCCTATCACTACCACAAGTGGCGGCGTTAAAGCAGTGAGTAAAGAAATTTTATATCCAAACAAATGCATAACACCCAGGCTCCATAAAACTCCGAAGATTACCACCAGCAGCGAAAGCATTGTGTTACTCAATGAACGAAAAAATAACAGCAGTATCAATGCACTTAATACCAATGATCCAATCAGGAAAAACTTCATTTCTTTTTGAATGCGGTTAGCCACCACGGTTCTTATAAGCGGTAGTCCGCTCAGGTGTGTTTCAATTTTTGTGGCAGAGGTGAATTCATTTACAACATTCGTAATATCCTGCACAATTTTAGTACGCTTGGGAGAACTCAATGAATCTTTGTTGATACGCACTGCCAGCAAATAGGCGTTACTATCCGGATTATATATCCGGTATTTGTAAAAGGTTTGGTTGTAAAAAATTGCTTTGGCTGAATCTAACTGAGCTTGTGATGAAATATTTTCATCAAATATTTTTACCACGCCTAATTTTTCTGTTACGGTGTCTTTTTGTAAAGTGACGGCAGAACTAATTGCCAAAACATCTTCGACATCACTTACTTTTTTTAATTTTTTTTGTAACTGGCTATAGCTTTTGAAATTGGATAGCTCAAACAACTTATCAGTTTGAATACCCACTACCAGTGTACTGCCATCATCTCCAAAAATTTCCCGGAATTTTACATAGTCGAGGTATATAGGATTGTCTTTAGGGATAGCTTTTGCAAATTCATAGCTCAATTTAACCTTGCTGCCAAAGTAGCCCATTACTGCGGTGCAGGCGAACAATAATATCAATAGCGGTAAGCGATATTTAATTACAAAATTCCCTAAGCGTTGCCACATTGTATTTTACAATTGATAGTGGATAAAAAATGATGTGCAAAGAAAAACTATTTAAATGGCATTTGATGTTTTGAATAAGTGAATGTTGGCTAATTTTGAAGTACCAATGTCATTAACTTAGGGCTATAAGGTTGTCAACCTTCCTCATAATGCAATGAACCTGAAAAAGGTTGACAACCTTATCAGAGAATGAATGAGCTTAAGTTAATGCCATTGTTTGAAGCACTTAAATTATACCCCGCTGGCCAGCGGGGACAGGGGCAATATGCACAAAACAAAAGGCATCGTTTTACGCACAGTTAAATATGGTGATACCAGCCTGGTGGTTACCATCTTCACTGAATTATTTGGTGTGCAAACTTATTTGGTAAATGGTGTACGTTCTTCAAAAAACAAAACGGCCAAGGCCAATTATTTTCTTCCTGGAGCCATACTGGATTTGGTGGTATATCATTACCAGCAAAAAAATATGCAACGCATCAAAGAATTTAGCTGGGCCGTTTTGTACCAGCAGGTATTGAGTGATGTAATCAAAAACAGCATTGCACTGTACATGGTGGAATTGTTGTATAAATGTCTTAAGCAACCGGAACAAAACGCAGACCTTTTTTATTTTTGTGAAGATGCCCTGCTGCAGTTAGATGCTGCAGATAAAAAAGTAACCGCCAATTTTGCTTTGTATTTTGCCTTGCACCTCCCCCAATTTTTTGGTTTCAGGATGAATGATGATTACAATGAAACACAAACAGTGCTTGACCTGCAGGAAGGAAGCTTTGAAGCAACACACCCTGAACACCGCAATTTTATTGACGGTGAAAATGCTTATATCACTTCGCAGTTGCTGAAAGTAATGCAGCCACATGAACTAGGCCAGGTAAGGCTTCATCATGATACCCGAAGAAATCTATTACTGCATTACCAGGATTATTATGCACTGCACATCCCTGACTTTGGGCAAATGAAAACACTGACGGTTTTGCATGAAGTGCTTTGATGATAAGCTGTCATGTTGAGCCTGACGAAACACGACGAAACGTGAGCCTGTACAAAATAATTCCTCACTAAATTTGTGTATCAAAATATCGTATGCGTATTACTGCAGATAACCGTTTTAAAAAGATCATTATTGTGGGAGACCGGGTATTGATCAAACCATCTAAACCTGATGAACGAACTGCCAGTGGTTTATACCTTCCGCCGGGTGTGCAGGAAAAAGAAAAAATACAGCAGGGATATGTTATTAAAACCGGACCCGGTTACGCCATACCTATGCCGGTAGATGATGAGCCCTGGAAGAATGAAGAAGACCAGGTAAAATATGTTCCGCTGCAGGCAAGGGAAGGCGACCTTGCTATCTTTTTATTAAGCGGCGGCACCGAAGTAATTTATGAAGGAGAAAAATATGTGATCGTTCCGCAGAGTGCGATTCTTATGCTGGAAAGAGAGGAAGAATTTTAATTTAAATGATAGCTAAATATAGAGTGATTTCAAATTAGCTAGGCAGTGTGGTTGTAAAAAAGCCAACATACACCTTTTGCAAAATATTGGAATTTAGCATTTTAGAATAGGTGTATATATAATCACTGCCTGCCTCACAAAAAAAGCCCATGCATCTTTCGCATGGGCTTTTGAAAGTTAATACCAATATTTATTTTAAGATGGAAAGCTGTTGACGTACTCTGTTAGCACCATCAACTATTTCAATAAAGTAAATACCTGTTTGTAATCCGCTCACATTGATGGTAGCTTTTGATACTTTATTAAACTTTTGAGTCTTTTTTAAAGTACCTCGTTGGTCGTAAATATTCAACTCAGTAAAAGAGGCGGTATTTATACTCTTCGCTGTTTCGACAGTTGTAACAGTTACTTCGCTGGTTGCTGGGTTAGGAGATACACTAAAGCTACTGCCGCAAGAGGTAATTACATTTACAAATTGGATACTTGGGCTACCCCGGCATCGCAGGCATTGGCCACTCTTACACCAACTGCACCACTAACTGTATTAGTACGGACACTAAGGCTTGTAGTACCTTGACCGGAATTATATGTCCAGCCACTTGGCCAAAACCATATGTAATTAGTAGCTCCTGGCAAACTATTGGTACTAAAATTTACAGTGCTGTTTTTACAACTGGATGAAGGTCCGGTAATATTATAATCACCACTGCTATAGCCACCAACACGAACTGCCTTTGTGAGTGCAGGCTGCACTACACCGCATGCTGTAACAGTAGCTGTTAGTGTAACATTGCCGCTGGCAGCTTTGGTGAAAGTGGGCGTTGTACTGGTAGAAGTATTTGGTGTAACTATTCCTGTTGGGGATGCACTCCATACCACGGAGGCATTACAGGAAGGAAAGCCTGTAATTGAATAATTTTGTGAAGTACAAATTGGATTATTGTTATCAATTGACATTACCGGTGGTGTAATTGATACTGTACTTGTATTAGTGCTGTACGCAGTTAAATTAGCAGTTACTGTGGCAGAAATATTTTTGGGAACAGTTCCGCAAGCAGGTGTTAGATTTATTGAATTAGCTATGCCTGTTGAAACGGTTGCTGGTGCTGCTACCCCATTATAAAGCCAGTTATTGGGTGTAGTACCTAAGTTCCAGTTGTGATTTGTTACCCCTGTGGTGCTATATACATTGGTAACTGTAAATGTTTTGGCTGTGGTGCTGCCACAAGGTACAGATGTGGTAGCAGGAAGGGTAAAAGATACTGGCGGTGTTTCCACGATTTTTATTTTTTGGATATACAATAAATCTGAAATGTCCTGCGCTGCAGAGCAAGTTGCTTCCAGAACGAGATAATCATAATTATTCGGAGACGTAAAGTTTGCACTTGAAGGAGAATATAATGTCGGCGTATTGTTAACCTGAATAATAAATACTGTACCTAATTGTGGAAATCCAGCAATATCCCCTGCTCCGCAACTTGTTGAAGTATAGGGTAGACCCCCTGTAGTAAACAGTGCTGCTCCAAGAAATGGATAAGCCGTTGAATTGCTGGCAGTACCAAATGTGGTAACTTCAATACGATAGGCATATCCACTTTTAAAAGAGTAAGAAATTCTGTAGTCCGTCCTGTTTGTTTGCCCTGAAGAAAAAGTATAGTTAGTCGGTAAGGTTAAACCATTTGCGGTACTGAAGGTTGCGCCCCCAATTACGCCTGTATGGAGTTTACCTCCGACATTTACGGGAGGATCAAATACATTGCATTTTGTTGTGCTTAAATTACTTGAAGCATCGTATAATATTGTTGTAGTTGTCGTTTGGGAAAATGATTTAGCCGAATAAAATAAAATTGCAATTGCTAAAATGATTTTCAGGTTTAGTTTTTTCATAATTTTTAATTTTTATCTTTTTCTAAATGAATTTGTAACCCTATTCCAATTCCCAATGAACTACCTCTATTACTATTAACGTTATTGCCGGAAGATGAATAGTTAAGTAAAAACTCTATCCCAACGCTGTTATTAAAATAAATGACAGGGCCTGCTGAAAATAAAAAACTATTTGAATTGCTGTTGGTTGGTGAAGAATTATTAGTTTCTACTTTTTCGTTGCCGAATAGATAACTAACCTCAGTGAGAATATTATAGTGTTTATCAACCTGTAAAAAATAGTAACGAACAAATGGCCCTATACGATAGTTGCTAAATGTAGTGAAATTGTTATTGGGCGGTCCAAATTTAATATGACTTTTATAAACCGATAACCGAATACCTCCGGCAAATTTGTCAACAAAAAAATACCCAATATTTGGGGCTAAGTTTATAGTTGTTGTTTTAGTATCCGTGGTTCCTGTATTAAAAGTAGTAAATGAAAAATTGGCATTCCCACCAATCATCCAATTGCCTTTTGTTATCTGGCTTTTTACAATGTTGAAAGTATGACAGGCAGCAATAAGTAATAAAACAGATTTTTTCATAATTATTTTTTTTATGATTTTAGGTTAAAGATACCAATAGGGAGGACTTATATCATTGCTATATTGTTTGTTGATAAAATTCATAAATATTGCTTTATCTTTTTTACAGAACAGTTTTGTTTTGAATACAAATATTTTTTAAGTTGTATTAACTTTCAAATATTTACCTGCACTATTTAAAACTGATTAGAGACAGGAACGGCTGAATTTTTAAGGAAGAATAATTTTATAGTTGAATACGTTTCTGTTGAGTAAGATAATATTAAAAAATCAAATTGCAAAATATATTTTAGCAATATGCAAAAATACATTTTGCATATTTAAGTTCATCAGCCTCATTGCCATAATAGCTTTGACTATATGGTTAATATTGGTAAAATAATAAAGGCGGAACTTAAAAAAAAGAGGTTTAGTGTTGCCGAGTTTGCCAAAATAATTAATACAGATAGAAATAATGTTTACCATATTTTCAAGCGTAAGTCAATAGACACGGACTTGCTTTATAAAATCAGCATTGCATTGGAGTATAATTTTTTTTTGGAGTATAACCCTCTTAATAGTCTCAATACATTGTCAAATGACGACTCAAAAGAAATTTCTTGTGGTGAATTAAAGGAATGGTTAGTTGAGCAGTTAAAAGTATTATCAAAATCTAAAAGAAAATAATTACTAAAGATACAGCTACATCAACTTTTAATTCAGTAATCAGGTAGAGCATATATCTACACGGACTATAAAATTCTCTTAGCAGCAGATTGTTTTGCGAACGTGGAGTTATTTAATCCTTCCACCAAAACTATACCCGGCTTTTTTCCTCTCTCAAAACTACCCAATTCCGTTTCCATTTGCAAAGCTTTTGCACCATTGATGGTGGCCCATTGCAGCATGGTGTGCAAAGGAATGCCAGGAAAATTTTGCTGCACTGTTTTTATTTCTTCCAGTATGCTCAGTTGATGATTGGATGCCAGGCTGTCTGTGCCTAACACAATATTACACTGCTGATCAATCAATAAATTTACATCCGGTAAACTGTTGGTGATGTAAAGGTTGGCATTGGGGCAAAGGCAATAATTGATTTCGGATTTCGGATTTCGGATTTCGGATGCAAATTGAATGTCTTCTTTTGTTGTGCAAACGTTGTGTACTAATATTAATGATTGGTACCGTTGCAGACTGGGCAAATAAGTTTGCAGGCTGGTTTTATTGCTGGGTTTAAAAAAAGAAATGTCAATGTTCATTTTTTGATACATGTCTAAAAATGCACCTTGTTTGTTTTGAAACAATTCATTTTCTGCTGCTGTTTCCTGGTTGTGTATGGTGAGTACATCATTGCCAGGAAAGTTATTGATCAAATCAAATAACTCCTGCGATACGGAATAAGGTGCATGAGGCACAATGGAATTTTCTAAAGTCAATGCGGCGTACGCCTGGTAAAACTCCACACTTCTTTTAAAGCGGCTTTGCGCCACTTCCGGTGTAAATCCACTGGCTTCAATAAAATTTCTATACCTCAACCGGGCTTTGGTTTTTTGTGGAATGGTAAGGGCATTATTACAAATATCTCCCACGGCTACAATACCATTTTGCAGCATTTCATTTTCTGCTGTTTCTATGGCAGCTAATATTTCGGGTTCATCAAAATGCCTTTCAAAAATTACTTTTAAAACAAAATCAATCAGCCCGGTTCTTTCGGGAATGTATCCTTTCATGTGGCTCAGTTCCAAATGGCAATGGGCATTGATAAAACCCGGGCATAATATGCCGGTGTATTTTTCAATATCAGTTTCTGTACTATCTGCCTGAACAATATCCACTACCACTCCTTCTTCGGTGGTGATGAGAACGGCATTTGCAGGCAATAACTGATACCCATTAAAAATTTGATCTGCTGAAAATTTTCTGTACAAAATGATTGGTTGAGATAATGTAAATTTGTCGCCGCTTCACTTATAGCAGTTGAGAATATAACTGCTGTTGAATTGGCTGCTCAAAGGTATGCAGCACAAGAGTGCGACGCAACGATGTTGATTGAAAAGATAAAGCCGGTAACAAAATTTTTTATTTAAATGTGCTCCGCTATCCAGCGGAAATAGTGTTTATGTTAGACAAATTAGATGCGATAAAAGGAAAGTTTGAAAACCTGGGGGTGTCTCTCACCAACCCGGAGATTGTGAGTGACAATAAAAAATTTGCTGCCATTAGTAAAGAGTACCGCAGCCTGGAAAAAATTGTTCAGGCAAGAGATGCTTATGTAAGCCTGCTGGATAATATTTTATTTAATAAAGAAGTTTTGAACAGCGATGATGCTGAAATGAGAGAACTGGCAAAAGCAGAACTGCCGGGCATGGAAGAACAAAAGGAAGAGATGGAAAAGCAGCTTCGGAATATGCTGATACCAAAAGACCCATATGATGAAAAAAATGCCATCCTGGAAATAAGGGCTGGTACCGGTGGGGATGAGGCCTCTTTATTTGCAGGCAACCTGCTGCGGATGTATTTGAAATATTGCGAAAGAAAAGGATGGAAGACTGCTCTGCTGAGTGAAAGCGAAGGCACGGTAGGTGGATACAAGGAGGTGCAGGTGGAAGTGGTGGGTGATGATGTATATGGTACCTTGAAATTTGAAAGCGGCGTACACCGGGTTCAGCGGGTGCCCGATACAGAAGCCAGCGGCAGGGTGCATACCAGCGCTGCCACAGTGGCGGTAATGCCGGAGGCAGAAGAAGTAGATTTTGAACTGAAGGAAAGTGATGTAAAAATGGAAACTGCCCGAAGCGGTGGTGCTGGCGGACAGAACGTAAATAAAGTGGAAACAAAAGTTTTCTTAACGCACAAGCCTACAGGCATTGTGGTGATGTGCCAGACAGAACGCAGCCAGCTGGGCAATAAAGAAAAAGCAATGGATATGCTCAGGACAAGGTTGTATGATGAAGAAGTAAGAAAAGCGGAAGAAGCCATTGCACACAAAAGAAAAAGCCTGGTAAGTACCGGCGACAGAAGTGCTAAAATAAGAACTTATAATTATCCCCAGGGCCGTGTAACCGATCACCGCATTGGACTTACGGTTTATAATTTAGATGAAGTACTGAATGGTGGCGTACAGGAATTTATTGATGCTTTGCAGTTTGCAGAGAATGCAGAAAAACTGGCTACACAGAATTAAGCAGATAACAAATAAATATTATTGATTTTCCTTTGCTTTATCAACAGCATGTATTAGCTTTAAAATAAAAAACGATCATGCTTGAAAATCTCTTCAACTTAATTAAGGAGCAGGGTACAGATTCTGTAATCAATAATCCGGCTGTGCCGAACGAACAAAACGATGCTGTGCTGGCCTCTGCCACTCATTCTGTAGCAGAAGAATTACAAGGTGTATTAGCTGGGGGCGGATTACAAAATGTAATGTCTCTTTTTGGAGGTGGGGGTAACAACGCAGGTGGCATCAGCAGTTTAATGAACAACCCGATTGTAGGGAATATTATCCGCAACTTCACCAATAAATTAACCAGCCAGCATGGTATAGCACCAGACCAGGCCAGCGGTATTGCAGGTAATTTAATCCCCAATGTGTTGAGCAACCTCATCAATAAAACAAATGACTCAAACGACAGCAGTTTTAATATTAATGGGATTATTGGTTCCTTAACAGGCAACAGTACGAATGCCGGTGGCGGCTTTGATCTGCAAGGCTTAATAAGTAAGTTTGCAGGTGGAAGCATGGATGCTAATGGAGACGGGCATGTTGGACTGGATGATATTATAAGTAAAGTAACTAATGGAGCTAAGCAGCAACAGGCACAGTCTGCCGGTGGCGGGGGTTTGATGGATATGATCAAAGGATTTATGAAGTAAGCAGTTTGTTTAATTATTTGTTAAAGCAACATTTCTTAACAGAAAGTTTACTGCATTGATTAAACGAATGAACTAATTTTACATCATAATTAAAAGCGGATAATATTATAAAAAAGATTCATCCGGGAAAAATAAAAAGTTCTTTCAACCGTTGTTTATAAAGATTGTCAGTAAAAAATTGGATTAGGATTTTCTTAACACTGACAAAGAAACCATTGGCATCTGGTTTGCGTATATAATGATAGAACACACAAACAATAAAATTTAAGATTTTCTCATAAGCAGTTAGTTTTGGTAAACGGCCCCGATTTCTATCGGGGCTTCTCTTTTTGGTAGAGTCTGAACGTGGTGAACTAATATTAGATTGACTCAGCCCTTTATTTTATTTATAAAACCTGCCAATCATTGGATTTTCAACAATCATCTTTTTCATTTCTGCAACATTAATTTGTCCCTGCCTGGAATAAACGATTTTGCCACCAGGTTCTACAAGTATGGTATAAGGTAACCCTCCCTGCCATTTTGGATCAATTGCCTCTATCAGTTTGTATTTATTATCAATATTGAATAGATAATTGGTATTGGATGCCTGTTTCTTTTGTAAAAATTTAAAGACTTTATCCCTTGCTGCCGGATCATCTGCGCTGATGCTGATAAATTCAAAATCCCTGCTGCGGTACATCCTGTTGATGGTAATAAAATCTTCGAACTCTGCTACGCATGGCCCACACCAGGTAGCCCATACATTGATGAGCCGTAGTTTATCACCAGTATTTTTGACTAAGTCTTTTATACCTTGTTCTGTAATACTGTCCAGTGTTACCGGTTCCTTTGCCCATTTTTCAAAACGCTGTTTTACGAGTTCTGTTTTTTCTGCCCATTTTATAGAACAGCCAAAAACCTTTGTTGTCGGATTGGGCACTTCTTTGTTGTTCAGCAACGATTCAATAGCATCACGGGTATCGTAACTGGTGGGAGTTTTGGAAGGCTTTTCCATATCATCAATACGCCCCTGGTAGCGAAGTTTTCTTGCTTTGTCAAAAATAAATACATGTGGCGTTACAGCAGGACCATAGGCTCTGGATACTGACTGTGTTTTACCATCATACAAATAAGGAAAGTTAAAATGCTTTTGTTTGGCACGCAGTTTCATCTCTTCATAACTGTCACTCATGTCTGTATAATCCAGTTCATTCAATGTAATGGAAGATGGATCGTTGGGCATAATGGCTACTACTGCCACACCTTTATTACCATAATCCTTTTTTAACTGTATGATCCTGTCTTCATAAGCCTGTGCAGTAGGGCAATGGTTGCAGGTAAAAACAATCACCAGTACCGGATCATTTTTAAAAGAAGTTAGTGTATAAGTTTTTCCATCCACCCCTAAAAGGCTAAAAGCTGGTGCAGCTGCACCGATGGGTAGAGTGGGATGCTCATCCGGCAGAGCAGCAAAACAATAATTTAGTAATGCCAATAGCAGCAGGCAAAAAGTGTACAATCGTTTCATGACAATAATTTTTTAGACATTACAATTTACCGGTTTATTTTTAAAAAGATATTGGAGTGATTATAAACCAGCACCGCCTGTTACTAAAATCTTGCCCCCATCCCCTAAAGGGGAGTTATTTCTAGTCTCTAATTTTTTTGAAAAATTCAAGTAGTGTGAACTTTAGTTGTTATTTATAATTAGGTTCCCACACAAACGCAGGGTAGTTGAATAACTCCCCTTTAGGGGATGGGGGATTAAATAATTACTCCAATTCTTCACAATAATATCCTGCTTTCATTAACAGGCTTTCTATTTCGCTTCCCTGCAGGTGTTCTGTTTCAATCCGGAGGATATTGTCGCAGTCATGCAAATCAACATTCCAGCGGTGTATGTGTGGATGCATATCCAGGTGAGGTTCCACCTGACGAATGCAATGTGTATTAATAAGGTTGGTTTTAAAAACAAGTACCTGCATAAAACTTAGTGTTGGTTATGTAGAAAAAATACCTTTTAGTAAAAAGAGGCTGTCTCAAAAGAATATTTATAGGAATTGCCACGCAGAGGAGCAGAGAACGCAGAGGTTTAAAATCAATATTTTTATTCTGCTATTTCTTAAGTTCAGCATGCAAAAAAATCTTTTAAGACAGCCTGGCTACGGCAACATTACATGGGATTATTCTGCTGCCGCAGCATCGGTCTGATTTGGCCTCCACCTCATACCACAACGGTTCTTCCATTCAGCCTTAAATTTTTCCCTTTCTTCCGGGGACATGAATCCCCATTTTTCCTGCATTTGTTGTTTCCACTCATGGCCGGGGCCACGGTGCCCTCTACCCCCGCCAAAGCCACCGAATAATATTTTACTCAGCAGCAGTATGCCCAGCGCCTGTATAAAACTAATGGCTTTTACACCCAGTACCGCAGGCAGTATGGCATTCCACAAACTCATCACCACGAAACCAAAAATCAGTATGGCTGCAATACCAATGGCGAGCACCATTAAAACCTTTTTAATTCGAAATTTTTTCATTGTATTTAATTTTTTTTATTGTTTAGATTAATCACCGGCTTAATCAGCATAAGCCAGTATTTCCTTTTTCCTGCAAGTAAGGCTGCTGATTTTGTTCCATATCCATTTCATCATTTTCTGTTTTTGCCCCCATCCCCTAAAGGGGGGTTACGGAGATTTTTTAATTTAATTGGCATTAATAATTCAGCAACTCTTCCTTCAATCCCTGCAACCGGTCTCTTAAAAATAATACCGCATAGCGCTTACGGCTGATGAGTGTGGCCACACTTATACCGGTTGCATTGGAAATATCTTTAAAGGAAATGCCCTCCAGTTCATGTTGAATAAAAGCGTTCCGCTGTTCTGCCGGCAATTCATCCAGTGCAAGCTGGAGTTCTTCCCAAAATAAATTGCGGAGATAAGCGGTTTCAGGAGAATCATCATTGGCAGGCACTAAATCCTTCCAGTCAAAACTTTCTTCCTCACTGCTGCTGCCGGGTTGCAGGTCATCTACCAGCGGCAGTTGTTGCCTGCGGTAGCGATCAGTGATTTTATTTCTTGCCACAGTAAACAACCAGCTGGTTACCTGTTCTATTGGTTCGGTATTTCCGGCAAACTGATAAAAAACATCCTGCAAAATATCTTCCGCATCTTCATTACTGGATACCCGCTGCTTTATAAAACCGAACAGCCGCTTGCTGTACGCTTTAATACTTTGGGTGATTGTTTTGTTTTTGTCTGCGGTCATAGCAGTTGATATCGTCAGTGCATCTTCTATCTATATACAGGTAGACGGGTGAGGAACGATTATGTTTTAAAGTTGAAGATATTTTTTTAGTATTTAATCAAAGACATCTTTCCCCCTTGCATTTTTAAATATGAAGTATTAATATTATGCACACAATTAAAATCTATTACTATGTCCATCATTTTAATTACCGGAAGCAGCACCGGCATAGGTTATGTTACAGCAGAATTACTTGGCAGAAATAACCACACGGTATATGCCAGTATGCGTAATCCGCAGCGTTCACCTCAATTACAGCAACTGGCAGATAAAGAAAAACTTCCCATCATGGTACTGCCAATGGATGTTACGGATGAACAATCGGTACAGGATGCAATAGATTTTGTGATGGCAAGAGAAGGACATATTGATGTACTGGTAAACAATGCCGGTATTGCATCCTGGGGTGCAGTGGAAGAATTGCCTATGGATGCTTTCAGGGCAGATATGGAAACCAATTATTTTGGAGCTATCCGTTGTATCAAGACAGTATTGCCATCCATGAGAGAGCGTAAAGCCGGTTGCATCATCAATGTTACTTCTGTTGCTGGTAAATTGTATTCTAATTTCCACAGCACTTACTGTACTTCCAAAGCTGCACTGGAAGCCTTCAGCGAAAGCCTGGCTCAGGAAGTAATCCCTTTCAATATACAAATAGCACTGGTGGAGCCCGAAGTGATTGAAACACCCATCTTTAAAAAAGCAAATGCCATACCTGCTGATACTCATTATCCCAATATCAAACGCTTCTTCGCCTTTTTTGCTGCTTCTATAGAAAATCATATTCCTCCTTCAGTGGTGGCAGAGGTGATCAACGATATTGTAAATGGCAAGCGTCAAAAAATGCGTAATCCTGCAGGCCCCACTGCTGATGGCTTGTTGGGATGGAGAATTTCTTTGACGGATGAAGACTGGGTAGGCAGTGCTGCAGTGGATGAAGAAACCTGGGCAAACAATATGGCACAAATGGGCCTGGATGTAAGAAAACATTTGCAGCCGGAAGGGGAACTTCATTTCTAAAAAATATAATGGCTAATAATTGTAAGTCAAATCAACTAACCTTGAGTGGCGGTTGAATTCGATATTGGAAATTGCTGGCATTTATGCTGCATAATATAGTTGGCTACTGTATGAAATAACATCTTTTTACCAGCGTATTTTTTTAACGGTATGGTAATTGAACAATGATGGTTACAATAAACCATTATATCATGACCAATCAAAAACAATTCGGAGTGTGGATGGATACACACACTGCAGTAATAATAGGAAAAGATGTAAGCGACGCAGAAACGATATCTGTGCTTGCTTCTGTAAAAGGAGAAAAAACTTCCCCAAATTCCAGTGAAAAAACTGAACACAACCAGGGGAAAGCTTTTCTGACAAAATTTTTTAAAGAAATTACCAACCATCTTCAAAACGCCAAGTATATCCATGTAACAGGAACAGGACAGGTACAGGAACAATTTATTCATTACCTCGCTGCCACGCCTCAATTTAAAAATACCCGTACGGATGAGTCCACTGCCAATAAAATGAGTGATGAGCGGCTGGTTGAATTTATGTCGGCAAAATTGAATTAGTTTTTATCCGTACAAATATATCCCGGTGGTGCTATAGGCAGACCGGGATTTTTTATTTATTGTACAGCCTGATAAACTGGGAACCAGTTGCACTCTCCCATCTCATTTATTTATCCAGGCTGATAGCTTCCATTGTTTTTAACAATAGTTTCCCGCTTGTGCCGTTGGTTTTTGGACGGTTGAATGCTGGTTTAGAAAGCTTGCTCAATGCAATGGCATTGCCGGCAAACACGACAGCTTCTGTTTTTTTATTCAACCGGTCGCAAATATGAGCAGCCAGTTCTGCATGGTATAGTTTATGCTCATGGAGTTTCAGCAATGCTGCAGGGTACTGCATCACAAGCTGGTAAGCTGTTTCCATTTTTTCGGACTGGTTACTTTGCAGGATAGTGCATGCCCATTTTAAATCTGCCCTGGTGCTGGTGCCAGTTCTGGAATTTTGTTTGTTGCAATGATCCATCACCATCTTAAAATAATATTCTGCCTGCTCATAATTTTTTTGTACCAGGTAATAGTCCCCCAGTTTTTCCTGTGCCGGCAGTACGCTGGAGTATTCAGAAGGGAAATCTGAACAAAGCCTGGTGAGTAAGGAGATGCCTACCTCCCGGATGTTTGCATGGGAACTGTTCAATAAAAAACAGCCCTGCACTTTCAGGTATTCAGCTTTATTACCTGCATTACGGGTACGCTTCAGCTGGTCTTCAAAATGGCTGTCGATCCGGCCATTCCAGGATTTGTTTTGGTACCAATTGTCTTTTGCTCCTTTCATTGTTGCTACATTTTTCCTGGTAAAAAAAGCAAACATAGTTCATTGGTGGTTGGCCGGGCTTTAATAACAAAAGAACTGCAGGCATGAACAAAAACACGCTTTTCATTTTCAAGCCTGTGTCTTGCTGATTGTACGTTTTCAGTTGGCACAATATTTTACTTATAATAATTCAGCGATTTTATTTTTGGATTGGTACAGGTAACCACCTGGATGAAAAATATTATTTATGACTTTATCTCAACAAATAACTTACCTTTTTATACTTGCATTGCCAGTAGCCTGTATTGCCTGGACCGTAACGCATGAAGAAATATTTAAAGAACCCAGGGATTTCTGTATCAACAAATCCAAAGCTTGCAGGAACTTCCTGCAACGAAAGTTTTTTTATCTTTTTACCTGTGAATATTGTTTCAGTCATTATGTTAGTTTATTCTTTATCGTTATTACTAAATACCAATTGTTGTACACTGGCTGGCGTGGCTATCTGATTGCAGGCTTTGCCCTGGTATGGATTGCCAATGTTTACATGAGCCTATTCGGATTTGTAAGGGTAGGGATGAAAAAAGAAAAAGTAAATGCAGATATGGATGAACTAAAGTTAAAAGAAGTGAAGAAAGAAAATGATACTGATAAAGAGCTGCCGCATACAGAAACAAAATAGTTGCACAGCAGTCGCCAATATTAGTTGTCGGCAATCAATTTTTCCTGGTATAATTTCATCAATTTTATTTTTTTATCATTCCGTTTTTCTGCGATGATACTGTAATATGCACCGTTCTTCCTGGTACGATTGCCCTCCTTTAATAGCTTAATGCTTTTCTTTTTTTAAAAACAACTTTGCCATGTCAAGTTCGGGCCTGCTTGCGTTGGGTGAATTTGCGATAGCGGTCAATTGCCGGTAATAATAGGTGGCTTTATCAGTGTTATTAATTCTTTTACTTGCTAACCCTGCACCATATAAGCCATTAAACCGGTTAGGGTGTTTTTTCAGATCTGTTTCATAAGCTGCTAAAGCTTCGGCGGGTTTATTTAATTGCAGTAACATATCAGCCAGTAATTCCTTTGCCGGTATTACTTCGCCGGGTGTAACGGGGCTTTTTTCTGTTTTATCTTCCATAGCTGCAGCAATGTTCATCAACTGTAATGCTTCATCTGTTTTTCTTTCTTCAAACTTTATCCATGCTTCACCGGTTTTAATTTGTATCAGTACCTGGTTTGCTTTATAGGTATCTTTTTGTGCCGCAAGCGTATCATAAATTGTATTCAGGTTTTTTAATTCTGTTCTGGCTAAATTATTATTGCCGATATGGGCAGCACCCAACAGCCTTGCAAAATGGACAATAGCTTTTTGCCAGGGAAATTTTTGCCAGGGAAAATCAGTGGGAAACATTTCAATCCCTGCAGCGGCTGTCCACATTTTATTTTCTAAAAAATATCTGGATTGAATAGCCGCAAATGCATAAGCAACTTTAAAGTTAACCGGATAAACTGCTGTAATAGTTTTAAGATAATCACATTGTTGTTTTGCAAGATCATTTTCTCCTTTTTGCAAATAAGCATAAACCAAATAATCCATGCCATGCAGCTCCTCATCCCAATGGCCTTTTATACCTGCATTTTCGGCATAGCATTTTGCAGAAGCAGTAGAAATAAGATTAGACTGAATGCATTCGTCCCACAGACCAAGCCTTGTAAAAATATGTGAAGGCATGTGCTGGGCGTGTGCCGAAGCCGATGCAATGGAAGCATATTTTCTTGCTGCCGGTAAGGCTAATGCTGCAAGCTCAGGATAATCGTAGCTATGAATAATATAATGTACAATGCCTGGATGATTGGGTTCATTGGGATAGATACCAGATAAAATTGCCCCCGCTTTTTTTTGATTAGTGAAAGATGTATCGGCAGGATCTGCTGCTCCATCCAGTGCCAGGGCATAAAATATGGCAGCTTCTTTATCGGCTGGATATTTTTGGTATATCTTTCCCATAGCTTTCTCAAAGTTCAGCGAACGGGTGCGGTGGTTAGTTGTATTCCAGTCTTTATAAAACAATGCGATAGCATTTATATAGTCTGTTTCTCTTGTTGATTTTTTTGTTAAATACTGTGCAACTGAAATTGCTTTATTTCCTTTTTCCAGTTCAGCGGCTGCAGGTGGAGAAGGCCATACCTGGTGGTAGTTGCACATGGCCACTCCCCAATAAGCCATGGCACATTCAGGATTTTCATCAATAATTTTTGCAAAAACTTTTTCAGCCTCATCATATTCAAATGAGTGAAGCAGTGCTATGGCAAGATTAAAATCTTTTTTTACTTTCCCGGAACAGGATGTTTCAAATTCTACTGTACCAAATTGTTTGCCGGCGGGGCTGCACAAAACAACTTCACCCCTCTTAAGGTTAATTGCATTGATGGTTTCATTTGAAGGGGTTTTATTTTTTCTGTTGCAGGATAAGAATGCCAATAAAAATAAAGAGAGAAATAACAACTGCCCTGCATGTAATAATTTTTTCATGTTGGTGATGTTTAAAATTATTTACGAGGTCTTAAAAGGGTTGGCACTAACGTTTCAGCGCCCTGAGACAGGCAGGAACAGGGGAATCAGTGTCTGCCCGTAACCGGAGGTAAATTAATAAATAAAAGTGGCTTTGTTGCATGAATGTGTGTGGATAAGTTTTATTATTTCGAAAAAGGTTGAATGTTACCCACATAGGTTAAAATAAAGGATATAGTTAAGTT
>JAYVLZ010000260.1:0-4749 GCA_043759175.1 Chitinophagaceae bacterium | reverse complement strand
AACTTAACTATATCCTTTATTTTAACCTATGTGGGTAACATTCAACCTTTTTCGAAATAATAAAACTTATCCACACACATTCATGCAACAAAGCCATTTTTAATTATGAAGCTTTTAAAGCCTGCCAAATATTTTATTCTTTTAGTTTTCTTCTCTTGCCATCAGCCTGCTAAAGAAACTTTATTTAGTTTAGTTGATAACAGCAGTATTCAATTTGTGAATACGCTGAAAGAAACAAATGAACTGAATGTTTTTAAGTACAGGAATTTTTATAATGGTGCCGGCGTTGCTACAGGAGACCTGAATAATGATGGCTTACCCGATGTATTTTTTACGGCTAACCAGGGTGGAAATAAACTCTATTTAAACAAAGGCAACTTTCAATTTGAAGATGTATCTGTAAAAGCAGGGTTCACGGATAAAAAACAATGGAGTACTGGTGTAGTATTGGTTGACATCAACTCAGATGGCTGGCTGGATATTTATGTTTGCAATGCCGGCAATATGATGGAACCTGAATTGAGGAAAAATCAATTGTACATTAATAATCACAACCTCACCTTTACAGAAAAAGCAAAAGAATATGGTTTGGATGATGCCGGCTACAGCACGCAGGCATCCTTTTTTGATTACGATCTGGATGGTGACCTGGATTGTTTTATTGTAAACAACAGTCCCATACCGGTGAATACACTCAACTACGCTAACATGCGTGACACGCCTGCTCAGGACTGGAATGTAGCAGAATTCCTGAAAGGCGGTGGTGATCATTTATACCGAAATGATGATGAACATTTTAAAGAAGTAACAAAAGAGGCCGGGCTTCATGGCGGGCTGATTGGTCTTGGGTTAGGCGTAACCGTTGGTGATATCAATGGCGATGGCTATCCGGATGTATATGTGTCCAATGATTTTTTTGAACGGGATTATTTATACATCAATCAAAAAAACGGAACCTTTGCAGATGAACTGGAGCAACGCATTCAGCACATCAGCCTTTCTTCTATGGGTGCAGATATGCAGGATATCAATAACGATGGGTTCCCGGATATTTTTACAACAGATATGCTTCCGGCTGATGATTACCGTTTAAAAGCCAATACCTCTTTTGATGGATATGATGTATTTAAACTGAAACAGAACCAGGGATTTTATAACCAGTTTACACAAAATGCCCTGCAGGTTAATAATAAAGACGGTAAGTTTTTAGAGACCGGATTTTTCAGTAAAGTGGCAGCCAGCGACTGGAGCTGGAGCGCTCTTATTTTTGATGCTGATAATGATGGCCTGGCTGATATTTATGTATGCAATGGTATTTACAGGGATGTAACCGACCAGGACTTTATTGATTTTTTTGCAAATGAAGTGGTGCAGGGTATGGTAGTTAGCGGTAAAAAAGAAGAGGTGAATACCGTCACCAGTAAAATGCCTTCTAACCCAATACCAAACATGATGTTTAGAAATGCAGGTGGATTACAATTTCAGGATGCCGGTAAAGATTGGGGATTTACAACACCATCTTTTTCAAACGGGGCAGCGTATGCTGATCTGGATAATGATGGTGACCTGGACCTGATTGTAAATAATGTAAATGAAAAAGCAATGATTTACCGGAACAACAGCCGGGAACAGAATCAGAATAATTACGTAACAGTAACATTAAAATATAAATCACCCAATACGTTTGGAATTGGCAGCACTATTAAGATATACCAGGGCAACCAGGTTATCAGTCGTGAAGTGATACCCAGCCGTGGCTTTCAATCATCCGTTGATTACAAACTTACAATAGGGTTGGGTAAACTGGGAGCTGATTCAATGACCATTACATGGCCTGACCGAACAACTACCTCAATAAAGAAGCCAACTGTAAATAAACTGCATACAATTGATTATTCAACTGCTGCTGTAACGCCAATGCTTACACCAACTGCCACTGCTGCAACGTTGTTTGAAAAGAGTACAAACATTTTTGATAAGCATGCTGAAGATGACCAGGTTGATTTTTACACGGAACGCAATATTCCATTTATGCTTTCCCGCCAGGGACCTAAAGCTGCCACTGCTGATGTGAACGGCGATGGACTGGAAGATATTTATATTGGAGGGGCCCGTCAACAGGCAGGACAATTATATCTTCAAACTGCGGCAGGTTTTGTGAAAAAAGATGTCCCTGATTTTAAAACTTTTGCTTTTAATGATGTAACAGCAGCTTTCTTTTTTGATTGTGATAAAGATGGAGACCTGGATCTTTTTACAGGTGGCGGTGGAAATTTTGCATCTGAAACATCAGGCAGTTTTCAAAACCAGTTGTTCATCAATGATGGCAAAGGAAATTTCACTTTGAAAAGAGGAGCGTTGCCAATAATGAATACCAATTGTGGGGCTGCTGTATCATTTGACTATGATAACGATGGAGACTTAGATTTATTTATTGGCAGCAGGAGTGTGCCACAGAGTTATGGCGAAGATCCACACAGTGCAATTTTACAAAACGATGGACAGGGTGCTTTTAAAGATATTACCAATGCTGTTGCTCCGGGAATTATGAAGGTGGGAATGGTTACTGCTGCTGTAGTTTCGGATATTGATAAAGATGGTGCAGCAGATTTGATCATTGCAGGTGACTGGATGTATCCGCATGTTTTTTCTTTCAATGGAAAACAGTTTGAAGAAAAAAAGACCAGCCTTGAAAACTACTTTGGCTGGTGGCAATCTTTAGCCGTGGCAGATATTGACAATGATGGAGATAATGATTTGGTGTTAGGGAATATGGGAAAGAATTTTTACCTGCAGCCCGATCAGCAAAATCCGGTAAAACTATGGATAAAAGATTTTGACCAAAACGGTATTGCTGATAAAATATTTACAAAGACGCTGGATGGCAAAGATGTACCGGTATTTACAAAAAGAGAGATCACTGATCAAATACCTTCTCTTAAAAAATTAAATCTGAAACACCATGAATACGCCACCAAAACAGTGCAGCAGCTTTTTGAAAAGGATATTGAAACAGCCAAAGTGAAACAGGTGAATTATGCAGCATCGGTTGTTGCATATAATGATGGTAAAGGTCACTTCACTGTAAAAGAACTGCCACAGGATGTGCAGTTGTCTTCTGTAAATGCCATCAAAGTGATGGATATAAACAATGATGGCTACCAGGATATAATTGCTGCTGGAAACTTCTTTGATCTGCTGCCGCAATTTTGCAGGGTGGATGCAAGCTATGGTCATGTATTAATAAATGATAAGAAGGGTAACTTTTACGACATGCCATCAGCAGAATCAGGCATTAGCATGAATGGCCAGATAAGAGACATCATTTCATTTATTTATAAAAAAGAAAATAATATTCTTTTTTTACCGAATGACGATTACCCTGTGATGTATAAAATAAAATCAACGAAAAAAGAAATGAAATAAGATGAGTGAGATGAGTGAAGCCAGAGGATTCAGGACAAGGTATAATATTATACAACATGGTTGTAAAGGATATAAGAGTGAATTGAGCAGTAATATTGTTTATTATTTAGTTTTTGTTTTAGCAGCATCACTGATACTTTTTTCCTGTACTAATAAAAAAACATTGGAATCCCCTTTATTCAAAGTATTGGATAAAGAACAAACAGGTCTTGATTACAGCAACAAATTGACTCCCACGCCACAGCTTAACCTGTTTTCATACATGTACTATTATAATGGCGCTGGTGTAGGTTCAGGCGATTTTAACAATGATGGTTTGATTGATCTTTTCTTTTCTGCCAACCAGGGCGACAATAAATTATACCTGAATAAGGGGGCATTAAAATTTACTGATGTCACAACAATTGCTCACATACCACAAGACAGTGGCTGGAGTACGGGTGTGTCTGTGGTGGATATTAACAATGATGGTCTGTTGGATATTTACATTTGTAAAGTGGGCCATTATAAAAAGCTCAATGGAAAAAATGAGTTACTGATTTGCCAGGGTATTGATAAAAACGGCATTCCTTCATACAAAGATCAAGCAAACGAGTATGGATTAGACTTCTCGGGTTTCAGTACACAGGCGGCTTTCTTTGATTATGATCAGGATGGAGATCTGGATATGTTCTTACTCAATCATTCGGTAAATCATGATGGTAATTATGCACCAAGAGAAAAATTTATCAACACGTTTGATTCTTTAGCAGGGCAAAAATTTTATCGTAATGATGCTGGAAAAGATGCTGCTGGTATAAGAGTTGTTCATTTCACCGATGTAACAAGGGAATGTGGAATTAATGGCAGCAAAATAGGTTATGGTCTTGGGGTAGCCGTTGCAGATATTAACCTGGATGGATGGCCTGACTTTTATGTAGGAAATGATTTTCATGAAAATGACTACCTCTATATCAACCAGCATAACGGAACCTTTACAGAAGAGAATAACAAAAGGCTGATGCATACCAGCCAGTTTAGCATGGGTGTGGATGTGGCAGATGTAAACAATGATGCTTATCCCGAGATCATTTCAATGGACATGCTGCCCTATGATCCGTACATGATACGCCGCTCACTGGCTGAAGATGATTATTCAATTTTTGATCAAAAAATTTCATTCGGTTATAATTATCAGTATGCCCGTAATAATTTGCAACTGAACCGGCGCAATGGTATGTTTAGCGAAACGGGCCAATATTCCGGCGTGTATGCTACCGACTGGAGCTGGGCGGCACTGTGGATGGATTTTGATAATGACGGCAGCAAAGACTTATTTATTTC
>JAYVLZ010000259.1:0-7310 GCA_043759175.1 Chitinophagaceae bacterium | reverse complement strand
GTTTGTTACTTTGTATTTATCTTTACTCAAAGGAGGTAGTTTTTTGTTAGCAATTGTTTCGCAACAACTAAATAACTTAACTATATCCTTTATTTTAACCTATGTGGGTAACATTCAACCTTTTTCGAAATAATAAAACTTATCCACACACATTCATGCAACAAAGCCCTTTGCATCCGCAATCCATTAATACGATATCGCCTTTTTTTAGTGTACGGGGCACCGTGGTACCATGAGGAAAAGCAGAAGCTTCACCAAAAAGACAGAGTGCAAAATCAGGATCGCCACCCAATTGTGCCTGTGCGGTATTGATGATGGAAGAAAGATCTCCGGGAGACATGCCTTCTTTCAATTGGCTGATGCCAACTTTAATAGCAGCCACCGTGATGTCACTTGCTTTTTGTAACAGTGCCAGCTCAGCAGCAGATTTAATGATGCGGCAGGGGATGGTTACAGGATCGCCGCTTACATAATTTAAATGCGGTGCTTCCTTCCTGATTCCATCCACAATAAAAAAGCGAACCCGTTCTTCTATTGCAATGTTGCCGGATTGTATGCCTGCATCTTTGAAAACATTGGTGATTAATTTGTAAGGACTTTCATCTTCCTGCCAGGCATATACGGCTTTTCCTATTTTAATCTGTTCCCGTAAACGGGCCTCCTCAAAACCGGGGCATACATAGCTTACCTCACCTTTTGCAGGTATAATGGCCACCATGGTGCGTTCACTCGGCCACCAGCTGATGCCGGTAAAATATTCCAGTGAAGTACCGCAATCCAGTACCAATGCTTGCATTTTTTTTTCGGTGAGTAAGCGTTGTGCTTTTTCTATCCGGGCCATTCTTTCTTTTACTGTAATGGGCACCACATCAGCATTGATGGATTCCAATTTTATTGCCGGCGTTATTTTTTTGTTTGATTGTTCGTTGGTCGTAAATGAGCTGATTCCGGCAATAACGCCTGTGGCTGCAGCCATAGCGGAGAGGTTAATGAAATCTTTTCTTTTTAATGTCATACAAATAGAATTGATGGATGGAATTGTTTAAGGTATTTGAAGATAGTATTTTTTATTCTTGCTGGTAGCAAGTGATATTTAATGAAGCTGAAAACCTGATTTTTTTGTCATTAACAACTTCTACTTATTTAAAAACACCTTGTATGAGAAAACCAGGAGTTACAATAACCGCCAGCGTATTGATCAGCTATTGCGTTCGTATGAATTCTTTAAACGGATTATCGATTGAATGACTTTATTTTTATAAATGAATGATCAATTAGCAATTCCCTGAATAATAAAATCGATCATTCAAATACACGGTAATAATTCCTGTTTTTTAGGAAGGCCAGCACAATGAAACTAAAACCAGCAAAACTCAGGAGGGCCCGGATGGCATTCGAATATTCCCATTGGGCCCTGAGCGATTCCCAGTCGATTGGAAAGTCAGACCAGTTGTTTGTTGTAATATCAGCCGGCAGTATAAAAATGAAAAAAAGTGCGATACTGATAACAAAACAGATCAATGCTATCAGCAAATGTCTAAATGTCCTTTTTTTATTTTTTTCAATTACTATCAATATAACGGTCATTATCAATGCGGCTACTTCAAAAAGAATCAACCAAACCAATTCGCTGCTAAAACCCTGTATCAACTGGTAGTTGTCTTTTGATAAATTGATTTTAACAGGTATCTCAAACAGGTTGCTTAATAATACAGAGAGTGGTATCAATGCAAAAAGCATAGTTAAATATCTCGTTAGATTTTTCATGTGTATTATTTTAAACTATATTTTAAATTTTATTTACAAACTATATTTTGCAGTTTTGTCTTATTAAAAAAGACAAACTTTATAGTCCGGGGTTAACACATTTCAAAATGCCTGCTTATCAATATCAAAAATAATTAGCTGTATTAGTTAACAATGTTGTCTATTTGTTAATGAGCGGCGTTAACAAAAAATTTCCCTTTGCAGCCCCAATAGCAGAAGAATCCGAAGCAGGAAGATTTTGGTTCAATGTGAATTTCTTTTACCGCATCATTTGTTTGTACTGTAGTTTGGTGGTGATTCAAACTGCTTTTTATGGTGGCGGAAATTTTCATGTTTACCTGATATTGATTACAATTGATTGCTGCCTGCAGCACTTTATTTATTTTGCAATTTACGGTTGTACAGAAAACAAAAAAAGTTTACACTGTCAAGTATAAACTTTTTACCAGTTTTGATATTCAATCATTACTGATCTTTTGGCTTTTTCATATCCATATGCTTAACGGTTCCGTCCATTGTTACATAATCACCATTTTTAAGCATTACGGTAGAGCCATCTTTCTTTTTTACAGTTCCGTCCTTCATAATAACCGTGCCATTAGCTAATGTCACGTCTTCTGTAAAGTCCATTTTTGTTCCACCTTTCATCTGAACCAGTTTGTTGTCCTTCATCATCACGCAATCTTCTTTCATTTTGTGATGCATTTTGTGACCTGTTGTATCTTGTGCTTTTACAGCAATGCTAAAGGCAAAAACCATTGCCATGATTAATAATCGTTTCATATAGTGTTGATTTTTTGATGACATTTTTACAATGTTTTGCTGCCTGTTTAAATTATTATTTATTTAGCTTAGCCAGCAAACAACATATTGTCATACAAACCTTACGCCATACTTTAATTATTTTTTTGCATTAACAAAACAGGGTGCTTTAACTTATTTTGAAAGAATCATTTGCTTACTGTCTGCCATGCTGCCATTAACATAAAGGGAATACTGGTAAGTACCTGATGCCATTGCACCTGTGTTTAATTCAATCTTACCATTACCTGTTCCGTTTAGTGGCACCCGCTTTAAATTTTTCCCCTGTTTATCGGTGATTACTATTTCAGCATATTTAACATTGCCGGGTAAATTGTAATGGATGCTGGTATTGTTAATAAAAGGATTGGGAACATTTTGCTGAAGCAATGCGGAAGATATGTTTACACTTTGGTTATTGTTTTTGTCTTCCATCGCTAAAAGGTTTGCCTTGAGCAATTCAATTTCTTTTTTCATTTCTTCATTTTGCTCAGCAAGTTCCTGTACAGCTTTTACCAACGGCACCACCATCTTTTCATAAGATAAGCTATAGTTATCGGCATCATTTTCCGGAACATGTACACCGCTGAAATTATAGCTGGCTTTTTTTGCAGCTTCGGCAACTTCCTGTGCTATAAAACCTGTTTGAACAATGCTGCTGACTTTTGAACCTGCTTTTTTAAAAGCTGCTTTTCGTTTTGCCTTTACACTGTCCGGCATTCCTTTGCTTAAAAAAACATCAAATTTATTTGCATCAAAATTGTACACCACAGGCCTTAGCAATCTGATGAAAGACAGGCCCACTACATCTTCCTTAATGTTAGTTTTAAAACGTCCGTCCGATGTTGTCCAGGAACCGGCAGCAGATTCCACTATGGTAACATTTACATCGCCCAGGCGGATTTTATTACTGCGGTTTACAATACTGTTTGCGCCAATGGCTGTAGCATTCTTCAAATTTTCAAAAGCTGCATCGCTGTAAGCGCCAATTACCGTATTATAGGAACCTTGCGTATTATTATTAAGGGATGATGTACCAAACCCTGTATTATAAGAGCCGGTAGTATTATTAAATAAAGAGAAGAGTCCATTCGCTGTATTGTAACTCCCTTCAGGTCCTGATAAAGGATTTGGTACCGCACCATTATTCAGCAGTGCACCATTACCCATGGCAGTATTACCCACGCCACTTACATTGTAATATAGTGTACCGTTGCCAATAGAAGTATTTTCAATTCCATCTATGTTTGAAAACAGGGCATTTTCTCCAACAGCACTATTATCATAACCTGCTGTATTTGAAAACAAAGAATTGTTGCCATAAACCGTATTGGAATATCCACTTATATTATTATAAAGAGCCTGCTGGCCCACAGCAATATTGGAATTAATACCTCCTCCTCCAATACCGATTGTTAAACCATTTATTTTAGCATCACCACCCGCCACTTCTAATTTGGCTGTGGTATTATCTATGCCTATGCCAATATTACCACTGTTGCAATAAATGGATGTGCCATTTGTTATCCATTGAGATGCAGCTGAAGTGGCTGATATTTTAAAATTAGGATAACTGCCCGTGACAGCAATACCGCTGCCCGGCGTTAATGCTACTAATTTATCAGGAGCAGAATTAGTAATACGGTTTCCATTTATACTAATTCCGGTGCCCGCCGTGTAGGGCGTAAAAGCGGTTGTTTGAACACTCCCATTTGGAAAAATTAAATTGTACAGGTATACATTCTTCCATTTGAAAGCGGCACTGCCAAGGTTTAATTTATTATTCGATTGCGGCAATAAATTAGCATTAACAGCAGTAGTTGTTTTAAGATTTGAAAGATAAGAATTGGCTGTTTGTGTTTTGGCGGTTTGTAAAATAGTTAACAGGGCAATAGTTAATTGCAGGTAAAGTTTTGTTCTCATTTTAAAGTGTTTAAGGTTTTGGGGTTATCCTGTAATAAAATTACAGGATTTATATTACATTAATAAGTTCAAAAAACAAGCCCGACTTTTTTACAACGGCTATTTTATTTTCCTGAATACCTGCTGTACAAAATGTTCAACCGAAATAAGTACACCGGCAAAATCGCTGCATTGCACAGCTGTATTCATTTAGCAAAAAAAGGTTACTTTAAATTATTATCAATTGCTGTAATTTTATTTCGTTTTAATTTCTCTATTTTCTCCTTTAACATTATTAAATATAATATTATCTGTTGTTGAAGATATTCCCCATCCTGGTAAATGATTAATGATCAAACTTATTCTTTCCATTTGGAGATTAAGGTTATTAAATTTCAACCATAGTTTGTCATATTAAAATTTTTGGGGAATAACCTCCACGTAATTGTCTTGCAAGTTTTTCCTTGCTCACTTTTTTAACTGCACACAATTTTTTAATTCATTCATAAACATTCATAAATGCTGATACCAAGAATATCGCAGGAATGACGGCACACTTTTTTAATAATACATTTAAAATTATTTTATGAATTATCATGACTATAAAGATTGTATAGAGGCCTGCCTTAAATGTGCAGCTATTTGTAATCATTGTTCATCCTCCTGTTTGCAGGAAAAAGATGTAACGATGATGGCTCGTTGTATTCAGCTGGATATTGAATGTGCTGCTATTTGTTATGCGGCTGCACAGTTAATGAGTGTTGGCAGCAGCAGAGCACATGAAGTTTGCAGGCTGTGTGTACAGCTTTGCCGTGAATGTGCAGATGAATGCGAAAATCACGATAACGGGCATTGCCGTGAATGTGCAAAGGCCTGCCGCAGCTGTGCTGAAGAATGTATGGAAATGCTGGAAGTTTTTTAATACTGTAATATCCAGGTTTACATTAAAGTCCGTCTGTTATGCATGGGGCCATTAATAGTAATTGATCTTACAATAATGGTCTGTCAATACAAATGTTTACTTTATTATTACTTCTATAAAATTGTCGGGTAAATTACATTTGCCTTTTAAAAAATATAACGCCGCAATGCTCATTCCTTTCAAAAATGTTAATGCCTTTTTAAACCGCATGCTTTAACTTTTTACTGCACTTATTGGCATTGTTTTTTCGCTATTTTTAGTAAAAATATTTTTTATAAAATCACATTTTAACTATGAACAAAATTAAAAATTCTTTCCGCCCCGGATTGATTATTGCCGGTGGTGTTCTGTTGATGACGTTGTTGTTTTCTGCCTGTAAAAAATCACTGGATAATAATACCAATATTCCGGTGGCAGGTTTAATGGGGTTTAATCTGTCCACAGATAAGCCTTCCGTCGGTCTTGCTATTTCAGGCTCCAGCCTTACCAATGCTCCGCTTGGTTACTCCAGTTTTACCGGCCTTTATCAAAATATTTATCCTGGATCAAGAGCCGTATCAGCTTTCAATTATTACAGTTCAGATTCTGCTTTTGCAACTGCCACTGAAAACTTTGAAGTGAATAAATATTATTCCGTTTTTGTACTGGGTGCCAATGGAAATTATCGTAACCTGATTGTAAAAGATGAACTCGATAGCCTGGCTGCCACTACCGGCCAGGCATATGTTCGTTACATCAATGCAATTGCAGATTCCAGTAAGCCTGCAGTTACATTGACTGCTGCTGGTACGGATATTTCCAATAGCAATGCATCGTATGCAACAGTTTCTGCTTTTACAGGGATCAATCCAGGAGACCTGACGATAAAGGTTTCAAATGACAGTACAATTTCTGCCACCCGGACGATCACTGTAGAAAAAGGAAAAGTATATACCATCTTATTGATTGGTGTACCAGGTTCAACTGATGCTGAAAAAAAGGTGCAGGTGAAGTTTATAATAAATGGTACAACTTCATAACAACTGTTGAAAATAAAACCATAATCCCATACCTGGTTCGTGTTAATTCACGAACCTTTTTTTTGTAGAGTTAAGAATTGATGACTGGTAAAAATATAGGTAGTATTATTTCGAATCAACTATACCTGTCATTCCTCCATGGATAGGCAGTGTTGGAGTAGCCTCTTTCTTCCCAGAAACCCAACCGGTTTTCAGTCATAAATTCTATGCGGTTAATCCACTTGGAACCTTTCCATGCATATAATTGTGGTGTGATCATTCTTACAGGGCCGCCATGTTCTCTGGGCAATGGTTTACCTTCTGCTGTATGTACCAGCAATACATCTGGTTTCAGGGCTTCTTCCAATGACAGGTTGGTACTGTAGTCATCATAGCCATAACACATGATGTGGGTAGTAGTTTCCTTTGGCAGCACCAACGCAGCTATGTCAAGAAACCGTACACCTTTCCAGGTGATATTTAGTTTTGACCAGGTGGTTACGCAATGAAAATCTGATTGGTCATCTATCTGAGGCAAGGCCATAAAATCATCCCAGGTTAAAGTGGCAGGATGTTCCACTTCACCATCAATAATCAACTGCCATTCGGTTAACTTAATATCCGGCTGGGTACCAAGATCGAGTACAGGCCATTTATTGGTAAGGATTTGTCCTACAGGAATGATGGGCATACCATGCCTGTTCAATATCCCTTTACCCATTGGCTTACCGTCTGCTACAGATGGAGTTTGTTTTATTTTTTCTTCAAAGCGGGCCTTTAATTTCATCCTTGCTTCTACAATGCGTTGGAGTTTATCGGGTGTTTCCATTAGATTGAAATTTATATAATAAATCAGTTTTGGCTTATTCTAAAATATAAAAAGTTACTGACTATTTTATACTTCGCAAGGGATAAATTAG
>JAYVLZ010000258.1:0-9909 GCA_043759175.1 Chitinophagaceae bacterium | reverse complement strand
TAACTTAACTATATCCTTTATTTTAACCTATGTGGGTAACATTCAACCTTTTTCGAAATAATAAAACTTATCCACACACATTCATGCAACAAAGCCAGCGGTGATAAGAAAATTAAAATAAAAGAAGCCATTGATGCACTGGAAGCAGGTGGTTCCACAGCAGGCGGTGCCGGTATAAAACTGGCTTATCAAACAGCAAAAAATAATTTTATTAAGAATGGAAACAACAGGGTGATCCTTTGCACCGATGGAGATTTTAACGTAGGCGAAAGCAGCGATGATGCGATGGAAAGATTGATTGAAGAAGAAAGAAAGAGCGGCGTATTCTTAACGGTGCTGGGCTACGGCATGGGAAATTACAAAGACAGTAAAATGCAAAAACTTGCTGATAAGGGCAACGGCAACCATGCTTACATTGATGGGATTGGTGAAGCAAAAAAAGTATTGGTAAGTGAATTTGGCGGCACCCTCTTTACCATTGCAAAAGATGTAAAACTTCAGGTGGAATTTAATCCCGCCAAAGTACAGGCTTACCGCCTGATTGGTTATGAAAACAGGATGCTGGCAAAAGAAGATTTTAATGACGATAAAAAAGATGCTGGTGAACTGGGGAGTGGCCACACTGTAACGGCATTGTATGAAGTAATACCCGTTGGTATTAAAAGTGAGTTTCTTAAAAAAGTGGATACATTAAAATACCAGGACAACTTGGTTGCCTTTAGCAAGTCTGCTCAAACTAATGAACTGCTTACTGTAAAATTTCGTTATAAAAAACCGGATGCAGATGAGAGTAAACTGGTGGAATACCCGGTAAAGGAAAATCAGCTTTCCATTAATGCCAGTTCAGATAATTTCCGTTTTGCTGCAGCGGTGGCTGAGTTTGGAATGCTGCTACGCAATTCTGAATTCAAATCAAAAGCATCTTTCAATAATGTACTAACGCTGGCCCGTAGGTCAAAAGGTGCAGATGAGGAAGGTTACCGTTCAGAATTTATTCAGTTGGTAAAAAATGCACAGCTTCTTACCGAAGAAAAGAAAACAACAGATGAAGATGAAGGTGGAAAATAAATGGCTGTTATTTTTTACAAAGCCTTTGCAAAAAAATACAAAGGCTTTGTTGTTCCAGCCGCATACAATTATGTTCCAGCGTTTGTAACAGCCTGTTGTAAAACTGTAAAGCCGGGGTAAGGCAATGCAAAACCACCTGAAGCAAAAATTTAAAATACAGCTTTGACTTTAAAATTTTTTAGTTTACCTTAGAGAACAGTGATCACAGTGATCAAAAAAAATAGTTTTGATCTAACCGTTAAAAAACACTGTTAATAAAAATCCTGATATTCCCTCCTGAATTTATTTGTGCTGTAGTATTGTTTGCTTTAAAGTAAAACAGCCTATAAGACACCAGGCACAGATTTTTAATTTTCCCTGATGTCTCTTTGATCCTTACCTGATAAAAATTTAGTTGTAAATTATTTACTCATATAAACTTTAAAATTATGGCAACAGTTACAGTTACGCTTTTTGTAAACACAGGGGCAATTTCTAACCAATCCAATGTTGATGCCAATTCCAGTTTTGGACAGCCTCAGAACATCACAAATGAAAATTTTACAATTAATCCGAATACATTAGATAACATTATCTGGCAGGGTTTTTCCTCTTCAGCCCCCAGTACGGATGCTGTTAATATAACCAGTATAGTTTATGAAGGTGCTTATAATGTTTTTGGATCAAATCAACCTAACGGGAATAAGCAAAATCCCGAAAAAGTGCTGGGGACGGTTGCCAACCATACGAATGGTGAAACAGAAGTTTATAAAATATTCTTTACGGTTAGTAATAACGGTGTGCTAAAAAACCAGCAGTTTCATATTGACCCTATAATTCAAGTAAAACCATAAAATATTACAATGACTCTTAAAAAGAAAGCTTATTATTTATTGAAACGCTTTCTTTGTTTTATTATTAAAAATATTACTGGTCAGGATCAGAAAGTTGCGGATAGCCTGAAGAAGATTTATAATCAAAAAAATCTGGATGACCCGGTTAAGTTTTAATTACTCAGAGATTTAGCTTGTTTTAATCCCTCCGTTGCTGCATGCCCCTTCTTATTAAGGCCTTTGCTTAATAAGTATATATTTATTAATGCTGATTATTTAAGTAAAATTGTCGCATAGTTTTATAATTCATTTATTTGATTTTTCTGTCTTTGATTTCCAGAATAACTTCTGTTAGATATGATTGTTTCTGCAGAATTAGTTTGTTGAGCAATGAACCAAGTCTGCCGTAAAGCCGGGATAAGCCAACAAAAAATCACGCCGGAGAAAAATTTAAAATACAGCTTTGACTTTAAAATTTTTTAGTTTACCTTACACATACGTGATTTAATAAATGAGTTTTAATGTAATCAGTAAAAACTTTTTTTAATAAAAATATCCTCATATTCCTTCCGGAATTTACCCCTCGAAATATTATCATCAGTTTTTGTGAAAGGGCAACGCTGTAAAAAATTTGTAAAAATTAATAATGGTGTTGAAATTTTATTTAGTCAGTACCTGACCGGAATAAAACAGTAAATTATTTAATCACATAAAACTTTAAAACTATGGCAGTTCGTCCAATTCACATCCAGGGTATAAACGGGGATGGTACTTTACAATTATCAGATAATGGTAACACCACCGCCAACCTCGGTGATACCATACAATGGATAGTGGATAATAATTCGGGAGTAGATACTATTTCTTCCATTCATGACACCTCCGCTGTGGATGTATTTAATCCTGATCCTACAAGGCAACCCGGAAATTCACAAAATTGGCAGGGAACAATTAATCCAAATCTTAGTCCCCTCCCCCAAACAGAATCTTATTGTATTTATTACACAATACCGGGAAGTTCAGCAGTTTATATGAATGACCCTATAATTCAGGTAAAACCATAAAATATTACTATGACTTTTAAAAAGATAGCTTATTATTTATTGATAGGCTTTCTTTTTTTTATTATTCATCCTGTTGCTTCCCAGGACCAGCAGATTGCAGATAGTCTTAAAAAGATTTATCAAAAAAACATTCTTAAAGATTCAGCTAAGTTAGAATTACTCAGAGATTTAGCTTTTAACGAAGCGAAGGATTACAAACTGGCTTTACAATACGCAGAAGAATTGATAAAACTGTCTAAGCAAAAAGGTGATAATTTATACCTGTACAAAGGTTATTTTCTAAAAGGAAGTATAAAAAGATTACGGGGTGACCTGGAAGAGGCGTTAGATGCTTACATCAAGAGTGGAGAAGCTGCAAGAAAGGCAAAATCCTTAAAAGGTGAAGGAAACACTTATGGTGCCATTGCTGATATTTATGCAGTTTCAAATAATCATAACAATGCAAGGCTTTATTACGATAAGGCTATTGCTACCTTACGGCAATCCGATGACTCCATTGCTTTAGCTTCTGCCATTTCAAATTCCGGTGATGAATTCCTCACTAATAAAATTTACGATTCTGCTCTTTTGTATTTCCGGGAATCAGGATTAATATTTGAAAAAGTTAATTACTTAACTGGGAAGGCCTACAGCCAGGGCAATATCGGAATGGTATATGCAAATACCGGAAAAAATAATCTTGCCGAAAAAAATATTAATGAAGCTATCAGGATACTGGAAGAAGCAGGTGATTATTATCCCATCTGTGTTTATCTCATCTCTATGTGTGATATCTATCTTCAAAAAGGGGATGAGCCTACTGCCTTGAACTATGCTAAAAGAAGTCTAAAACTTGCAGAGCAATACAGCTTAAAAGAACAGATCAGTGATGCTAATCGAAAACTTTCAGAACTGCATGAAAGAACCGGCAACCTGGGCGAATCCCTCAAATATTATAAAAATTACATTGCCTACCGGGACAGTGTCAGTAATATCAAATCCGTGCAGAACATGGCTGATCTGCGTACAGATTATGAAGTTTCCCAAAAGCAGGTGGAAGTGGATTTGTTGAACCAGGAAAAGCGAAACCAGCGTATCATCCTTCTTTCGTTGTCCATCATTGTTGGTTTGGGAGCAATATTATTGGGCACCCTGTATTGGTATTACAAAACCATTGCAAGAGAAAAGAAAAGATCAGAGAGCCTCCTGCTGAATATCTTGCCTGCCGAAACCGCTAAAGAATTAAAACATAACGGAAAAGTGGAGGCGGTGAAATTTGATGAGGTGACTGTATTGTTTACCGATTTTGTACAATTTTCAAAATATGCCGAACACATAGAACCGGTGCAATTGGTAAAGAGTATTGATTTTTACTTTAAAGGATTTGATGAGATCACTACGAAATATGGTTTGGAAAAAATTAAAACCATTGGCGATGCGTATATGTGTGCCTGTGGCCTGCCAACAAAAAATAAAACGCATGCAAGAAATGTGATCCTTGCTGCAAGGGAAATGATTGAGCTGGTAAATAATGCGCTAAATACATCCGATGGCTTGCATCATTTTGAAATTCGTATTGGCATACATACAGGCCCGGTAGTGGCAGGTATTGTTGGAATAAAGAAATGGCAGTACGACATCTGGGGAGATACCGTAAACATAGCATCCCGTATGGAGTCCAAATCAACGCCAGGAAGAATTAATATGTCCGAAACCACCTACCTCGAAATCAAAGATGAATTTGCATGTGAATACCGTGGAGAAATAGAAGTAAAGAACCGGGGATTTTTAAAAATGTATTTCCTCTCTTAATTTATCAGTCACTTTTAAAAACTTTATTGCTGATGAATTATGCTACAAAGAAAATCCAATACTCACACCACCCCAGCGGTGATACTTACCGGCACTAAATTCTTTTGTAAGAAACGATTGGGTATAAGACAGGTACAGCTTTTTAAAATTTATTATCACACCTGCATCCGTCTGAAAAGTAAATCTTGATACATCCGCCACAGCGATAGTGTAAGGGCTGCTCCGGTTAAATAACCCTCCCTGCAAACTTGCATCGTAGCCAACTACATTCCCACGCCCCTGTGCATAAAAATAATACTCCGCCTTTGGTTTAGCAGCAATGGATACAAAACGTTTATTAAAAAGGCCTGCCATAAAATTTAAGCCACCGCTTGCTCTGTTGTTCAATGTACCAAGCCTTAGTTCTGCAGTGGTGTTCAGTAAAAAATAATTTTCTGCATTCAGTAATTGCTTTTCATAATTCACCTGGTAATTAATGATCACATCATTTTTTATTTGATATTGCCACCCATGTGGTAAAGAATTTTTTAACCATTTATGAATGCCATGCTGTATCTCGTAACCCAATGCCCACGGACCCATAACACCCACAGAGAAAGCTGAAGAAACCTGCTGCCGTTTTACCGCATCTGTTTGTATCAAAAATGTTTTAAAAGAAATATTGGCATCAAAGGGGCGGTCACCATACAATATGGAATCGCTGGCAATACTGGTAGGTGTGTAGCCAAATAAATTAACAGACACACCATACTGCGGAATGCTGTTGTACGGCTTCCATAAAAGTTTAGCAAGAAACATTTTTCCAATCGCCGGGTGTACATAATCCAGCGTAATTCCTTGTGTATAGTACTCATCTGATTTGGTGAAATAATCATTGTCGTAATGAAAACGAAAGTATCCGCTGCTGTTAATATTTCTAAAAGTGGACGTGTTATCTATCAACTGGGCACTTGTACTGCCACTGCAGCAAACCAGCAATATGCTGACAATAAATTTTATACGCTTTATCATGGATGATGTACGAATAAAGCAGAGCAGCAGATGTAGTAGTAAACCTTTATACAGTTGGCTATTGCAAGATTTTATTTTGTTCTGTAGATAGCAAAAGCCCTGTCTTCTTTGTAAAACCTACTTTGGGATAGCAGGTCATTGCTGTGGGAGCAGAAAGCAATAAGATCATTGTCTGCTTCCCTGCTTTTTCTTTGCTGTGTTCAATCAGCTTTTTACCATGCCTTCTTTTTGATAGCAACGGCGAGAGAAGGCTCCGAACTAATACCAATAAAAGCAAGAAACGTCGGCATATTGAAATAGTTTCTCTTTTAATAACTACCAACAGAGGTAGAGCTATTATTAAGCATAGTTGAGTCAAGTCCTGAAAGCATTCAGGATTGGCCTGCCATTTCGCAATTTTTATTGAAGCCAAAGCTTCTGTGGGTATTCTGACTAAGGCGGAAACATTCGTCAGCATTTGTCACTTGCCAGTGTGCACATCCATTTGGTTGTTTTCTTTACCAGTCTGCACCATTTACCGCTTGAGGTTTTACAATAATCATCAGTAAACGGATCACCCGTTTCGTGACAGCATTTATCATTACTAAGGCTCAGGAATCCAATTGTTTTGGCATTGCTGATAACAGTTGCTATTTTCATCCCAACATCCTGCGATGTTTTTGAGAACAAGTCCCGGATGGTTATATGACCGGCATCTATTACAAGCCGGGACAAAATTTCAAAAACTTTTTCGTCGGGGGCAGCATTGCGTAAACTTTCCAGTAACTCGCCGTCCGAAACATTAGGTTGTCCGCTTGCTGTCTTGTCATGGCAATTGCAGGGATAGCTTTTTTTCTCCAGTTGATTGACACGGGTCATTAATTTACCCATGTCTTTACCTAATTTGTACTTGTTCATACACTAATTTTTGGAGTTAAGAATGAGGGCAGGAATAAGAAGATTTACTTGTAGCCAGGCGGGAATGAAAAGGAATATCAAGATAAAAAATTAGTTAGAAAAATCAAAGAGGTAATTGAATTTGGAAAGCCGCCACAAGTAAATATTATAAGTTATTTTACCAGCAATTAATTTTTAAGGGTCGCCTTCTTTTACTTTAGCTGTTTGGCTGATGTGTTCAGTAAATATTTACTATGAAGAAAGCAGTGTGAATAGTAAAAGAGACGATAAATGGAAGGCATTTAAATTGTTAGTGCAAGGCTGGTTGTTGGTAAGCCATATTGCTTACCTGCTATGCATACGCAACAACGGCGGGAGTGGGCTCGGACGTGTACCACAATGAAGGCATAGGTAACCGAACATTTTCCCCTCTTTTACCGAGGAGTGTGGAAGCAGCATTTTATCTACTTCCACTTTTAATTCAGGCCAATAATTCAGCCTGTTCTGTGCCACTTTTTTCATACAGAAATTTTGAAATAATAAGACCTTCTATAAAACTGCCCAGCAGCAAAATCGTGAGCTCCACCATGGTTAATAGAATGGGTTCCTGAAGTAATGTGTGGTAAATAAACCACTCCTGAAATACCCAATACATGAGCCAAATGGTTAAACCCCAAAATAGTCCTTTGTTAATCCAGGTTTTGCCGGGGATAGATTTTTGGAAAATGATAAAGAGCCAACTATGTGCTATACTTAAAATCACTATTCCAGCAACGGATGGAATTACATCTCTCGTTGGGGTTACTTCAAGAAACAGTTTGCTCTGCCAATTTGGATTATAGAGAATTTTTTGAATAGGGAAACTTATAAAAATTCCTCCTAAGAACCCCTCACTTACAAACCCGGCAATTAAGCCAGCGGCGATGATTTTGATTACTTTGTTTTTCATACTGTTTTTGCTTTTATATTTTAGACGAATGAGGTGGCAAAAACGGTCGAAACTATTTGTCATTTATTGCTTTTCTTAAAACCTGCATAAGTGTGTCTTCTAATGCTGAGCAGTTAGAAGACAAAGGATTAATTGCTTTTACAAGCCTTGCTCTTAATCTATATAGTTTTTTTTTGTCTGCTATTGGAAAGACATTTTCCAACTTTTTCTGTTTCGGATTAAAAAGCCCATTCAATTCAGAGCATTGATAGCAAACACCTTTCTTATTGACTAAAGCACATCTCCTGTCAAATATCTCAGTCATAATTTTACGGGCTGAGAATAACCAATGCTTTACTGTCCCTTCCGGAGAACCCAGGATTATCGAAATTTCGTTCACCCTAAAATCGTAGATGTCTTTTAAAATAAGCGTTACCTGTTGTTCAATCACCAATGTTTTAGCGATACAGGTAAAACAGAAGTTGATATGTTCTTTAAAGTCAAATACACCTGTTGGAGAATTTTCGCTGATGTCAAGGAAATTAGTTCTGTAAATTGGGTCAGATTGAGCCAATGCTTTGGAATCATCCTGGGCTGTTTCAGACCACCGTTTTCTTTTTCTAAGCCAGTCAAAAGCAAGATTTGTAGCAATAGAAAATATCCAGGTTTTTAAACTTGATTGCCCCTTAAACTGGTGTTGTTTTTCAATAACTTTTAAGAATGTGTCATGCGCTAAGTCGTTAGTTATTTCTTTGTCGCAGGTTAACCGGTACAGATAGGATTTAAGTTCAGGTAAAAAATCTGTATAGGCTTTTGAAATATCTGTGTGTGAATAAATCGAACTCATTTTTTTATATTGACAGGTTCGTTTTTATAATAACATATGCAGCCTGGCATTGCGGTGTAATTTGAAAAAATATCTACCGGTAACTGTAGCTAAATTTATAATAAAAAGTTGATGATTACAACCAATGCTTAACCGGCCCATATTTTGTTTTGTCTCTTTACCTCTCAATTATACAATGGCAAAAGAAAAGAAAGTATCCGTAACGAACGGACAGGTACACAAAGAAATGATAGCTGTATTTGATGCAAGGGAACACAACCTGAAAAATATTGACATCTGCATTCCCCAAAATAAATTAGGAGTGTTCACCGGTGTAAGCGGCAGCAGTGTTTAGCCGCTGGCATTTTAAACTATTTACAATAAGGGCAGCGTAGCTATAGGGAGAACTTCAGTGTATGAACCATCTAAAAAAAGGCTGTCTCAAAATTCCTTCTGAGACAGCCTTCAATCTACGATATTTCAAGGTTTTTCTTATCTATTTCAAACCAATCACCTTTCCTGTTGTTCTTTGGTCACCTACCCTGAAAACATATACCATCGCACCACGCTGACTGGCTGGTACACTGTACTCAATGGTTCTTGACTTTCCTTTTTCTACATATCCCTGGAACAGGATTTTTACTTTTTGCCCCATCAAATTATATAATTCCAATGATCCCTGGCCAGACACGGATGATTCCAAAGAAAATCTTACCCTGTCATTAAATGGATTCGGTGCAGCCAATACCCTTGTTTTTGAATCGCTGAGAATATTAGATGTTGCCTGCTGGGTTTTGGCAGCTGGTTTACTTACAAGAGAAACAACACCGCAAGAATTATTATTGGATACACAACCGTTGCTGGTAACAGTAACTATATAACCAGATCCTGATGCTATGTTGCTGAATGCAAAGTTGTTTCCATTAGGTGTAACATAAGGGCTACCGGGGCTAACGCCGCCAATGGAGTTTCCGTTTTTGTCAAAAATAGTATAAGTAGCTCCTGAAAGTACGGAGCTCACCGTTACACTAAAGGTATTTTGATCACAGGCTGGTGCGTTATAAGTAACCGAAGGAGCCGCCGGTGTTGTTCTTGGAGCAGAAGTACCTGAACCTGGCAAACTGGTACAATCATTTACTGTTTGAGTAACAGTGTAAGTGGCTGCGTTGGTCACATGGATACTCTCCGTTGTAGCGCCATTGCTCCATAATAATGTACCGGTATAGTTAGTAGCAGTGAGATCAGAACTGCCATCACAATTATTAACCACGCCTACGGTTGGTGCTCCTGGTGTTGTTCTTGGAGCAGAAGTACCTGATCCTGGCAAACTGGTACAATCATTTACTGTTTGTGTAACAGTGTAAGTGGCTGCGTTAGTTACATGGATGCTGGATGTAGTGGCTCCATTGCTCCACAATAAAGTACCTGTATAATTACTGGCAGTAAGATCAGAACTGCCATCACAATTATTAACCACACCTACTGTTGGTGCTCCTGGTATTGTTCTTGGTGCAGAAGTACCTGAACCTGACA
>JAYVLZ010000257.1:0-10191 GCA_043759175.1 Chitinophagaceae bacterium | reverse complement strand
TAAGAAAAATTAATTCATAATTGGAATACAAAAATAGCAACCATATTTGTTTCTATCATAAATAGTAAAAATTATTTTTCAACTTTGTTAAAGTAGAATTAACCGCACAGGATAAATCATTATTTAAAAAAGAAATTTTTATTGTAAATAAAGATAGTCTGCCTTATCGTATTTTATTACCATTGAATTATGATGCTTCAAAAAAATATCCACTGGTATATTTTCTGCATGGTGCCGGTGAAAGAGGTAATGATAACGAGGCACAGTTAATGCATGGGTCAACCTTGTTTTTAAGAGACAGTATCCGGGAAAGATACCCGGCAATTGTGGTCTTTCCTCAATGCGCTGAAAATAGTTTTTGGAGTAATGTAAAATTTAGTTTTGATTCCGTTAAACAAAAACGTGAATTTATTTTTCAGAAAGAAGGTGAGCCAACCATAGCGATGGACCTGGCCCAGCAATTATTAAAAAAACTGATTAAAGAATACCCGGTAAACAAGAAACAAATTTATGTGGCAGGATTGTCAATGGGTGGTATGGGTACTTTTGAAATAGTAAGAAGAAATCCCAAACTGTTTGCAGCAGCCATGCCCATCTGCGGTGGTGCTGAACCTTCCATTGCTTCCAGGTTGACCAATGTAAAATGGTGGGTCTTTCATGGCGATGCGGATGCGGTGGTACCGCCTGCATATTCACAAACAATGGTGGATGCATTAAAGGCAGTGAATGCAGATGTGACATTCAGTTTATACCCCGGAGTAAATCATAACAGTTGGGATAATGCTTTTGCAGAACCAACCTTTATGTCGTGGTTATTTGCACAGCATAAATAATATAAGAGCTTTCTGGTTTTTTGATCAAAGCCATACACGAATCTTCTTTGTGTTCTTTGTGCCATCTTAGTATACTTAGTGGCAACTTTTGGACACAAAGAACCCAACAAAACACAAAGGACACAATGAATGGTAATTAATGCGAAATGATTATAAACAGCTTCCAGGTGATTTTAAAATTCCAACCAAAAAAATATAACCTCCATATGAAAAAATTATTGTTACAAAACATGCAATTGCCATTGGTTGATTTAAATAAAATCATCAGCCTGGTATTGTTATTTTTTACGATGCAGGTGTATGGACAACAAAATAATATTGGGTTGATTGATTCAGCAAGCATCCCTAAACCGTTATCCCATTTTCAGCCGGAATATACCTTGGATAAAAGCATTGATCCAGACCGCTGGCTGCAGGAAAAGCCAGGACTGCAGGTATCTTTTGCATCAACTGATGAAGCTTATTTTAGAACAGAAGTACCTTCACTTCCATCCATAACAACTTCTTTGCAGGAAGTTTGCTGGAGAGGAGAACGGGTAAATGCAATGATATTGTTATGGTGTACGGATACCATTGACCAGGTACATTTTATATTGAATGATCTTAAGAGCAGCAAAGGAAGTATTTTGAGCAAAAGCAATTTCAATTTAAATATGGTTCGGTATGTTATTTCCAATTATCCATACAATGCCAAAGAAGTTACCTGTGGCGAAGGCCCGGTTGATAGGGCCTATTTAATGCCAGATAAATTAGAAGCATTTGACCGGTTTGATATTCCCGGAAAAACAATAAGACCTGTTTGGTTTTCTGCTGATATTCCCGCCGCTACTCTACCAGGTATTTATAGCGGAACAATTAAAGTGCAATCAGAAAAACAGGAAGTGGTTTTAAATATTACCATACAAGTTCAAAACCAGCTTCTTCCCAAACCACACGACTGGAATTTCAGATTGGACCTCTGGCAAAATCCCTGGGTGATTGCGGAGTATTACAAAGTGAAACCCTGGAGTGAGGAGCATAAAATTTTATTGAAAAAACATTTAAAATTATATGCAGATGCAGGTGGGAAATTTATCACCACATATGCGGTACATTCACCCTGGTCTGACAATTCTTACATGCTGGAAGTTGCAATGATTGAATGGATAAAAAAGAAAGATGGTCAATGGAAATTTGACTACCATATTTTTGATCAGTATGTTCAGTTAGCAATGGAAGCAGGTATTGATAAAGCCATCACTATTTACACGCCCATCCCCTGGGGTGAACGTTTCCGTTATGTGGATGAAGCAACCGGTAACTACATAACACAACAGTGGCCAACTGTATCTACAACATTTAAAACCAACTGGAATATTTTTTTAACTGACCTGAAAACGCATTTAGAAAAAAAAGGATGGCTCAGCAAAACTTATATCGGTATTAATGAGAATGAAATGGAACAAACACTGGCTGCTATAAAAATAGTAAAGCAGCACTCTTCTAAATGGAAAATAACTTATGCAGGCAACTGGCATACACAGTTAGATGGTTTGCTGGATGATTATTCCTGTGTTTATGGTAACGAACCCTCCATAGAAAATGTAAAGAAGCGTTCAGCCAGTGGGAAAACATCTACTTATTATATCTGTTGCACACCTGCTAAACCAAACACTTTTGTTTTTTCTCCACCGGCAGAAGGGCGCTGGCTGGGTTGGTATGCAAAAGCATTTAGTTATGATGGATTGTTGCGCTGGGCTTACGATGCATGGGTTGCTGACCCGGTGAGAGATGCCCGCCATACTTTGTGGCCTGCAGGCGATTGCTACATGGTTTATCCCGGTGCAGTCAGCAGCATTCGTTTTGAAAAAATGAGAGAAGGAATTGTTGATTTTGAAAAATTAAAAATACTGGAAGCGAAAACTGCGAATACTACCAATGCAGCTATAAAAAATTTATCGGCACAGTTGCAGCAACACCTAACCAGCTTTATTGGAGAAAAAGAATTTGATACAAAAAAGATTACAGCAGACTTAGTTAAAGGAAAAAAATTAATCAGCCAATTAAGTGATTTGCTTTCTGAACACAACTAAAATTTAATCAGCTTTATAATGCAATGCAGCTGCACCAAGGATGGCGCTGTTGTCTAATTCAGACAGTTCAATTTTTAAACCCTGCAGCCCTCTTTTTAATTCAAGGGTTTCAATTTGCTGCCACATGCTTTGTTCAAAAAATTGAAAGGCATGCCTTACAGATCCACCTAAAACAATAAGTGGCGGATCCAGTGCATACAGGATTGTTTTAATAGCATTGCCAAAATGTTTTCCAAATACAGCATATTGATTCAATGCATCTTTATCTCCCTTTGCTGCATTATTAAAAACAGTTTCACCATCTGTACCGTAAACATTCTGGAAGAACTGACCGCTGGCATAGTATTCATAAAATTATCGAGATAGGGAATCATTCCAAATTCGCCAGCACAGCAGGCTTTGCCACTGTGCAATTTTTTGTTGATGATAATACCGGCGCCTAAACCGGTTCCAATGGCAAGGCCAATCATAGAATCCTGTCCACGTCCTTTACCAAAATAAAATTCGCCCAGGGTAAAACAGTTAGCATCATTATTGATCAGTACCGGCACATGGTAACGCTGCTCCATTAATCGCTGCAGCGGAACTTCTTTCCAGGAAGGAATATTGTAAACATCGTAAGCAATACCATTAATGGCAAGGCCGGGAAAACCAATTCCTATGGCTTTTATTTCTGGGGAGATGACTGGATCAATCAAACTAAAAACTTCCTGCAGTACTTCATCGGCAGAACCTTTTGCATTGATGCGTTGTGAAATAATATTTGTTGCGATACCATCCTTTACAATACCTGCACGTACATTAGTGCCACCCATATCAATGCCGAGGATCATTTCGTTTTTCATCTTGCCAACAATTGTGCAGCTTCTTTATCTAAGTAAACCCTTAACCCCGGATGATTGCGTAATAAACTGCCAGGAACTTTTTCTGAGATTTCTCCTTCCAGTACCTGCTTAACAATTTCAGCCTTGTGAGCGCCACTTATTAATAAGAAGATATATTTTGATTCCAGCAAGTTTGCTAATCCTAAAGTGATACCGGCCGTCAACTCCTGTGCGGTTCTAAAATATTTCTGCCCCACTTTTTTTGTTACCGGATCAAGGTCACTTACATGTGTACGTGTGTTAACAGAAGTGCCCGGTTCATTCATACCAATATGTCCGTTCATACCAAGCCCTAATATGGAAACATCAATCGGTCCGTTCTTACGAATGAAGTTTTCTATTCTTTCACATTCCTGCTGCAGATCATTTGCCCTGCCATCAAAAAAAATAATTTTATCATTGGCAACTTTTAAAGGATTCAGCAACTGGTTATTCAGATGGAACCTGCAACTGCCCTGGTCATCACCATTCATACCCACCCATTCGTCCAGGCTTAGAAAATACCAGTCAGCAATAGCCGCTTCTTTGTTTTTTACTTTATTAAAAAACGCTTTGTACAAACCTGCAGGCGTATCACCCGAAGCAGTGCAAACCACAGGGGCTTCTTTAGTTGCCGTTAATTGTACTACGTCTTCTGCCGCCTGCTGAGAAAGTTCTGTGTAAGTATCCGTGATAAATAATTTCATTGTTTTTAATTTATGGATTTAACCAAAGATCAATAGGTTTTTCAACTTTCGGTTCAAAAGGCAGCATGATCTTTTTTCCCTGTCCCGCTGATGCATACGCTGCATAAATAATTTCCAGCACAGCTCTGCCGTCTTCACCTGTTACCAGCGGTTGTTTATCCTGCTGCACACATTCAATAAAATGTTTCAGTTCATGTGGGTAACCCTGGTTAAATGCTTCTTCAAATATCGGGAAACTCCAGCCCATAGTGGTATCTGCTTTTTCCATGGCATAACCAAAACCATGCTTACTGTAAGCAATAGCCGCATTGCCCATAAACAGGTCAGCATATATCACACCACCAGTTCCATGTACTTCACTTTTATCATCCATACCGCCATGTTTGGCCCAGCTGTTTTCTACTACGCCGGTTACACCATTTTCAAATTCAATAATTACTACAGAATTGTCCTCTGCTTTAGTGCGGTTCTTATGCAGCACTGTAGCCATGCTGGCATATACACTTTTTGCTTTGGCATTATTCAGCATCCACCTGAACCATGCAATACCGTGGCAGCCCATGTCCATTAGTACTCCGCCACCTGAAAGATTAATATCATAAAACCAGTCTGAGTGCGGACCGGAATGTTTCTCAGATTGTTTCAGCATATAAATATTACCAACGGCACCTTCCTTCACCAGGTGACGCATCCGTTCATATTTAGGAGCAAAACAAAGTTCTTCTGCATACATCAGTTTTACACCGGCGTTTTTGCAGGCAGCAATCATTGAATCTGCTTCTTCCAGTGTTACGGCCAGTGGCTTTTCAATAATGATATGTTTGCCTGCGGCTGCAGCTTTTAATGCGGCTGTTGCATGCAGATAGTTTGGTAAACAAATATCCACCACTTCACATCCTGAATCATTGATCAGCTTATCCATATCATCATACCATTTTGGCAGGTGATGTTTTTCTGCAAAGGCTTTTGCTTTGGCAGCATCACGGGTATATACTGCTACCACTTCTGCCTCTGGCACAAACCGCTGATAACATTCCAGATGAATATCGCTGATGAACCCGGCTCCTAAAATAGCCACTTTTGTTTTTTGCATGTCAATCGTTGAATTTTATTTTATCGTAAAAAATCCTTTAAATTTTTATGAGATTACTTTTTCTGCAACCGCATTACCATGATGAATTTTTGATACTAACCTGGTTCCAAATCTTGCGTACCAGGCAATAAATGCAAAACAACCAAGCGGAATTAAAAATGCTACAGGCATTCCAAAATGATCAGCAATGGTTCCCATTATTGGAGGACAAAATGCGCCACCTGCAACTGCCATCACTAAAAAAGAAGATGCTTTTTTTGTTAATGGACCAAGGCCACGAATGCCCAATGCAAAAATGGTAGGAAACATCAATGACATAAAAAAGTAAGTGGAGAATAATGCGATCACACTGAACCATCCTAACTCCATTACTACAATGGCTGATAAAATGGTATTGATCACTGCATAGATACCGAGCAATCTTTCGGGCCGCACAAATTTCATAAAGTAAGAACCACTAAGCCGGCCTATCCAAAATGCACCCATGCCACCAAGCGCCAATATCAATGAAGCAGCCTGTTCCGGATTTTGGGGCATAAATACTTCACCAAATTTTCCCATGTGCTGCATGGCACCTGCTACAGCAGCCTGCACTGTGGATAAAGTTTCTGTAACGTAATTAATGAAGAAAGAATTAAATCCGGTTTGTGCAGCTACATATAAAGTTTGTGCAGCCACGGCAACTACAAAGGCAGGATGTTTCCATAATTCTTTTGTTGGTGCAGTTTCTGATATTCCTTCGTCATTATCTTCTGTAATGACAGGCAATTTTGTAAATGCAAAAACGATGGCTACTAATATAACGATGGAGCCTACCCACATATATGGTGTGATCAGGTTGCCGCCACCAAAAACAACCAGGCCGCCCAACAATGGTCCCAATATCCAGCCCAGGCCATTAAAGGATTGTGCAATGTTGATACGCCTTGCTGCACCTTCTTTTGGACCGAGTACAGTTGTATAAGGATTGGCAGCAGTTTCCAAACAGGAAAGTCCGCAGGCAATAATAAACAGTGCAATTAAAAAAGGAATGAAGGTTGCAATCTTTGCTACAGGATAAAATAAAAACGCACCGGCAGCAAATAAGCTAAGCCCCAGTATAATTCCTTTTTTATAACCATATTTTTTCATGAACACACCGGCAGGATAGGCCATTGCCAGGTAGCCGATGTACAAAGAAAATTGTACAAAACCTGATTGTCCTTTACTGATGTGGAGTGTATTCTGAAAATGTTTATCCAGCACATCCAGAAGCCCGTGAGCAAAGCCCCAGAGGAGGAACAAACTGGCCACTAAGGCAAAAGGTCTAAAATAGGAACTGCCGTCTGCAGCCCTTAGGAGGTTGATTGTTTTTTTCATATTTATTTGTATAAAGCACCGTAATTTTTGCAAGCGTCATGATCTGATCCAAACATTCCCCATGCGGATGGACGGAATATTTTTTCTTCGGCAACATTATGCATGTTTACCGGTATGCGTAAAATGGATGCTAATGTAATCAAATCATTGCCAATATGCCCATAACTGATAGCTCCATGATTGGCACCCCATGCGGCCATTACACTATACACATCCCTGAATGGGTCTATGCCTGTGAGCCTTGGTACAAACCATGTAGTAGGCCATGTTTTATTAGTTCTTTCATTTAAAATATTGTGTACATGTTCGGGAAGATCAATGGTATGTCCTTCTGCAATTTGTAACACAGGCCCAGGGCCTTTCACCAAATTGAGCCTGCACATGGTAACCGGCATATTCCCTTTTGTTACAAACTGTGACGAATATCCGCCTCCACGAAAATAACCGTTGTTTGCAGGATACCAGGTGGTGGCATTCAGGCAATCAGCTACTTCTTTTTCATTAATTTGCCAGAAAGGTTTCATTACCGGCTTGCCATCTTTTTGTTGCTGACCACTGCCATCTAATGTAGCCGAGCCGGAATTGATCAAATGAATAAATCCTGTCTCTGGTTTCCAGCCGGTTACTCTTTCAACAGCGTCGGGGCTCCAGTAAGTTCTTACATCTGCAAAAATTTGTGCTGTATGGGTAAGCAAATATCCAAACAACATACTTACGCCGTTGAGTGAATCATTTTCTGTAGCCACCATGTACGGTGCCCTGATCCCGTTCCAGTCAAAACTTGAATTGAGTATGGCTTCAGAAAAATCTCCATTGGGTAAAAAATCTGTCCATTGTCTTTGCCCCTGGAAACCACTTACAATGGCATGATGTCCCTGTGCTTCTTCTCCAAAACCTTTGTCTTTTAATTTTGGATTTCCAATCATCAGGTCACGTATAATGATGGTCATCTTCACTACAAATTCCCAATCCTTATCTTTTTGTTCACGGGAAGATTTTTTTGTATTAAAATCTTCGCCTTCTTTACAATGCTGCTTTGTCCATTGCAATGCTTTTTCATATTCATCCTCATCATAAATTTTATGCTGGATGCGTCTTATTAATTCAGCTGAATCAACATATTCATTTCGCATACCTAAAAATTCACGGAACAGATCAGGCACCACAATAGAACCAGCAATACCCATCGATACAGATCCAATCGCTAAATAAGATTTGCCTCTCATGATTGCTGTTGCCAATCCTGCTTTTGCAAAGGATAATAATTTTTCTTTTACATCAGCCGGAATATTTTCATCACCTAAGTCCTGTACGTCTCTTCCATAAATACCAAAAGCCGGCAAGCCCATTTGATTATGTGCAGCCAATGTTGCCGCCAAATAAACTGCACCAGGTCTTTCTGTTCCATTAAATCCCCAGATAGCTTTGGGCCAGTATGGATGCATCTCCATCGTTTCCGAACCATAGCACCAGCAGGGTGTAACGGAAAGGGATAGCCCAACATTATTGGCTTCAAATTTTTGCAGGCAATCAGCGGCTTCTTTTATGCCGCCGATACAACTGTCTGCAATTACACATTCAACAGGTTTCCCATCAGGGTAATATAATTCCTTTGCAAACAGTGCTGCTACATTTTTTGCCATCTGCATGGTGGTAGCTTCAAGAGATTCTCTTACACCTCCAAGCCGTCCGTCAATAATGGGGCGGATGCCGATTTTTGGATAATTCATTTTAAAGCGTTTTTTATTTGATTGATTGAAACTCCCAAGGTTTTTTGTGCAATTGCATCCAGGCTTTTTTCATCACCAGTAAAATGAAACACTGCATGTTTATGTGAAAGGGATTCATTTGGTTTTAAAAATGCAGCAGGGGATACTGATTCAATTTCGTAAAATGGTCCCATTTGTTTTCCGTCTGCTAAAGGCCCATCATTGTAAGCATTTACTGCATCGCCACTAAAAGGAGCTTTAGTTGTATTCCATTCCTGGTTTAAATACCGGGCTGATGTATCCACATCAAATAAAGCAATGGTGAGAATTTTTTTATCTGCGCTATAACTGCCTGCAATGTTTTTTGCTGCTGCCGGATGAATACCCAGCTTACCCCTGCTCTTGCCATCAGCTTTAAAGAAAAGGGTAGCATTTTCATATTTAATTCTGTCAGCAGCAATCTCTCCAAAATAATCTGTGGTAGCAGGTTTGCTATTCTTTATTTCTATGTAAGGAATTACAACAGTTGTATTTTCTGAAGGATTGAACATATCCAGCATCCAGATGCAGGGCATGCCTGTTCCGGCTGTCCATGGATTACTACCGGTATTGGTTAAAGTGTTTTCGGTTTGATACCCCACTGCTTTTACAGAAGTATCAGCAGTTAATCCCAGCAATGTATTGATTTGCGTTCTGTCTAAAATTGCGATGGACCGGTTGATCGATATGCTTAATGAAGTACCTGCATAATTAACCAGTTGCATCGTTTTTTCAAGGTTTACTTTACTGCCAGTTTTTTCTTTCAATGTCCAGGGGTCACTGTCAAAAGCTGCAGGTGTTTTCCAGTTGGCAAATTCCATTGCTGCATCTTTAGGAAAGAACACAGAAAACTTCCCGCCTTCCGGCCCGAGCCATAAACGGTTCTCTCCGCCATAAGCATTCATGTGTGCATCCAGCGGACCCTCAAAAGCACTGTAATGAATCCATCCAAAACTGTTTCCATCCAAACCATCGGCTGAAGAAGTAAAAACTTTTGCCTGGTATTTGGGAGAAACAATTACCACCGCTTCGCCACTTTTAAGAACGACAATGCTGTCATGTTTTTGTAAAAATTGCAGGTCGTAGCCAAAGCTGCCTTTGGCAAATTCTTTTTTCATGGACTCGTCTTTTGTTTGTGGGGAATTGCAGCCTGCTAACAATACTGCTAAAAAGCAGATAGCTTTTTTCATATTTAAACAAATTCTATTCATTTTAACAAATATAAAAATCTTGATTAAACTATTATTATCAAAGAAAGTTACGCACAAATCATTAATGGACTTTATACGCCATAAAAATGTGCAATGATTTTTCAATCCCTTCCTTTCCGCAGGATGCTGTGCATAGGCTACCGTGTGGACACATCTATTGCGAGCATCCAACCATTAAAGGTGTCATAAAATTTTTCTAATCCTATCCACAATGTTGTGATACCTGGTTTTCTTTCTGACACATATCCCTTCCACCCTCCAAGCCGTGCTATAACCCAGGTAGCATATCGCAATGTATTTTTTTT
>JAYVLZ010000256.1:0-3588 GCA_043759175.1 Chitinophagaceae bacterium | reverse complement strand
GGTGATCACCCTTGGAAGCCTTGGTTCTGTAATTTATGCTGATGGAATTTTTTATGATATACCTGCTTATATTCCTGCTTCGATAACTGATGCAACTGGTTGTGGCGATACTTATATGGCCGGTTATTTATACCAACGGATAAAAGAAAATAGTATTCAGGAAGCCGGAGAATTTGGTGCAGCGATGGCAAGTATTAAAATAGCTGCTGCCGGGCCGTTTACGGGTAATGAAGAAGATGTATTCAGGTTATTGGAAATTAATTGTAAAGTAAAATAGAAAAGCTAATAATTTCTTATATAGAATTAAGTGTTGAGTTCGAAAATCAATAGCCCCGTGGCTTTAGCCGGGGGTATTGATTGCTTTTTGTTTTCTGGCTTTAGCCAAATGGGGAATGGCGCAATAGAAAATTCGGCTAAAGCCTATAAACTATTTGTTATTTTACCGCCAGCCTAAAGGCTGGAGCTATTAAAACCGTCAACCGCATACTATTTTCCAACTCAACACTTAATCCCATTATTGTAATCAATTATTCCTCCGCTTGAAATTTAATAAATAGGAAAGCAATATTAACCCTCCCAATATCAACCACATGTAAAACAAATAAATCTTTAAATAAAATTTACTGTTATCATACTTTGTAGTTTCAGAATATATTTCCAACCAGGAATTTTGGCTGATATAGCGTTTAAACTTATTGGGCCAACTGTACAATGTTGCCGGATCAAATGGATGAGGATATAAAATTTCATTTTCTCTCCACAAATATTTTTTATCAGCATTAGCATACGTACCTGTTAGGACAGTGCTATCGCCACTGCTGTACAAAATAATATTGCCCGTTTGATTCAATTTCTTCAGCTGATAAAGATCAACTGTATTTAAAATTTTGCCGGCAGTATCTGTCAATAATAAAATGTTTTGTGTAATGTCTGTATAAGCCCACCCGCCTGTTTCAGGCAGGTAACATTCATTAGCAGAATGCAAGCCAGCATTAAATATCTCCCTGTGGCCTGTTAGGCCAATTTTCCTGGATACAATACCAGCGGCTGAAGTAAAAAGATGAAAAATGTCTGTGATATTTCCACACCAGATTTTTGTTTCCTGATTTTTAGCAAGGCAGAACTGTTTATAAACCGAATGTTTTGACAACGAATCTGGAGGAATACCCATGCTCTGTTTAACCGACTGATAAATATAACTGCCGATGATTTTTATTTTATTGAGAGTGCTGTCGGTTGGTTTGATATGCAGGCTATCGGTTAGGAATTGCTTTACAGTATTCAATTCTGCCGCATCTGTATAATCCAATGGGTCTTTCCATTTAGTAACCGAAGTAGAGTCTGCTGCAACAAAAGGTTCGCTGCAATACCTGATCTCATAATTGGTAGCAACGCTGCTGCCATTTCTTTTATACAATTCAGCAGGCGCATAATCCAAATCGATAATGATTGGTTTTACAGTGGAATCATTTGGCTGTAAAACATACCTGTTTACATTTTCTTTTAAAGAAAAATGCAGCGGTAACAATTGATCATGCCGGATGACTGTATCATTGCACAACACACTCCATTTCAGAGTGGGCAAATATCCTTTTAGATCAATAACTGCAAGGCTGTCTTTTTCAATATTTATATTGGAAATTCCTTTGTTGGTGTTGGGGTACAGGTTGGCGTAAGTTGATTGTTGTACATATTCAAAACCCTTATCCCTGTTTATATAAATAAGCAGGTTGGCAATAGTTAGCAGAAAAAATAGGATCAGTAAAAACCTGTTGGTCATATAAAAAGTTTACAAGAGCAATGCCCTTTGTTCAATGGATAGTGTACTTGAGCACAAGCACACTGGCTGCATATTAAACAGGAGGTTTAAAAAACCTCCTGCAAATAATTAAACCAATTTTATAAAACAATCCTTATATCATTTCGCTCTGCAACAAAGGATTGGAAACTAAATTTTTTCTATCAGAAAATTCTTTTGCTGCTTTTATAAACGCAACAAATATGGGCTGTGGATTTTCCACCGTGCTCTTCAATTCCGGATGAAACTGAACCCCAATAAAGAAAGGATGATCTTTTAATTCCATGATCTCCACCAGCCTTGTATCCGGGTTATTTCCACTGGCCCTCATACCGGCATCTTCAAACTGCTGCAGGTATTTATTATTGAACTCCCAGCGGTGGCGGTGCCTTTCACTGATGTGTTCACTGTGGTATATTTTATAGGCAAGCGAATCTTTTTTAATATCGCAGGGATAACTGCCCAAACGCATGGTGCCACCTTTTGCAGTTACTTTCTTTTGGTCTTCCATCAAATCTATTACAGGGTTGCTGGTATTTTCATCCATCTCTGTGGAATGAGCATCTTTTAATCCCAGTACATTTCTTGCAAATTCAATAGCCGCCATTTGCATACCCAGGCAGATACCAAAGAAAGGCATTTTATTTTCCCTTGCATATTTTACCGCAACGATCTTTCCTTCTACCCCACGCAAACCGAAACCTGGTGCCACCAGTAATCCATCTAAGCCAGCCAGTTTATCAGAAACATTTTCATGTGTAATAAATTCGCTGTGCACATTTACAATCTGAACCTTACAGTCGTTTAACGCACCCGCATGTACAAAAGATTCCAGGATGGATTTATATGCATCCTGCAATTCAATGTACTTACCTATCAAACCAATACTAACTTTACCAGACGGATTTTTCAGTTTGTCCAAAATTCCTTTCCACTTATTTAATTGCGGAGCAGAATAACCATTGATGTGTAATTTTTTCAGCACCGTAATATCCAGCCCTTCCTGCAACATTTTCAAGGGCACTTCATAAATAGAATTGGCATCCATCGCTTCAATTACGGCTTCTGTTTTTACATTACAGAATAATGCAATTTTCTTTTTCAGATCTATTGACAAAGGCCTTTCAGTACGGCACACAATAATATCAGGATGCACCCCATTTTCACTCAGCATTTTTACGCTGTGCTGGGTAGGTTTTGTTTTTAATTCTTTGGCTGCCTTTAAATAGGGTATTAGTGTAAGGTGTACAACAATACAATCTTCATCTTCCATTTCCCACTGCAACTGGCGTACAGCTTCTACAAATGGCAAACTTTCGATATCACCAATAGTTCCACCAATTTCTGTTATTACAATATCATACTCCCCTGCTTGCCCAATCAGCAGCATTCTCCTTTTGATTTCATCAGTAATATGAGGAATTACCTGTACTGTTTTACCAAGATACGCTCCTTCTCTTTCCCTGTTAATAACCGTTTGATATATACGCCCCGTGGTAACATTATTTGCCTGGGTGGTATGTATATTCAAGAACCTTTCGTAGTGTCCCAGGTCAAGATCCGTTTCTGCACCATCTTCTGTTACATAGCATTCGCCATGCTCATATGGATTCAAAGTGCCGGGATCAACATTGATGTAAGGGTCAAATTTTTGGATGGTTACTTTCAACCCTCTTGACTGCAATAATTTTGCAAGTGAAGCAGCAATAATGCCTTTACCCAATGAAGACGTAACACCACCAGTTACGAAAATATATTTAGTCATGATTATGGTTTATAAAATTTTGTAT
>JAYVLZ010000255.1:0-4578 GCA_043759175.1 Chitinophagaceae bacterium | reverse complement strand
CAAACTACATTTTACAGGTGTTTCTTCTGCAAAAAGTTTGGAATATATTAAGAGGGCTAAAGAAGGCGGTATCAAAATCACTTGTTCTGTTACACCTTATCATTTGTTTTTTTGTGATGAGGACCTGACCACTTATGATACCAACTTAAAAGTAAATCCTCCGCTGAGAACAAAGTCAGACAGAGATGCTTCGTTGAAAGGCCTGCTGGACGGGACAATTGATTGCATTGCCTCTCACCATATTCCTTATAATTATGATAATAAAGTTTGTGAATTTGAATATGCTAAAAACGGCATGATAGGTTTGGAGAGTTTGTTTGGGGTGGCTTGGTCAATGGTGTCCTTCGACTCCGCTCAGGATTTAAGTGAATGGTCAATAGATAGTTTAATTGAGAAACTTTCAGTTGCGCCGAGAAAAATATTTGGTTTGCCGGTGCCTGAAATTAAAGAAGGAGTTGCCGCAAATCTTACTTTATTTAATCCTGGTGCTAAATATACTTTTGATGAAAGCATGATCAAATCAAAATCTAAGAACTCCGCTTTTGTTGGTAAAGAATTAAAAGGTAAAGTGATTGGCATTGTTAACAAGAACCAGGTAGTATTAAATAAATGAAAAAGTTAAAAGCACAGCATATAGGATTGATAACAGGTGGATTAATGATTGCAGCTTCGCTGTTTTCTTTTTATGTTTTGAAACTGCCGGTGGAAAGTAATTTTCAATTACTGATCTATTTAATTTTTTCTGCTGGTATTGTATGGAGTTTGTTGAACAGTTTTGTATATGATGCTGATAAAAAATCATTTAAAGATTATTTTGCTGTTGGTTTTAAAACATTTGTAATCGTAGCACTTTTGATGGCGGTGTTTACTTATACCTTTTTCAGCATTCATACAGATTTCAGGGATGCTAAAATTGCCGAGAATAACAAGTTGATACTGGCAGAGGGGAATCACCTGCCACAGGAGATAGCGGAAAATTCAAAGCAGTTGAAAAAATTATTTTTACCAATAATGGTATCTTCGGTAGTGTTCCGTTATTTGATCGTTGGTGCTTTAGTAAGTGCTGTGGGAGCTGGTTTTCTAAGCAATAAAAAAGTAAAAGAAAATAAAACTGCCTGAATGTAAGTTGCTGAATAAAGAACAAACAGTACAAGTGAGTGACACAACGATGTTAAATTAAAATACAAAAGCCGGTAACATAATTTTAAAATAAAGTCAGACAAAGACGATTTAGATTCTATGGATATATCAATTGTAATCCCATTGTTTAATGAAGATGAATCACTGCCGGAACTAACGGCATGGATTGAACGGGTGATGGCGGCTAACCATTACAGTTATGAAGTGATCATGATTGATGATGGCAGTACAGATAATTCATGGAGTATTATTGAGGAACTGGGCAAAAGAAATAACTGTATCAAGGGTATAAAATTTCAGCGTAACTATGGTAAGAGCGCTGGATTAAATGAAGGCTTTAAAGCTGCTCATGGTGATGTGGTGATTACAATGGATGCTGATATGCAGGACAGTCCGGATGAAATTCCAGAACTGAGAAGCATGATCATTAATGATGGTTATGACTTAGTAAGCGGCTGGAAAAAGAAACGCTACGACAATACACTCACGAAAAATATTCCATCAAAATTATTTAACTCCACAGCCAGCCATGTGTCGGGCATTAAGCTGCACGACTTTAACTGCGGCCTAAAAGCTTACAAAAATAAAGTGGTGAAAAGCATTGAAGTGTATGGAGAAATGCACCGTTACATTCCTTTGCTGGCAAAATGGAGCGGCTTTAAAAAGATTGGTGAAAAAGTGGTGGAACACCGGGCAAGAAAATATGGCGTTACCAAATTTGGATGGAACCGTTTTGTAAATGGGTTCCTGGATCTGTTCTCCATTATGTTCATGGGTAAGTTTGGCAAAAAGCCCATGCATATTTTTGGTTTGTGGGGAAGCATTGTTTTCTTTATTGGTTTTTGTATCTGGATCTATTTATTTGTTGAGAAATTTTTCTTTTACAAATTCAATATGACCGACCGGCCACTCTTCTATGTCGGCATTATTTCATTGGTGATTGGTACGCAACTTTTTACTGCCGGATTTTTGGGAGAACTGATTGCAAGAAATTCTTCGGATAAAAATTTTTATTTGATTGAGAAGAAGTCTGGATTGTAATGTCAATGATTTTTACGAATTAAAATTAATCTTTCAAAGTTGGGAAAGAATATAATTATTATCGGCCCGGCACATCCGCTTCGTGGGGGCCTTGCTTCTTATGATGAAAGGCTGGCAAAAGAATTTATAAACCAAGGGAACAAGGTAAGCATTTATACTTTTTCTTTACAATATCCTGGCTTCCTGTTTCCCGGCACCACACAATATTCCAGTGAACCTGCTCCAAAAGATTTGAACATCAAAGTATGTATCAACTCTGTAAATCCATTAAACTGGTGGAGTGTAGGCAATGAGTTAAAAAAGATGAAACCCGATTTGATCGTGGTGCGTTACTGGCTACCTTTTATGGGGCCATGTCTTGGAACTATTTTGCGGAGGGTGAAAAAAAATAACCATACCAAAGTAGTTTGTATTGCAGACAATATTATTCCGCATGAAAAAAGAATTGGAGACATTTCCTTCACCAAATATTTTGTAAAGCCGGTGGATGCTTTTATCACCATGAGTGAAAAAGTGTTAAGCGATTTACCGCAATTTGCTGCTGGTAAACCTGCTCAGTTTATACCACATCCATTGTATGATAATTTTGGAGAAAAGATCAGTAAAGAAGATGCAAGAATGAAATTAGGAATTTGCAAGGATGAAAAAGTATTGTTGTTCTTTGGCTTTATCCGAAATTATAAAGGACTGGACATTTTATTGGATGCTATGAAACTCCTCAAACAGCAAACATCAAATATTAAACTGCTGATTGCCGGCGAATTTTACGAAGACAGAAAAGCCTACGACGAACAGATAAAACAATTAGACATAGCTGATAGTTTAATTTTAAAAACAGATTTTATACCAGACAGCGAAGTAAAATATTATTTATGTGCTGCGGATGTGGTGGTGCAGCCTTATCGTAATGCTACCCAAAGTGGTGTAACACCCCTTGCCTATCATTTTGAAGTACCGATGATTGTTACCAATGTTGGCGGACTGCCTTCGCTGGTGCCGGATGGAAAAGTTGGACTGGTAGCCGAGCCCAATGCTGCAGCTATTGCTGAAAAAATTATTGAATACTTTGATAAAGGGGCTGAAACATTTTTACCTTATTTAAAAGAGGAGAAGAAAAAGTATAGCTGGAGTAAAATGACCGAGGCTATTGAAAGTATTACAGGATAACAGATTTTTAATTAAATTTGACAAAAGATTGATTATGAAGACTACCGTAACACTTAATATAGAAGCCACTCTTGTTGAAAAAATAAAGCAGTTTGCTGAAAGTAAAAAAGAAGATTTATCCTCTCTGGTAGAAGACTATTTTAATTCTATTATTGATTTTCAAAAAAACAAGCAACAGGATAATGAAAAAGAAAGTTTCAGCGACAGAATACATAAAATGATAAATTTAAAAGAACCATTTACACTTACCGATGAAGAAATGGATCAAATGCGGTATGAATACTTAATGAAGAAACATGGCCCCAAAAATCTTTCTTGACACCAACATACTGTTAGATTTCCTTCTTAAAAGACAAGGTGAGCTTGAAGAAATTAAATCAATTTTTAATGCAGGTGCTTATAGATCACTTGACATTTATGTTTCGGAGAGTGTATTAACAACAAGCATCTATTTTTTACAAAAACAAAATATTGATGCCCTTAATGTAATAAGGGAATTGATTCCCAATTTATTTATAATACCTTTTAAAAAAGAAATATTTTCTTACCCAATTGAAACTTTTAAAGATACAGAAGATGGGATTTTATATTTTCTTGCCCTTGATTATAAATTGGATTATTTTATTACACGAAATACAGATGATTTTAAAAATCATTTAACTGATCTACCCGTATTAACTCCTTCACATTTTATCAAAACAATTTTTTTACCACAATGATATACCGTAGCAAAGCCCCCCTTCGTATTGGCCTTGCCGGTGGCGGCACGGATGTAAGCCCCTACAGCGATGAATACGGCGGTGCCATTTTAAATGCTACCATTTCTTTGTCTGCCAATGCAAGCATTGAAATAACAGATACCCCTGAGATCATTATTGAAGCACTTGACAGAAAAGAAGAACAGCGTTTTGAAGTAACCAATAATCTACCCATTAATGGAAAACTGGATTTGTTGAAAGGTGTTTACAACCGCATACAAAAAGACTATCCATTTGCTGTAAAAGGATTTCGGCTGTCCACTTATGTTGATGCGCCTGCCGGTTCCGGCCTGGGCACTTCATCTACACTGGTGGTGGCTATTTTAGGTGCTTTTGTAGAAATGCTTAAACTACCGCTGGGTGATTATGATATTGCTCATTTGGCTTATCAAATAGAAAGAGAAGACCTGCAATTGGCCGGTGGTAAACAGGATCAGTATGCTGCCACCTTTGGTGGCGTAAACTTTATGGA
>JAYVLZ010000254.1:0-12758 GCA_043759175.1 Chitinophagaceae bacterium | reverse complement strand
CCCATAAATCAACTGTTTCAGCAAACTCAATTACAATATTTCAAAGAACTAAATCATAACCAATTGAATATGTTCGACTAATAACGCAACGCTAATGATGAAACTTCATTATTTATCAATACGCTGGGTGCCAAACTAACCCAGTACCAAATAGTAGAAATATATATGGTGATGGGGGGCATACCTTTTTACCTTAAAGAAATAACAAAAGGTAAAAGTGCCACACAGCTGATAGATGAAATTTGTTTTTCGCCTAAAGGTCTGCTGAATGGAGAGTATTCACAACTATACCATTCGCTTTTTAAAAATGCTGACTACCATATTAAAATAATAGAAACACTGTCAGCAAGGCCACAGGGAATGACAAGGCTGGATATTGCAGCGAAAACTAAATTAAGCGAAGCTACTTTGTCACGTACTTTAGAAGAATTGACAGAGTGTGATTTTATATCTTTTTACGAACCGCTGATCAATAAAAAGAAAGAAGCCATTTACAAACTAACCGATTTGTATTCGCTTTTTTATTTAAAATTTATAAGGTCAAATAAAGGCGGTGGTAAAGGCACCTGGGAACTGCTATCCAATAAAACTAATTATACCGCATGGAGTGGTTATGCGTTTGAAAACATTTGTATGATGCATATTGACCAGGTAAAAAAAACACTGGGTATCAGTGGTATTTACAGCACTACCAGCTCCTGGTTGTTTAAAGGAAACAGTACCCTGCCTGGCTGCCAAATAGATATGATCATTGACCGGGCCGACCAAACCATTAACCTGTGTGAAGCAAAGTTTACCAAAGAAAATTTTGCCATCACAAAAAGTTATGCTGCACAATTGAGGATGAAGAAATCAATTTTCCGGCAGGCCACACATACTAAAAAAGCAACTTTTACAACGTTACTTACCACTTACCCTGCATTAAAAAATGAACACTACCTGGGAGAAATAGATAATGAAATAACGATGGATAAATTATTTAAACATGATTAATACTAATTTATTTTTTGTTTGTATGCAAACATTAAAAGACAGATACACCAGCATTGCAATTAAATTTTACTTTGGAGAAATGTACATTTTTTAACCACATTTCTCCAAAGATTACTTTAATAAGGATATTAAAAATATTAAAAATGCTCCCCTGGTAAATCCATATAAAAGAATAAAAAAATAAGATTGTCAGTGGTTTAAAAAACAATTAAGCAATTAGGCACAGTAAAAAACGCAGCAAGTTAAAACATATTTTTTCTTACATTACAAATAACTAACAATCCTGATTATGTCACACACCCGCCAGCTTGCCGCTATCATGTTTGCTGATATTGCCGGATTCACAGCAATGATGGGAGCCGATGAAGCACTGGCTATGCAGCTCAGGGACAAACTAAAACAAAAATTAATAGAAGAAACCAACCTGCACCGGGGCAGGATCATTAAATTTAGCGGGGATGGTGCATTGTGCAGTTTTGAAAGTGCCGGTGAATGTGTAAGAGCTGCCATTGCAGTACAATTATGCATGCAGGAAGAACCCATTGTGCCGCTGCGTATTGGCATACACCAGGCAGATGTGGTATTTGAAGACGGTGATGTACATGGCGATGGCGTTAACATTGCTTCAAGGCTGGAATCGTTTGCTATTACCGGCAGCATTTTTATCTCCGCAAAAGTTTACGATGATATAAAAAATCAAAAAGATATTCAAACAACATCACTGGGAAAATACCTGTTGAAAAATGTAAAAGAACCGGTGGAAATATTTGCCATCAGCAATCCGGGACTCCGGTTTCCGCATAACATTAAACTGGAAGGAAAAGGTGAAAAATTTAAAGATCCTAAATTATCAAAAAGAAGAAAAAGCAATTTTATAAAACTGGCAATTCCTGTTGCATTGATTGCAATAGCAGGAGTGCTCTTCATTCCACCCTGGTTAAAAAAACAACATGCCCGTAATGAATTGCTCCCGGCCATTCAAAAAATGGTAAATGAAACTTTTCGACCCAATACACAAATTTTTGATATGGCAATGGAAGCCGAAAAATATTTATCTAAAGATTCTGCATTAGCAAAATTGTGGCCGGTTATTTCCACCACCATATCAATTGAAACAGAACCAGCAGATGCAGAAGTATTCTGGAAAGATTATAATACACCCACTGCTGACTGGAGACTTGCTGGCATTACTCCATTGAAAGATATAAAATTTCCACGCAGTTATCTCCGGATGGAAATAAGAAAGAAAGGATATCAAACTATTGAATATGCAGGACCGGGAAATTATGCAAGGATTGGCCCTGACATAGCATCCCTTAAACTGGATGCCGTAGGGAGCCTGCCGGAAAATATGGCAAGGATACCAAAGAAAATAACACCCATGATTATTGTTGGTCTTGAAAAAAATGGCGGCAAAGAAGTTGGGGAATTTTTAATAGACAAGTTTGAAGTTACCAATAAACAGTTCAAAGCCTTTATGGATGCAGGTGGTTATACCAATAAAACATATTGGAATTATCCCATCTTGTCAAATGGAAAAGAAATTTCCTTAGCATCAGCCTTAACACAGTTTACAGATAAAACAGGAAGACAAGGGCCGGCCAATTGGGAAGCCGGAACCTATCCTGATGAAAAGGAAAATCATCCCGTTACAGGTGTATCCTGGTATGAAGCAGCAGCGTATGCGGCCTGGGCACATAAACAATTACCAACAATATTTCACTGGGGCCGGGTAGCAGAAACTTCAAGGACAGAATTTATTGTACCATTAAGCAATTACAATGGAAAGTCAACAACCGCCACAGGCAGTATGCCCGGCTATAATGCATTTGGTATTTATGATCTTGCCGGAAATGCAAGAGAATGGTGTTTCAATCAAAGCTCTGATCCGGCACAACACTTTATTTTAGGAGGCGGATGGAATGAACCCACTTACTCTTTTAATGACAGCTATACCCAGGCAGGTTTAGACAGGAGTTTGGCAAATGGTTTCAGGTGTATTAAAGAATTGCCCGGAGACAGCAGCATGGCACTGCTGACTAAACCGGTAACAATCGATTTTAGAGATTACCGCAAAGAGAAACCAGTAGATGATAAAACATTTACTATTTTCCTCAGCCAGTTTGCTTATGATAAAAGCCCGTTAAATACAACAATTGAAAACACTATACAGGGTGAATCATGGATAACCGAGAAGGTAACATTTGATGCAGGATACAACAATGAAAGAATGCAGGCTTATGTGTATTTGCCAACAAATTTTAAAGGCCCCTTTCAACCAGTTATTTTCTTCCCCGGTTCAGGTGATATTTATTCAAAAAAGTTTAATCCGGAAGCCATTAACAATCGTGTTGATTTTATTTTGAAAAGTGGCAGAGCACTGATACTACCCATTTATAAAGGAACGCATGAACGGCACGATGATCTGAAATCTGATCTGCAGGACGAGACAGTACTCTATAAAGATCATGTGATCATGTGGAGAAAAGATATTGGACGTACCATCGATTACTTAGAAACGAGGAAAGATATACAGGCAGATAAATTGGGGTACCTGGGCTGGAGCTGGGGTGGATTTATGGGCGGCATAATGCCTGCTGTGGAAAAAAGATTTAAAGCAGTTGTATTAAATGTAGGTGGCATGGAAATGAACAGGGCATTGCCTGAATCTGATCAGATAAATTATCTGCCAAGGGTAACACAACCAGTGCTGATGCTGAACGGAAAGCATGATATGTTTTTCCCGGTGGAAACATCACAGAAACCTATGTTTGATTTCTTAGGCACATCAAAAGAGAATAAAAAAATGATCATTTACGAATCAGGACACCTGGTACCACGTACTGATTTTGTAAAGGAAACATTGCTTTGGTATGATCAATATCTTGGGCCGGTAAAATAAATGCGGAGATTGAATTTGGTGAGTAACGAATGTGAGTAGTTAATTATTGACTGTTATTCAAAAATCATACTTGCTCAATAATTCCATAGAAAATATTGAGAAATTGGAAAGAAATTAATTGAAGGATTATTTCCTACGGCTGCTTAATTTTTTTAAACAGCATCACATAACCACATAGTTGTTTCTTTTTCTTGTTCACCTGCAAAGGCTTTATCATGTGGTATTCGGAAACCTGGGGTATGTAAGAGTAGCTGATAACATTACCATCCACATCGCCCCACATCTTCTTTTGATAGATAACCTGTTTTTCACTCCAGTCAAACATTCTTACCTCATATAGCCTGGAGCTGATGTCTCCAATAAAAACAAACTGATACCATGCCCCTTGTGTAAGCGGAACAATTACAGGAATCTCATATTCACTTTCCATTGGCACAAATGCCTCTTTCAGTAGGATGAAACCATCTGTATTTAAACGCTGTTTAACGCTGTCTGCCTGGTGAACAAGCAAAGGATCTGCACAGGCTGATGGACGGGCTGCGTTTTGTGCAGTTGCCTGGATGGCAAATAAAATAGACAATGCTAAAATAGATAGACAGCTTTTCATATTCCCTGGTATTGTACGGATGGAGTATAAAGCATTAACGTTATGCACTCCAGTCGTTGGTATAATTGAATTAAAAATTAATTAATGGATGAAAGAGAATACCAGTTCCATGCCATTATTATACTTAAGAACGCTAAATGATATTGATTATTATAAAGAGAAGGTTAAAATTATTGAGGATTTACACGGTTAAAATAATGGGTTCCGGCCTGCTGTGTGCAGGTAATCACCAGGTCGTTGATACACACATGTGCTGGTAGTTGTGTGCAGTAAAAAATAATATCGGCAATATCCTCACCGGTAAGAGGAGTTAAGCCGTTATACGTAACGGCGGCTTTTTCTTTATTGCCTTTAAAGCGAACATCCGCAAATTCTGTTTCCACTGCTCCCGGGTTAATGCTGGTAACTTTTATGTTGTGCTTCAGCAGATCAATCCGCATGGCCTGGCTAATGGCATCCACTGCAAATTTGCTGGCACAGTAAACATTGCCTCTTTCATATACTTCTTTTCCTGCCACTGAACCCATATTTACAATATGCCCTTTTTTTCGGGAGATCATATAAACCAATACTGCTTTGCTTACATACAACAATCCATGTACATTGGTATTGAGCATCGTTTCCCAGTCTTCCATATCAGCATCTTCAAATAAATCTCTTCCGGCAGCAAGCCCTGCATTATTAATAAGGATATCAATATCCTGCCATTCTGCAGGTAGCCCTGAAAGCTGTTGCTCCACAGCATTTCTGTCCTGCACATCAAATACCAGCGCCAATACCCGGATGCCGTTTGTTTTTTCCAGTTCGGCTTTTAAAGCAGTTAACCGCTCAGCCCTTCTGCCTGTGATGATCAGGTGATACCCGGCAGCTGCATATTTTTCAGCACATGCTTTACCAATACCAGATGTTGCACCGGTAATCAATACAATTTTATTCATTTGAAATATTAGTTTGTTATTAAAATTCGTTTATGCAAACAGGTTGTTTCATTTCAATCAAAGGTATCAACTCCATTTAAATGAAAAACATGAAAACAAAGTGTAGTTGATAAATGTTGTGATAGTAATTCGGGATAAAATGAACGGCTTACATCAACCATGCGCTGTTATTTATTTAATATTTCAGCACATAAGCCATTAAATATTTGTTTTAACTATACATTTGTATTTGTATTTTTCAAAAAATATTCTACTGGTTGAAAAACAGGAAATAGCTTTTACTTAAATTATTTTTTAGTGTCAAAAAATGCGAATAGGGCAACCACGGCCGGACTGCTGGTTGCATTAGGAATTATCTACGGTGATATTGGTACCTCTCCACTGTACGTTTTCAATGCCATTCTTAATAGCAAACAGGTAAGTGAACTGTTGATTATCGGCGGTCTTTCCTGTATTATCTGGACACTCACACTGCAAACAACCATCAAGTATGTGATACTTACTTTGAAAGCAGATAACAAGGGTGAAGGAGGGATTTTTTCTCTATACACCCTGGTGAGAAGACAAAAAAAATGGCTGGTAATTCCGGCGATGATTGGAGGTGCCGCATTGCTGGCAGACGGAATGATCACTCCGCCAATATCCGTTACATCAGCCATCGAAGGTCTAAAGCAAATTGATGCTTTTAAAAATATCAGCCAGTTCCAGGTGGTATATATTGTGCTGGGGATAATGGCATTGTTGTTTTTTTTACAACGATTTGGTTCAGGTTCCATTGGCAGGTTATTTGGGCCGGTGATGTCAATTTGGTTTGTGATGCTGGCATATTTTGGGATCATTCATCTAAGCGACGATCCTGAAATTTTCAGGGCATTCAATCCCTACTATGCCATTAAATTATTGGTGGTTTACCCAAGCGGCTTCTGGATTTTAGGAGCCGTGTTCCTGTGTACCACCGGTGCCGAAGCGCTGTATAGCGATCTGGGACATTGCGGCAGAGCCAACATTCGTTTCTCCTGGATATTTGTAAAATCCTGCCTTATTTTAAATTATCTCGGCCAGGGTGCATGGCTATTAGCACATCATAATGGCAATATGATTTCTGATGAGATCATCAAAGCAGGGTTTAATCCTTTTTACGGTGTGATGCCGGAAAGTTTTCGCTTTACCGGTTTGATCATCGCTACATTAGCTGCCATCATTGCCAGCCAGGCATTGATCAGTGGTTCTTTTACATTGATCAGTGAGGCCATACGCCTTAATCTTTGGCCCCGTATGAAGATCAATTATCCTTCTGAGGCAAAAGGGCAGTTATTTATTCCGGGCATTAATACATTGCTGTTTGTTGGTTGTTGCAGCATTGTAATATATTTCAGATCATCCAGTGCAATGGAAGCTGCATACGGTCTTGCCATTACATTATGCATGTTGTCCACCTCTATCCTGTTTGCAAATTTCTTAGTGTCCAAACGGGTAGCTCCGTTGCTTATCTATATTTACTTAGTTGTTTACCTGGCATTGGAAATCAGCTTCCTGATAGCCAATCTTGATAAATTTCCCCACGGTGGTTTTATTGCATTGATGGCGGGTGGTGGATTATTTACTGTAATGTATGTATGGTACCGCAGCCGCAAAATTAAAAACAGGTATGTAGAATTTGTAAGAATGGAAGAATACATTCCAAAGCTGGAAGAGCTGAGTAATGACATCTCGGTTACAAAATACGCTACCCACCTGGTGTATATGACCAGTGCCAATAATCCAAAGGAAATTGAACACAAAATCATTTACTCAATATTAAGTGGCAAACCTAAACGGGCAGATATTTACTGGTTTGTACACGTAGATACTTTGGATGATCCATATACCTGCGAATATGTGGTGGAGCACATTATACCCAATGATATTATAAGAGTGGAATTCAGGCTGGGATTCAGGGTGGCCCCGAGAGTAAACCTGATGTTTAAAAAAGTAGTGGAAGAACTGGTGGCCAATAAAGAAGTGAATGTTACCAGCCGTTATGAAAGCCAGCAACGAAATAATGTGGTGGGTGATTTTCAATTTGTGGTAATGGAAAAGTTCCTGGCTCAGGATAATGAACTGCCATTTTTTGAAAGAATCGTTATGCAATTATATTTCTGGGTAAAGGAAGTATCATTGAGTGAAGAAAGAGGTTTTGGATTACAACAAAGTAACGTAATGGTAGAAAAATATCCATTGATTGTAGCGCCGGTAAGCAGGCTCAAACTTACAAGAATTTATATGGATGAAGAAGTGGAAGAACAATAATATTCAGCACTGGCACCACTCGCCTGCAAACAAAAAATCATTCCTTCAATATTGGAATCCGCTGTAAAAAATATTACTACTGCCGCACTGACCCGGCTGGTAAAAGAACATGCAGCCATTCAGTTGATTGATGTAAGGGAAGAATATGAGCACCATGAATTTAATATCGGTGGCTTGCTGTTACCACTGGACTCCATTGCACAAAATATTGATTTAATTGAAAAGGAAAAGCCTGTAATTCTTTATTGCAGCAAAGGTGTCCGCAGCCAGATTGCTATTCAACGGCTGGAGCAAAAATATCCATTCAGTAATTTGATCAATCTTGAAGGAGGAATGGAAAGCTGGAAAAAAGAATTTCCCTGTTAATATTTTGAAACAATTTTAATTGTTCAACTTTAATAAAGGGTTGCCTAACTTTTTTTAAAACAATTTTATTTTAAAAGAAACTGCTAAGGCTGGCAACCCGTGTCGCAATTGGGAATGCTCCCTAATATTTTACTGCCATCAATATTGATTTCTTTTACCTATTTTAGACAAAACCAAACTACCTTTAAAAGTTTGTCTCCTGTCATTCTCTATATTATTATTGGATACATTATTTTGCTGGCGCTTGTGTACTTCCTGCAGGAACGTTTTATTTTTAAACCGGAAAAACTTAAACAAAATTTTGAATACAAATATGATGTACCCTTTAAAGAATTATTTTTTGAGGTAGAGGAAGGTGTACGCATCAACGGGCTTCATTTTTCTGTAAAAAATCCATTGGGTCTGGTCTTATATTTTCATGGCAACAGCCGCAGTATAAAAGGCTGGGCAAAATATTCCAAAGATTTTTCCAGGTATCAGTATGACGTGGTATTGGTGGATTACAGAGGATTTGGAAAAAGTACCGGCAAGCGCAGTGAGAAAGACATGCTGAGTGATATGCAGTTTGTGTATGACACTCTCACAACCACCTATCATGAAAATCATATGCTGGTGTATGGCAGAAGCCTGGGCAGCGGCTTTGCAGCAAAAATTGCCAGCGACAACAAGCCCCGGTATTTAATTTTAGATGCACCTTATTACAGTTTCAGAAAAACAGTTCAGCGTTTTTTACCAATTCTCCCCATGCGGTTTGTTTTGCGGTTTCATATCCGTACAGACAAATGGTTGCCCAAAGTAAATTGCCATACCTATATTTTGCATGGCACCAAAGACTGGCTGATACCTATTTCTCAAAGTGAAAAGTTACAGGCATTGAATCCCAGGAAAATTACTTTAATAAGAATACAGGGAGGTGGGCATAATAATCTTCCGTCATTTCCTGAATACCATAATTTTTTAAGGGATATATTGGCCCCCTAATCGCCCCCATCCCCTAAAGGGGGGTAAGGCAAGATTATTAAATTAAAAGCAGCATTTAAACAGATGAACAGTGAAAAGACATATAATCAAGCTGGTTCTTCAAAACTCCCCTTTAGGGGATGGGGGCGATGGATTAAAGTGCTGGTGTTGTTGTACAGCGGTATAGGCATTGCATTATTTTATTTGCAGGAATATTTTTTGTTCCACCCTACAGTATTGCCAAGAGATCATCAATATCATTTTGATGTTCCTTTTACCGAAGTGGATCTGCCTTTTAACAATACCGATACTGTTAACATGGTGAAATTTTTTCCAACCAATTCAATGAGAAAAGGTGTGGTGATTTATTTTCATGGCAATAAAGAAAATATAGAACGCTATGCAAAATTCGCAGGCAATTTTACAAAGCATGGTTATGAAGTATGGATGGAAGACTATCCCGGCTTTGGTAAAAGTGTGGGACAACGAACAGAGAAACTTTTATACCAGCAGGCAGTGCAATTATACAAACTGGCTTTAACAAAATATCACAAAGACAGTATTGTTATTTACGGCAAATCTTTTGGTACCGGCATTGCATCTTACCTGGCTGCGGTGAGTGATGCAAAACAATTAATACTGGAAACACCCTATTACAGTATTCCAGCATTGTACTCCTGTTATGTACCCATCTATCCTTCGCAAAGAATGGCGAAATATAAAATCCCAACGAATGAATATTTGATGGAAGTAAAATATCCGGTAACCATCTTTCATGGAACAGATGACGGTGTGATACCTTACCGCTGTGCATCCAAATTAAAAACAGTTTTAAAATCAACAGATCAATTTATTACTATTGATGGAGGAACGCATCATAACCTCAATGAATTTCCTTTGTTTCAACAAAAGTTAGATTCCCTGTTAGAGCTCAGATAGAGATACCGCTCTGCTGGTAATTTTCAGTTGATATTTTACTCCCACTTTTAAAGCATAATTTTCTTTGGTATGACCCACCGGAAAATTAAAACAAACAGGATAATCAAATTGCTTTATAATATCGTGGATCACTTCATCAATTGTTTTTCCAAAAGGCCGTTCTGTATCTTTTACATCTGTAAATTTTCCAATAATGAGGCCAGCTAATTTTTCTAATTTTCCGCTGCGTAACAATTGGTATAAGAGTCTGTCTGTGCTGTAAATGAGTTCTCCAATATCTTCAATAAAAAGAATTTTATTTTTGGTTTGGATATCTGATGACGTACCAATTAAATGTACCAGTAAAGATAAATTACCACCCACCAGTTCACCAAAAGCAGTACCTTTTTTATTAAACCTATGTGTGGCGCATTTATATTTTGCTTTTTTTCCGGTAATGGCTTTGTGGAGTGATGCAATAAATTCATTATTATTTTCACCATCATTAAAAGCTGCAGCCATGGGTGAATGTAAGGTTGCAATGTTATAATTGCTGTGAATATGGGAATGCAACACAGTAATATCGCTGTAACCAATCAGCCATTTTGGTTTCTTTTTAAATGTTGTAAAATCGATCTGCTCTATAATTCTTCCAACACCATACCCTCCCCTTCCAAACAACACCGCATCAATCTCACTATTATCCAGCATTGCCTGTAATTCATTTAGCCTTTCTTCATCTGAACCAGAAAAATAATTAGTTGAAGGGCTGCCGAGTGTTTTCCCAACCATTACTTGAAAACCCCACTGCTGCAAGGTTTCAATACATGCCTGTGCTTTTTCTTTTGCCATATAACCAGCCGGGCAGGTAATGCCAATGGTAGCTCCTTTTTTTAAGTATGGAGGTATTTTAATCATAAGCCTTTAACTATTTGTTCAAAATCTGAAGTAGTAATGATGTGACTAAAACCTTTTCGTTTAATGCCTCGTAATAATCTTAAATCCCCAGTCCAGAAAAGGCCTTCAAGTAAAATTGTAAGGGCAATATACTGAACATCGTTTTCATCAATATCTGATGTTAACTGCTGTGCAACTTTTAAAATATCGGCATCGTATTTTGAAACCGAAAAAACGGAAATGTTATTGGTAATTAATTCAAGAGATGTTTGCAGAGTGCTTTCAGTGTGGTGAGAAAATTTTATAATTTTGGATTTTTTGGATATTACTTCTTTATACATCAAATCCGGTGCAACAAAATCAACTTTGCCAGAATAATTTAAAATGAGTACAGCTTCTTTTCCATTTGGATTGATTAAGGCAGAAATAATTATACTGGCATCGATAATTATTGTCATTAGAGGTTATACTTTTTCTTGAATTTTTCCCATGCAGCCGCAGTTACTTCATCTGCCAGTTCTTTAATCTTTTTTTTAGAGACTTTTTTAGGCGCATCTTTATTCACTTCTAAATAACGGGCATAATTTGTAAGTCTTTTAATACCTTCTTCGCCCACTTTTTTTGATACCCTGATGGTTACATAATCTTTTTCACTAATTCTCGTTCCCATATTTTTTGTTTTACCAAATGTACAAAAAATATTCTGCTGTATGCAGCAACGCTGCTTGTGCGATTGCGATTGATTACTTACAACTTCAACCTCCGAATGATACCTTTTATTTCCTTTTGCATATCATCCAAAGCCGCTGCCTGTAATTGAATAAAACTATTGTCTTCCAGTTTTCCTATTACTTTATTCAACTCATCATTTGTTTCATATACCATTTTACGAAAAGGATTGGTATAATCTTTTTGCCTGGATTCATAGATGCCTTTATACATCCATCCACGGGTAACAATTGCCTGCTGTAATAATTGTTTTAAAAGCGCCGGTGTAAATTGCCTTGGTGTAATATTTAATATTTCCAGTAAAGAAGTGTAGGCATGATGGAGTTTATTAATATTATACAATTCCCCCTGCTTAGCATAAAATTCATGTATTTCATCCCAGCTGTTTATTTTACCACTTTTGATATTACTGATGAACTTCTTTACATCCTCTTCCTGCAATAGCTGTCCTCCAATGTTGAACCACTTGCTTCGTTGAATTTTTGCAGACAATGATTTTTTCAAGGTTTCGAAACTATCCGGCTTAATCCTTTGTATCTGTTTAATTATTTCAGTGATACCATAATATTGGATCATCTCTTTAAACAAAGAAATTGATTGCGGTATTTTCACTACTTCGGTCATACGGTTGGTATTTTCTATACCTGTTGTCTGTGCATTGCCGTTCTCATCAGGATGCAACGATTGCAGTAATGCCAATCCGTCAAACAATTCATTCACTGTATCAGGTGCCAAATAATCGTATTCAATATTTTGTATCTTATCTATGCGTTTGTCTCTGTCCACATATTTCCATGCATTGCGTTCCAGCGCATACATGTTATACATAAACCAGTAGCCTGGCATTATAACCAGTTTATCATTGGCCACATCATTACTAACCAAACTAAATGGTATGCTGATATTTAATTCAGCAGGATAATCTCCCTTAGCCAAAATATTGAATGAAGCAAACTTTGAATTATGTTTGAGACTAACGCATAACCCAGGCCAAAACCCACGACCAGCAATAATTTCACCATCCGGGCTGCGGCTGTTGTGATTGCTGCCAATGGTAGCACCTGCTGCAATATTGCTTTGCCCCATGATCAGTGATGCACATAAAAATGAATTGTTGTGATGCTGCTCATGCGAAGGAAAGATCAATGAGTTCAATACT
>JAYVLZ010000253.1:0-6992 GCA_043759175.1 Chitinophagaceae bacterium | reverse complement strand
GCAGTGAATAAACAAACCGCAAGGGTAGCTGCCGAATTCTATACGAATGCGATCAATGTGATGCGTGGCGCAGAAGCAATCTCAACATACACTTCATTGCCAAGACAGGAGGCATTCAATATTGAATACTGGTTACTGGAAGAAGCCAAACTGCAGCGCATGCCTAAACCAAAATCATTGAGTGGCCGCATTGCATTGATTACCGGAAGTGGCGGCGGCATCGGAAAAGCAATTGCAAAAAAGTTTGCAGAGGAAGGTGCCTGTGTAATACTGTCGGATAATAATGCTGAAAGATTGCAGGAAGCGAAAGAAGAGTTTAATAAATTATTTGGCAGGGATACTGCTGCGGCAGATATTTTGGATGTAACCAATGCAGACACGATTCAGCAAACATTACAAACGGCTGTGCTTGCTTTTGGTGGTGTTGATATTGTGGTAAATAATGCAGGCCTTTCTATTTCCAAAACAATAGAAGATCATTCAGAAAGCGATTGGGATCTTTTATATGATGTATTGGTGAAAGGACAATTTTTAGTAACACAAAAAACGGTGGAGGTGATGCGTAAACAGGGATTGGGTGGAGATGTGCTAAACATCGTAAGTAAAAATGCATTGGTAAGCGGCCCTAACAATGCAGGCTACGGTTCTGCAAAAGCTGCACAGTTACATTTAAGCAGGTTGAATGCAGCAGAGTTAGGTAAAGATAAAATACGTGTGAATGTTGTGAACCCGGATGCAGTGATTTCAGGCAGTAATATCTGGAGTGGTGGCTGGGCTGAAGGAAGAGCAAAAGCTTATGGAATCACCATTGAAGAATTGCCTGCCTATTATGCAGGCCGTACTTTACTCAACGAAATAATTTTACCTGAAGATATAGCCAATGCCTGTTTTGCATTTACGGGAGGGTTGTTAAGTAAGTCAACAGGTAATGTATTGAATGTAGATGGTGGTGTTGCAACTGCTTTTGTAAGATAGTCTCATAAACTGTTATTTTAGTTTTTGGTAAACGGGTTGATAGTTTTCTATCGACCCTCTTTTTTAAAATGGTTATGATGATGGAGGTATAATTGTTATGCATCACCCTATTGCATATCCTGCTTATATTCATCAAATACAAAAGACAGCCGACTCCTTCTAAAAATTAAAAAAGCTGCAACACAAACCGACAATAAAAACTTAAATTACTGGCTTAAAAAGTTAAAAGCATTAATTAAAAACAATAATGCCTGAATCACAAAACATAGAGTATAAAAGTACCTGGAGAGATGAATATCTAAAATGGATATGTGATTTTGCAAATGCCAAGGGCGGTAGTATTTTCATAGGCAAAGATGATGCAGGCAATATTGTTGGCTTAGCAGATCCCAAAAAACTATTGGAAGAAATACCCAACAAAGTGAGAGATACTTTGGGCATTTTAGTAGATGTGAATTTACATACAACAGCACAGGGAGATTTTATTGAAATAATAGTGGAGGGTTATCCCTACCCTGTTAATTACAAAGGACAATATCATTACAGAAGTGGCAGCACCAAGCAGGAATTAAAGGGAGCGGCATTAGATAAATTTTTGTTGCAGAAAAAAGGTAAGCGTTGGGATGGAGTTCCTGTTCCTAATATTGCTGTAACAGATTTAAAGCAGGAAACATTTGAATTTTTCCGTAAACGGGCACTTAAAAGTCAACGCATCGAAGAAGATATTTTAACTGACACCAACGAACATCTTATTGAAAACCTGCAACTGAAAGAAAATAATTTTTTAAAACGGGCAGCTATTCTTTTGTTTCATTCCAGCCCTGAAAAATTTGTAACAGGAGCTTACATCAAAATCGGATATTTTGAAACAGACGATGATCTGAAATTTCAAGATGAGATACACGGCAACCTGTTTGAGCAGATTGAGAAAACAATGGACTTGTTGTTTACGAAATACATTAAAGCAGAAATCAGTTACGAAGGCATCAACAGAGTAGAGAAATATGAATACCCAAAAGATGCAGTGAGAGAAGCATTGCTGAACGCCATTGCACATAAAGATTATTCTGATGGCGTTCCAATTCAGGTAAGTGTTTACAGCAACAAAATTATTTTTTGGAACGAAGGGCAGTTACCTGAAAACTGGACGATTGAAAATCTATTGACTAAACACCCATCCAAACCGTACAACCCAGATATTGCCAATGTACTTTTCAGAAGCGGCTACATAGAATCGTGGGGACGGGGGACTTTAAAAATGATAAAAGAATGTGAACTGGCAGGGCTGCCAAAGCCTGTTTACTTTTATGATATGTCGGGCTTTTTTGTGGAGTTTAAAAAAGATATTTATAATGAGGAGTATTTAAGGGAGTTGGGATTGAATGAGCGGCAGGTAAAGGGGGTTTTGTATGTGAAGGAGAGTGGAAGCATTACTAATAGAGAGTACCAAAAAATAAATGCCATTGGTAAAACCTTTGCCACAAAAGAGTTGCAGAGCCTTATTGAAAAGGGCATCTTAAGTACTGCTGGGATTAAAGGCAGGGGGTCAAAATATACAATACCTAATTTAATTGGCCACTAATTGACCGCATTGGATAAATAAATACCGGATTATCGGTTAAGGGAATTGCACATTTATTGCACAAATTGCATAAAATGAATTGGCCAACAAGAGGAAAAAAGGGTAATAGTTGGTCAATTTTATTAAAAGAGAAGCCTGCCAAAAAACATTATGGCGCAATTGGCGCATAAATGGCGCAATGAAAATTATGCTGATTGACTCAAACGACTTATAGTGGGCTCAATTAACTCATCTGTATGCCGTATAAAAGGCTTTAAATATGCAATTGGAATTGCGCCATAATTGCGCCATTGGCTGTAATGGATCTTTATGAAATTGATAATAAAAAAGAAATTATACTGATTGTCTTAATTGACTCATGATTGGCTCAAAAATAAATACTGATGCACAGGTGAAATGTTACGGATAAGTAATGATCACTTAATGACCGGCTAAAAAAACAACAGTGAATGGTTTGTAGTTGGTTTAATTGTTTAATAATGGTTTATGTTCAGAAATTCAAAATACACACAAGAAAATTTATTTGAAATAATCTTCAAAATTGCACGTATGAAAAATACCTTCCTCTTATTTATGATCTTCAGTTTTTGTAAACAGTTATCAGCACAGTATCAGCAAAAAGAATTACTGTTTGGCGTTGCTTACTATGATGAATACATGCCTTACAACCGGCTGGATAAAGATATTAAGATGATGAAAGATGCTGGTATCAATGTGGTACGCATTGCAGAATCTACCTGGAGTACACTGGAACCGCAGGACAATGTTTTTAATTACAGCCATATAGACAGGGTGTTGAATGCAATGCATGCTGCAAATATTAAAGTGATCATCGGCACACCCACGTATGCTGTGCCTGCATGGCTGGTTAAGAAATATCCATCTGTGCTGGCAACAACTGCAAGAGGTAAAAATCAATATGGCGCAAGACAGAATATGGATATTACCGATGAGCACTTTTTGTTTCATGCAGAAAGGGTGATACGGAATTTAATGAATCATGTAAAAGATCATCCGGCCATCATCGGTTACCAGGCAGATAATGAAACCAAGCATTATCAAACTGCGGGAGAAAATGTGCAGCAATTATTTGTAAAATATCTAAAAGAAAAATTTAAAACCACCGATAGTTTAAATGCTGTATTTGGATTGGATTACTGGAGCAACCGGGTGGATAACTGGAATGATTTTCCATCTACTGTTGGTTCTATCAATGCAAGTTTGAATGCTGAGTTCTCAAAGTTTCAACGAAAGCTGGTGACAGATTATCTTGCCTGGCAGGTAGAAATTATAAAAGAGTATAGCAAACCCAATCAGTTTGTAACACAGAATTTTGACCTGGAATGGCGTGGATATTCGTACGGCATTCAACCCGATGTTGATCATTTTGCTGCTGCCAAATCAATGGATGTAGCAGGCATTGATATTTATCATCCCACGCAGGATAAATTAACCGGTGTAGAAATTTCTTTTGGCGGTGATGTGGCACGCTCTATGAAAAACGGTAAAAATTATTTTGTAATAGAAACAGAGGCGCAGGGTTTTCCTCAGTGGGTTCCTTATCCCGGTCAGCTTCGTTTGCAGGCATTCAGTCACCTGGCATCCGGTGCAAATATGCTGGAATACTGGCACTGGCATTCTATTCATAATTCTGCTGAAACTTACTGGAAAGGTTTATTGAGTCATGATTTTGAACCCAACCCAACCTACGAAGAAGCCAAAACAATTGGCCATGATTTTGAACAGCTGGGTCATAAATTAGTGAACCTGAAAAAAACAAATGAGGTTGCAATACTCTTCAGTAATGAAGCCCTCACGGCATTCAATGCATTTAGTTTTGGATGGGGTGCAAGAGAAAATTACAATGATATTCTGCGGCCTTATTATGATGCATTGTACCGAATGAATGTGGGTGTTGACTTTATAGATCCATCAGTTGATTTCGGATTTGGGATGTCGGATGTCGGTCATTCTGGTGGTTCTCCGAAATATAAAGTTATTATTGTTCCTGCACTCTACGCCGCTCCCGATAGTTTACTAAATAAGCTAAACAATTTTGTAAAAAAAGGTGGACACATTCTTTATACTTTTAAAAGCGCCTTCTCAAACGAAAATGTAAAAGTGAGAGCAACCATACAGCCCGGAGTGATCAATGAAGCATGTGGTATTTCTTATTTGCAATTCACCATACCGGAAAATGTTTCGTTGAAAGATGATCCATTTCATGTAGGCAATGATCAAAATAAAGTACATACGTGGATGGAATTAATAACACCCGGCACAGCGAAGGTGTTGGCATGGTACAATCATCCCGTATGGAATAAATATGCTGCGGTAACACAGAACGATTATGGAAAAGGTACCGCTACTTATGTAGGATGTATGACCAGTGAAAGTATCACAGCAAAAATAACCAGGAATGTTTTGGAGAAAGCAGGTGTGTGGGGAAAGGATCAGCAAATCACCTGGCCGGTAATTGTTAAATCAGGCGTAAACCAGGATGGTAAAACAATTCACTATCTCTTTAATTATTCACCAGGAATTTCCAAACAAACTTATCCTTACAAAAAAGGAACTGAATTATTAAATAACAAATCAATAGAGCAAAATACTTTGTTAGAATTAGAACCATGGGGCGTAAAAATTCTTGAAGAAAATTAAATACAATTTTAATTAAAGCAATGATAAACGTATGCGGTATGCCTGCATGTTATTTTTAACATGAAAGAATAAAAATATTCGGATTATGAATGATTATCGTTATCAACTTAAATCCACTGCTGCATGTTCCATTTGTCCAAATCAAAGTTTTATTTAAACAAAAAAAATCAATTACAGTTTAGTAATTTCACTCCCAACACTGTGTAATCAATGCAGTGGTTGATTAATAAAAATGATTGATTGTTTACAAATAAATATTTAATAAATCATGAAAAAATTATTGCTTTTATTTGCATTAATGGCTGGACTAACGTTTAAGAGTATGGCTCAGTCAACAAATGCTTTTGCTTTACAAACAACCATTGCCAATGGAATGATTGAAGGCAACTATGATACACATACCGGCATTCAAAAATATTTTGGTGTGCCTTTCGCTAAGCCACCGGTAGGTAGCCTTAGATGGAAAGCTCCTCAGCCAATTGAAAATTGGAAAGGAGTAAAAGAAACAAAGAAGTTTGGTCCACGGCCAATGCAGACAATTGTGTTTGGAGACATGGCCTCCCGTTCAGCTGGTTTGAGTGAAGATTGTCTCTATCTCAACGTGTGGACACCCGCCTTACGCAATACCAAAGGCCTGCCTGTGCTGGTTTATTTTTACGGCGGTGGCAATGTTGCAGGTGATGCTTCTGAGCCAAGATATGATGGTGAAAGCATGGCAAAAAAAGGAATTGTAGTGATCACCTGTAATTACCGGTTGAATATTTTTGGTTTCTTTTCTCACCCGGAACTAAGTACAGAATCTCCATACAAAGCTTCCGGCAATTATGGTTTGCTTGACCAGGTAGCAGCACTGCAATGGGTGCAAAAAAATATTGAAGCATTTGGCGGCGATCCAAAAAAGGTAACGATCGCAGGAGAGTCTGCCGGTTCTATTTCGGTAAGTTATCAAATGGCTTCACCATTGGCGAAGAAATTAATTGCCGGAGCCATTGGCGAAAGCGGTGCAGGTATCAATCCAACTTTGTCACCGGTTCCATTAGCAGAGGCAGAAAAAACCGGTGCTGATTTTGCAAGCAAAGCAGGTTATTCAACACTTGCAAAATTGAGGGCTTTGAGTACAAGAGAAGTGTATGAAATTTATAATGAATCAAAACGTTTTGGATTTCCGGTAGTGATAGATGGATATTTTTTACCCAAAACATTGCCTCAAATTTTTAATGCAAAGGAACAGGCACAGGTACCGCTTTTGGTTGGATGGAATTCTGCTGAAATTCCTGCAGGTGGGTTTATGCAGGGGCAACCGATTAAAGAAGAAAATTTTATTGCAAGGGTAAAAGCAGAGTATCCTGATGATTTTGAAGAAGTATTGAAATTGTATCCGCACAGTTCAGATCAGGAAATTGAAATGTCTGCTACACAATTATCATCAGACAGGTTTATTGCCTACAGTACCTGGAAATGGTTTGACCTGCACCGCAATAATAGCTCACAACCGGTTTATCGTTATTTGTATAGCAAACTTCGTCCGCCACTGGCAGATAATTCTTTGACATCAGGTTTAGCTGGCGGCACGGTAAAAGCTGATCCAAATGCCCCTAAACCACCGGTTGCAATGGGAGCACCGCATGCCTGTGAAATTGAATATTGCATGGGTCATTTGCACCTGGTAAAAGACTATGCATGGACAACGGACGACTTTAAAGTTTCTGAAACCATGCTAAATTACTTTGCCAATTTTATTAAAAACGGAAATCCAAATGGCGATAAGCTGCCT
>JAYVLZ010000252.1:0-12553 GCA_043759175.1 Chitinophagaceae bacterium | reverse complement strand
CCAGCGTTGTTTGGCCCTGCTACCACTGCATTTTTAGAAACAATGTTTACAATATCGCCGCCAATATTTTGCTTACGCATAACAGCAATGCCTGCCTGCGAAACTAAAAATTGTCCTTTTACTAAAATATCATACAATTTATCCCAATCGGCAATAGTATGATCGGCAATTGGTTTGGAGGTACTGATACCAGCATTGTTTACAATAATATCCACACCACCGAAAGCGAGTGCTGCACTTTCCATTGCCTGAGTAATAGTATCTATATTTGTTACATCCAGTGTTACAGCTGCAGCATTATCCTTTCCAAATAATTTTTGAAATTCATCTGTTGCGTTTTGCAATCTTTCCTCATTTATATCATTGATGATAACACAAGCACCTTCTTCTGCAAATTTTTTGGCGATGGCTTTTCCAATTCCTCCTGCACTCCCTGTAACCAATGCAATCCGGCCACTCAAAGGTTTTGCTTTTGGCATGCGCTGCAGTTTTGCTTCTTCCAAAAGCCAGTATTCAATATTAAAAGCTTCCTGCCTTGGTAAAGATGTGTATTCAGAAATAGCCTCTGCACCTTTCATTACATTAATGGCATTGATATAAAATTCTGCTGCTACTCTTGCTGTTTGTTTGTCTTTTGCAAAAGTGAACATACCTACACCTGGGTATAAAATAACGACTGGGTTTGCATCCCTTATTGCAGGAGAGTTTGGATGTTTGCATTTGTTATAATAATCTGCATACATTTTTCTGTATGATTCAAATGCCGGTGTTAGTTTTTCTTTTATTTTATTTACATCACTTAAATCTTCATCAGCAGTTAACTCCAATACCAGCGGAGAAATTTTTGTTCTTAAAAAATGGTCAGGGCAACTTGTACCAAGTGGAGCTAATCTTTCCAAATCATTTGAGTTGATAAATTCCGACACTCTGTCATCATCTGTAAAATGACCTATCATGCCGACCCCCTTGCCCCCATCCCCTGAAGGGGAGTTAAGTAAATCTCTATTAGAACAGAGGCCCCGTAAAACAGGCGCAAGGGCTGCTGCTTTTTTTAATCTTTCTTCTTTTGGTAATGAAATAATTTTTTGTCCTCCAAAAGTCTCTTTTCCTACTCCCCCTTTGGGGGCTGGGGGGCTTTCCAGGTATTGGGCACAACGCTCAATCACCTGCAGCGTATTGATATAACTTTCATAAGCTGTATCGCCCCAGGTAAATAAACCATGGGAGCCGAGCATGATACCACGGATGCCGGGATTTTCATCCAAACATTGCTTTAACATCAGGCCCAGTTCAAAACCTGGCTTTTGCCATTTAACCCAGCCGATTGTTCCGCCAAATAATTCCTTTGTTATTTGCCCGCCATCTTTTGCAGCAGCAATGGCGATAGCTGCATCGGGATGTAAATGATCTATGTGTTTGAATGGAAGAAAACCGTGCAGTGGCGTATCTATTGAAGGAGCTTTGGAAGCAAGGTCATAAATACAATGATTGAATAGTTCCACCATTTCGTCTTCAAACTCAAGCCCACGATAAATATTTTTTAAACTGCGAAGTCTGTCAACATACAATGCTGCCAAACCACTACGCTTCATTGTTCCCAGATCACCACCGCTGCCTTTTACCCACATCACTTCTACATCTTTACCCGTAAGCGGATCTTTTGTAATTGCCTTGCAGGATGTATTGCCACCGCCATAGTTGGTCAATCGTAAATCTGCTCCTAACAAATTAGAGCGGTAAACTAATAATGCTACTTCATCACCAGCAAGTGTAGCCGCTTTTGTTTCATCCCAGAGATAACTGACATGTTTAAAACCCCCATCCCCGCTGTCCAGCTGGGGGGTTTGAAGATTGATATTTTTTTGAGCTTTCATAATTATTTAAATACATTTTAATTTTAAGTGTATAAATTTTTATACATGTCTTCTGTACTCCTCTTCAGGCCTGCCTGCCCTGAAGGGCGGGGCAATTCATTTTAAAGAATTACCATAGCCCACCAGCAATACAGAAACGATAATGGTAATAATTCCGATAATAATAGTGGTGGTAGTTTTTTTGTTCACCCCTTTCCATTCTTTTAAAACTAAGCCCCACATGTTTGCCACCAGTATAATGAATGCCATGTGCAATATCCACGAACTTGGTCCATTACCGAGTTTACTTTCTCCCATACCATAAAAAAAGAATTGAAGAAACCAGGTAGTTCCGGCCAGGGCAGAAAAAATATAGTTTTTTAAAAGTGGTGTTTGTTTATTGGTATAATCACCAAATGTTTTGTTACGGGCATTCAGTATCATGCACCAGATAAAATTGGTGGTCAATCCGCCCCATAACACTACCACATAGGTTACATTGTTCTGGTATAAAAAATTGCCTTCCCCGGGATGAGCTGCTTTCCATATATTGTTTGCTAAATCAGCCATCGGTTTGCCAGCTTCCAAACCAAAATTGAAGCAGGCGCTTAATACACCTGATACAATTGAAACAAACATTCCCAGGGCAAATTTATATTCTGTTTGTACCTGTACACCATGGGGATCTGTTGCCACAGCGCTCATTTGCTTTTCTTTCATTACACCAGCCTTTCCACAAATGATAATACCCACCACACACAAAGCAAGACCTGCCATAACAGTTAAACCCCAACTGGAACCCACCAGCATGGCAAATGTGTCTTTACCTTCTTTAGGAAAAAAGTTATAATAGATGGAAGGTATTATTGCACCAAACACCATACATAAACCCAGTATGATACTACTGCCCAATGAAACACCGAGGTAACGGACACCCAGGCCATAAGTTAAACCTCCAATACCCCAAAGCACTCCAAATAAATAAGCAATACCTAATGTAGATGTACTTGCCTGTTTTATTATTTCTGCAAAACCGGGGATGGTGAGGTATGCTGCTAAAGGGGGAACAATCAACCAGGAAAAAATACCACCCACAATCCAGAAACTTTCCCAGTGCCAGCCCTTCACTTTTTTGTAGGGCATATAAAAACTGCCAGAAGCAAAGCCCCCGATAAAGTGAAAGATAACTCCTAATATAACCTGCATCCGTTTATTTTTTTATGGCAAAAAATCGTTTGATAAAATTAACAGCAAATCAAAAAAAAGTTGTCATGTACTGTCTGCTAAATTATTACTATTGTTTTTTTACTGATACAATTTTTACCGGCCCTAACAAACCGGATGACAATAATGGTGAATTGGCCTGGTAAAAAGGCATGGTGGTATAAGTGATTTTATTGGTAACACCCGGTTGCACATCACCAATTAAGCGGTTTACCCAAAGGTTGGTTACTCTTATCTCCAATTTGTTAGCACCTGCTTTTACTGCACTGCTGATATCAGCTTTAAAAGGTTTTCTCCAGAGCGTACCAATGGATTTTCCGTTTACAAAAACCTCTGCAATATTTTTTACATCGCCCAGGTCAATAAAAATTTTTGAATCAGTTTTAATATAAGCTGCAGGAATGCTGATGCTGTTGGTATAGCTGGCCGTTCCGGAAAAATATTTTACTCCGGCATCCGCATTTACCGCCCATGATTTTAATTCATTTACTTTGATGGAAGCAGGTGCTCCACGGTTTTTTTGAAAAGCAATATTCCATTCACCTGTTACAGTTGCTATTTCTTTTTCAGTTACTGCGGGTACAATGTAAGATGTTTTGGTAGTGGCATTTTCAAACACTACAAATACTGCATCGTTACCACTCAAGTGAAGATTTATTTTGGTTACGCCATTTACAATGGAATAAGAAACCGGTTCTGTTTTACCCGTTTCTGCATGCCATAGCAGCGGTAGTTTTCCGCTCACTCTAAAACCTGCTTCAATATTTTCATCCCGGTCGTTTCGGTTATTGATCCAGTAAATATCAGCAGCAGGTAATTTGCGGTGTACATACAAAATTTTGGTAGATGCCTGTGGTTTATTGTAAGTAAAATCTGGCGAAACACTCATTGTATTCAGCACTTCACTTATTGATTTTCCTTCTGTAACTTTTGCATTGGAAGAAGACCAAATTTCGGTTACCAGTTTATTAAATTCATTCTGATCATCTGCCAGGCTTGGTGAAGCTATTGGTTTTACACCTGCAACAGTTGCGCCTGCTTTTACTAATACACTTAATTTACGCAGTGCAGCCAAAGACATTTTTATTGCACTGCTATCGAGTACCAATACACGATAACTCATGCCGCTTGGTGTGGTGAGACGGCCATCGTTTACTGACAGTACATTGATGAGTGCGTCCGTATTAATATAATCGTAGTTATATCCTTCCGGGATCAACGGCGGCTTCTTACCAAACAAAGAAGTAATGTTATTATCTTCTCCATAATAGTAAACAATATCAGCTACAAACTTACCCTGCTGTAACATATAGCTGCTTCTTGAGAGATATGCGTTCCATGCTTTTGCCTGCTCAGCCCACGTTTCATGACGTGTGTACCACTGACCGAATGGTCCGAGACCAAGACCAGGAATTTTATCATCCACCGGCTGATGAGGAGAACAGTGAATCACAAACCTGTTCAAACCACTTGCCAGTTCAAGATCAGCACTTGGCTTTAAATTTTCCGGAGAATAAGACCAGGCTACTCCTCCAATACCTAATGCAGTTAATGATTCAGCGGCAACCAAATTCTGGCCATAGATATGTGCCACCGATGCAGACTCACGAATATCAGCAGTATGTTTTGTCTGATCATTCTGGTTGATAAAAGGATTGGGTGTCCACAATGCAGACATTGGTACTGCCGCTGTTCTTTTCACTTCCATGCCATCCGCTATTAATGCACGGCCGTCTTCATGCGATTCAGTATAACGTTTCATGCCACGCTCTGCAAGAATTTTTGTTAAGCCATCATAATGATATTCGGATAACATATCACTCAATGTTTTTCTAAAATCAAAAAGAAATTTTTCACTTGCATCTGCACTTTTTATTATTTGCCCGGTTAATACAGGCAGCCATGGTATAATGCTGTAACCTCTGCGTTGCTGAAATTCTGCCGGAAGATTTGCTGTCCAGTTTTGTGCTCCTGCTTCCCAACTATCGGTAATCATAAACTGCAAACCACCTTTGCTTCCCATCAACCCACCTGTCGCATCTTTATACTGATCAAGATAATTATCAAAATAATTTTTGATGGCAACGGGATCTAATTTATCCACTTCCAAGCCTGTTGCTTCAGGAGAAGCCGGATGATTATTAATACCCATTAAAGAATAACCAAAGCGAACAATATTCCATTCACCGGCAGGAGCAGTCCAGTTCAATGTTCCATCTGCATTGAGTTTATTGGTAAGATCAATAATATCGGTGGTGGCGACAACATCATTAGCAGCAGTAGTTATTTTTTTGTCCAGGTCACCTACCGGTGCAAATGCATCTTTTTCTTCGATCATGTTGATGCGGTCAGCTGTGTGCAAAACAATTTCTGCAATCTCCGCACCCCCGGGATCTCTCGGTTCTTCCATACCACCTAAACCAAATGCAGCTCCCATGTTTACAGGCTTGGGAGGATTTTTAACCGTAACACGAAAATATTTTGCAGTGGTGGCAGGTATGGTGATGGTTTGCTCTAATACTGCACCCGGAGGTATAATGCAGATCAATTTAAAATGAACACTGTCATCACTGGCTTCCAGCTTACGGCTATCCTTTGGATCAGCGCCCATTCCAAACACACCCGGATTATCACCACCTACCATTGTTATGGCTTTGATGGTTTGCGGTTGCGGAAAAGAAAACTGTATCCATCCAAAACCTGCTGCTGAATCTCTTGGTAAAAGACTGGTGGTACCAACATCCCCATCCGTTAATTGAGATAAATTAAACTTACCAGCACTTGATGTAACAACAGCGCCAAGGTCAATTAACGATTTATCTGCTTCCGGTAATTTGTATGCAATCACAGCAACATCTTTATAAAAATCATATTCCTTTACATGCTCAGGAGATTCACCAAACTCAAGTCCTTTTGCAATATTTTGAAAAGGCCCTGTAATACCTGATGGCTTTGGTACAGCAATGTTTGATGCACCGGCTTTCGCCCGTGTTTCTGTCCACACAATTTTTTTCATGCCATCTTCAGGCTTTACCCAAGGACCACCGCTTTCACTCCAGCCCGGTGAACCTGCTATTGCCATTTCCAGTTTTAATGAATCTGCAAGTTTTGTTGTAAACCTGAAGGCATCTTTCCATTCAGGCGTCATGTATGTTAAGCGCTTCTCCACTATCTGCGGCGTGGCAAGTGCCGCATCAAAATTTTGAAAGCCGCCGATACCCACACGATGCATCCACAGCAAATCTTTTTTAATACCATCTTTGGTAATGTTGCCATTCATCCAATGCCACCATACACGGGGTTTTGCGGCATTTGGAGGAGCAATAAAATTTTTGAGTAAACTGTCTGTATTTTTTATTTGTGAAAAACTAACTATTGATAAAAAAATAGCAGTGCAAAAAAGAATCGATTTTTTCATATAACAAGTTTGAAGTAAAATTAAAAGATGATTCATACACAACTGTCATGTGCCGTTATGTTTTAACAGGTAGTTCCTTAATGGTTTAATTAAAGTGCATTTGGTATTAAAAGTTGCATCATTCACTCCGGTGTTTAGTTCTTTTATAAACATACTTGATTATTGAAAATTTTCAACACTCAACATCCTGGAATCAATGAATCATTGCATAAAAAAAACTTTATCCAACGGCATCACCACAGGGGATGCATCAGGATTGGTATCCATGATATCCGCCATATACTTCCACCATTTTTGCATAACGGCTTGTTGTGGCAATTCATCCAGTGCCTGTAAATTATCCGTCTTTAAAACAGCAAACAAAGCATTGGTGGAACTATCATGAAAAATATAATAATCATGAATGCCTGCATCTTTTAATAATGCTTTCAATTCCGGCCACAAAGCCTCATGCCGTTTTTTATATTCTTCTTCAAAACCAGGGAGTAACTGCATTTTAAAAGCAATGGTTTCCATAACAAGTATTTATCAGGTAACAATAATTTTTTCTAATTTACTGAAAGCACTACTACAGCAAATGGTTTTAATGTAATGCTGTTATCAGTTAAAGTAAATTGGGCCGCTGGTTTTTCACCGGTATCCGGATCTACTGATTTAGCAACGGCTCCTTTTGTACCTGCCGGCAATTGAAGCAACACTTCTTTATTTTTTTTATTGATCAATAAAATCCTTTTTCCTTTTTTTGTATTAAAGGCCTGCACCGATGGTGTTGATTGTTCAAATACAGGAATATTGAGCAGGTTGGTATAAATCAGTTTATCTCCGGGGCCAAAATTATTGATCAGCAATTCTAACACCCGAAGCCGTGCATTTGGATTACCGGTTTCCCAGTTTACCATACTCACATCCGGGAACTGCGTGGGGTAACCTACCAGTTGTGATTCGCCTGCAACATCAATTTTCATTTTTGCCAGTTCAATATAAATGTGGGCATACATGGCCCCGGATAAATTCCAGTATTCATTTGGTATTGGTGTGGTTATCCAGGGAGCCTGCGTTATTGTTCCTATTTCATTGATCATCGTAAATGTCTGCGGAGCCAGGCGCTTCCGGATATTTTCTATGTACCGCACTTTTTCAAGAAATGCATCTGCCTTTTCAAAACAGGAATATTGATAGCCGTCAGGTGATTGCCCGATGAAAGAAGGCAATGAATAGTGATGATAAGAAATGCCTTCTAAAGGAATACCCGGTTTATGATTTTTTGGATTTAAAAAGTATTCAAAATATTCCGGGTTCTTTATATTGGCTACCGATATCCCAATGAATTTTGTACTGGGAGAAATCTTTTTTAATTCCCCTGCAATAGCATCATACATTTTGGTATATAATTGCGGAGAAATGTTATGTTCAAAATCCGGTTCGTTGAGCACCTCCCAGTAAGCAATTTTATAATGATGGCCTGATGCATGAAATTTTCCTAACTCATCTTTAAAACCACCCTTGGTGTACCAGCTAAAAAGCCTGCTGTAATAACCGGCAAGTTCTTTCATACTGGCATCTCTTAGTTCTGTTCCCTGGTTATAGGTCCAGGTAGGTTCATACGGATTGTCAGGATAGGCAACAGCAGAATCAGTCTTCCACAACCATGCAGGTGTGGTGCTGAAATTGATAACCGGCGAGTGTCCGTTGGTTGCAGTCATGATGGCTTCCATGGTACTGTCAAGATAAGTAAAGTCCCAGAAAGTTTGTGTTTTAGCAGGAGCTTTTAATTCTGCTACTGCCATCTTTGGATAAGGAAACCATGGTACATAACGAACATAGTCGGCACCTAAATCCTTCAGTGCTTTAAAAGTATTTTTATGAATGATGGAGCTGGGCCTCACCATAGGATTTTCTACCACCTGTAAAGTAGGAGTGGTTTTAGAAACCAGCAGCACACTGTCCCATTTTATTTCTACTGATAATGGTTTATCCTGAGCAATTAACGGGGCAACAAAAACCTGTTGCAAACAAATAAAGGCAATCAGCCGGAGGCATACAGCATTCGTTTTTATCATGGTATTTAGTTTTTTATTTAGCAAACTTTAATTACAGTCATGTTTAATAAATGTCCCAGCTTTTCAATTTTAGAACTGATATTTCCCAAACCCACCGCACAGTGATGTGCAGGCCCGTGACTGTTCCAGTCATTCATAAATTTTCTTGCACCAATGGAAAATTTGTAACGGCTGTTGGTATTGCCGATTTCCAATATTGGCCCAGGAACAGATTCTCCTTCTGCAACCAGCAACATCAATCCACCACCTTTTTTCTCAACCACAGAAAGCAGCGTAACAGCTCCATTTTTTACGGACATTTCTACCGATAATCCCTTACCCACTTTTCCATGATACACTTTCAAGGGCCGTACTTTTGTTTTACCTTCTGTAATCTTAATATGGCCGGGGCCATCATGGCCCATCAGCACAACATCATCCTTAAAATCCATTGCATAATATTCAGTAAAGGAACCGCCTGCACCAAAGCTGTCCATGATCTTCATGGCCTGTGCATTTTTTATTTCATACTCACCGGCCACCGGAACACCCCTTGCCGTTAGTAGCGAATTACCAAGTATGATAGAACTGATGGCATCTTCATTGTCTGCATTTCCTGTGCCTTTATAATAGTAAGCCATCGATCCTAATTGATGCTGTTGTACCAGCGCATCCAATGCAACAGAAGTAATGGCTGCCTTTTCCAATTCATCCAATGGGCAGTCTGTCTGCACATCGAATGTTTCATAAAAAAGCTGCAGCCTTTCTTTCATCTGATCATTGGTTACTACTTTACGCAATGCTGCCAACTCTTCCACTTCCAGTAATTCTATGTGGCCGCCAAAGCTTGCATACTGTTGTGTGAGGTCAGTATAAATATCCAGCATGCCACTATAATAATGCCCCATGCAACCAAGCCGGTTATACTGCATAATGTTTGCAACCTTTGCAGCTTCCACCCATTCTGTTATTTCATTCCAGCATTCAGGATCATCCTGCAACATACCTGTGATTTGATGAAATGAAATTCCTGTTCTGTTAAACACATTCGCAATTTCCGGAACCGGGCAGGCAGAACAATATGCCAGCCACTCTCCGGTCATTTTTATACGGTCGGTGATTGCATTGAATGTTGCATAATTGATGGATGCTTCGGGTGAAAGATTTAAAATAATAACTGGAACTTTTGCTTTTTGTACCACCGGCAATACGGTTGACGATAATGCATAAGTAGTAACATATAAAAAGATGATGTCAACATCCTGTTGTTTAAACATACGGCCTGTTTCAAATGCTTTGTCAGCAGTATCAACAAGGCCTGCATTGATCACTGACGGATGAATAGCAGATAACTTTTGCTCTACCATTTGCAGGTAGCCTTCCAGCCGTTCTTTTAATCCATCAAACTGTGACCAGTAGGTATCGAGGCCAATTCCAAATAAACCAATTGTAAGTTTTGAACTGGCTAATAAATCAAATTCAGAAACAACATGTGGATCACTTTTTAAATTATGCATTTTCAATTATTTTAAAAGCAAACAATTATATGAACAGTATTTGCCGGGGCAGTTTACAAACATCCGCATATTATACCAGATAATCATTAGCAGTTAGCTAAATTAATTTTTGAAAATATATTAACCATCCTGCACCTTCTGCGTCCGTCCTGCCCTGTCATAAATACAAAAAAGAATCTACATTTGTGTTTTGCTTTCGCATGGCTTCAGAAAATATATACCGCATTATTAAAATAGATGAACAGTCTATTACTCCTAAATATATACAGCTCACCAATTCTGTATTGCATGCTATCGAACAGGGCAAACTGGAAAAAGATTACCTGCTTCCATCCATTAATGAATTAAGCTACGAGTTAGATATAGCAAGGGATACAGCCGAAAAAGCATACCGGCATTTAAAGCAATTAGGCGTAATAGGTTCTGTACCGGGCAAGGGTTATTTTATTGCAAAAACAGATTTTAAACAGGCAGTAAAAGTTTTTTTATTATTCAATAAACTCAGTGCCCATAAAAAAATTATTTATGATTCTTTCGCCAGCACCCTGAGTGAAAAAGCAGCTATTGATTTCTATATTTACAATAATGATTTCAGTCTTTTTAAAAAACTACTGCAAAACAGGAAAGAGGATTATACTCACTATGTGATCATTCCGCATTTTTTGGAAGGTGGTGAAAATGCAGCTGAAATAATTAATGAAATCACTACCGGCAATTTATTATTGCTGGATAAATTAATACCCGGCATCCAAAAAGAGTATGGTGCGGTGTATGAAAATTTTGAGAAAGATATTTTTAATGCATTGAAAGAAGCGCTTCCGCAATTAGAAAAATATCAAACATTGAAATTGGTATTCCCGTCCTACACTTATTTTCCTGATGAGATACTGAAAGGATTTCAGTCATTTTGCAGTGAATATGCTTTTAATCACAAAGTAGTTCACCATATTGCTGATGAGCCCATACAGGAAGGTGAGGTTTATATTAACCTGATGGAAGATGACCTGGTAGTTTTGCTGGGAAAAATAAAATCATCCAAACTGGTGGTTGGAAAAAACATTGGCATCATCTCTTATAATGAAACACCCTGGAAACAATTTATCCTGGATGGCATCACCACTATCTCTACTGATTTTAGAAAGATGGGAGAGATGGCTGCACAGATGGTATTGAATGATGGCAAACAGCAGGAGGAAGTTCCATTTGCTTTGACGCTGAGAAATTCATTGTGATTTTTTTGGGGTATTCTATTGCAGCTCTGGTCATCATCGTGCTGCCTGTCCCTATGCATTTCTGAATCACTCACTCCACAGAATATTATTTCGTAAGTGACTTCTAAACAACAATCGTTTCATTTTTTGCAAGCCAATCAGGGTAAATGTAATAAACGTTATATTTATTTAAAACAACCAACATGGTCAAATGCTATTTATGCAAAATAAACGATGCGGATGCAACAAATTCCCACATTATCACTTTTGCATTAATAAAAGAAGCAATAAATCTTACAGGATATAAAGAAAGAGATTATGAAGTAACCTTTATTATTCCAAATTCTAACATTCCAAAACTATATGCAGGGCATAGTGTCATACCAGAAAAGCTCGAAAAAATTTTAGAAAATAATGCTACGAAAAAAATTATTGAAAAGTACAACCCTTTATCAAGGGACCACATTTTCTGTATTAGCTGTGAAAAAGCTATAGGAAAAATAGAAAGTTTATTCATTGATAAAGTCTACAACAAATTAATAAAACAATCATTTGACAAAGTATTAAAAGATAGCAGGGAGAATGGGATCTTCGAGCTTTCTGAGTTCAATTCAAAACTAACGAAGCTATTAGCTTATTCATTATTTTTCAGAACATCCTTAATTAAACTTAGTAATGTAACTCTCAAATTTGAAATCCATGAAAATATAAGAACATTAATGCTATCAATTTTTGATAAAGACCAGAAAACAATAGAAATAAATATCAACAAACTAAAACAGGAAAATTTTATATTCCCACTAATTGTGATCTATTTAGATACAGATTCAAAAGATGAAACTGGTCAAAATATTGTCATACAAAATAAAAGTGAAACTCTTTATTTTATATGGGCAAACAGGATGATTTTCCAACTCTTCCAAAAAGAAAGCCATATCCAATCTTCCTTACAAAACTTCTATGGGCTAAATCAAATAGTTCCAGATAAAGATTATAATACATCAGCAAATAGGGGAAATTCAATTTGTATTTTATCCAATGATAATAGAGCTAAATTGGTAAAAAGCGCTTTATCCTTTTTAGTAGAAGAAAATATGCAAAATGCAAAAATGCTTTTAAAAAAAGCATTCAATAAACTATTTAGAAGAAATCCAACATTTAAAGAAACCAATGCATTTCTTTATAATTACTCTCGGCTTTGTTGCATGAATAAAATTGTGATTATAATTAACCTATCCTTTTTTATTGTTAGGCTATTTTAATGCTTTGTGGTTTTGTTGTTTGCAGCATG
>JAYVLZ010000251.1:0-4134 GCA_043759175.1 Chitinophagaceae bacterium | reverse complement strand
GGTTTAGTTGCTGGTACACTTTATACAGTAACTACTAAAGATGCCAACGGTTGTACTTCCACATGCTCTGTAACCTTAACTCAGCCTACTGCTGTTAGTTGTTCTATCCAATCTGTTAATCCAAAATGCAACGGTGGTAGAGATGGTTCATTAACTGCAAGCGGTGCTGGTGGTACAGGTGCTTATACATACAGTTTAAATGGTGGTACTTTCCAAGCAAGCGGAACATTTACTGGTTTAAGTGCTGGTGTTTTATATACTGTAACTACTAAGGATGCCAACGGTTGTACTTCAACTTGTGCGGTAACCTTAACGCAGCCTACTGCTGTTATTGCATCTGATGAACATACTGGAACCTGTGTTGGAACAAGTACCGGCACAGTAAAAATTACCTTCAGTGGTGGTACTGGTCCGTATATGATCAACTTTAATGGTGGTGGTTTTGTAACACAGACTTCACCAAAAACATATACAGGTCTTGCTGCTGCTGCTTATACATGGGTGGTGAAAGATGCCAACGGTTGTACTAAAGAAGGTTCTGAAACCGTAAATGAAAATCCATTACCAGTTGTTTCTTGTAATGCCAGCCCATCTTTAATTGATATTACTTCAGCAGCGCATAGTAGTCAGTTGAATGTTGATTTGACAGGTTCCGTAGATTCAGACCCAACACATTATACTTATTTATGGACATTGGGTGCCGGAGCTGCAGGTTCATTGAATTTTAATAATATCAAAAACCCAGTGTACACAGCTGGTGTGTTAGATGCAGGCGGAACAGTTAATTTTGAAGTCACGGTGACTAATACAATTACTGGTTGTTCCAAAAAATCAACTTGCTCAGTTAATATAAATACAATTGGTTCATGCCCTGCGGTTGTTATAGTACCGGTATGTACTGGTTCTACTAATAGCTATAGTGCTGATGTAGCCCCAACCGCAAATGAAACATGGGTATGGTCTGCAAATAATGGGGCAATAATTAATGCGCCAAATGGTCAGCAATCAGTTTCTGTTACAGCAGGTTCACAAAACTTTACGTTGACATTAACCAAAACGTTTGCGAATACAAGTTTAAGTCCTTTGGTTTGTAATTATCAAGCCATAACTAAACAATGCCTTGTATGTAGTTATACTCAAGGGTTCTGGGGTAACAAGAATGGATTGGCTTTAATGCAAAGTAGCGGTATATTATCAACAGATATTATTATTGGCAGTGCTGCAGGAAATTCTATCCGGATTCCTGCTGGCAGCTGGACAAGAGTGAATAAGGTTATGCCAGGAGGTAGCACTCCGGCAGCCCTGGTATTTACCGGCCAATGCAATATTCTGCAATCATGTTTTACAGATAATTATTTAACCAGTCAAGGCAGGATTAATAATGTGCTTTTATCACAGACAATAACCTTAAGCCTTAATGTACGGTTGAAAAACGGAGTTCTGGGTACTTTGCCTATTGGTTCTGGTTGTCTGCTAACTTCAGTAGGTTCTTTCCAGGTAAATCAGAATGTGGTTAACTATTTGGGAGCCGGAGCAACTGTTATGGATTTACTTAATCTTGCTAATGCTGTATTAGGCGGTACTAAAACTCCTGGAGTAAATGGTGTTCCATCCTTCAGTGATATTAATAATGCAGTGGATGCATTTAATAATGGCTTTGATGAGTGCAGATATTTCTTAGGTTATTGTCAGGATAATACTTTAACGAATGTCCTTGCAAAACAACCGGGAAAAGCTGTGATTAATAAATTCAGTGTTTCTGCATATCCCAATCCTTTCAACGATAAAGTAAGATTTGAAATTAAATCCGGGGTATCTGGTCCAGCAAGTTTAGAAATATATAATTCTCTGGGACAAAAACTACAAACCGTTTTTAAAGGTCAGTTATTTGTAGGCAAAGGACAAACTGTTGAATACAATGTGCCAGCGATGAATAGAACGAACCAATTCTATATTCTTAAGGTTGGCGATCAGCAAGTAACCGGTAAACTGATTAATATCCATCAATAATTAATTAGTGAAAATCCGAAAGTTAAGGCTGCCCTTAGGGGCAGCCTTTTTTAATAAAATTGTATGATAATATAAAAGTTAGAGAGGCCTGTTTAAATTGATAATTTTCTGTGTAAGAACTATGGAAAAATATTCCAAAAAAAATCCCTGTTACAAAAGCACAGGGATTTTAAAAGAGTATGATAAAATACTTTTTAATTAATCACATAACAATAATACCCAGCCTTTACAGGCATAAAATCATAATCAATCCAACTAAATCCTGCATCTCCCCAGGCAGTACCCCATGAATTCATTACTTTATAAGCGTTTTTAGCATCATCAAATCCGCAAATTACGATACAATGCGGCAGGCTTCCGGAGCCGGAATATGTTTTCCATATAAATCCTGTTTTTGCATTAATAAAAGAATCGTCTGCGATAATATTTACAATTACCGGATGTTTTTGTGAAACCATTGATTTAATAGCCATCTTATCTGTATTGATGATCTTTGAATATCCACTGATATTATAATTCCATGCTTCTGACAATTGGGTAGTTGTTGGCATCAATGAACATCCATTGCTACTACTGTAGGGCATTGACTGGAATGTTGATATTCCTTTTGCGATTATAAAATCAAGTGCTATTTGCATGCTGGTACCCGATCCGCAATCTGAACTGAACTTTACCTGGTTATATAAAAATTCAGGGCTGAAAATATTCGTAGCAAAGCTATAAGAAGTAGCACCTGATCTGTAATAATATTCTGCTGAACGGGCACCGTAACCAATTGCAAATGCTACACAGGAGCCTTCGCCGCCCTGCGTACCAACAGGTGGCATTGCTAATTGAAATCCTGAACTTGCGGGTGGATCCACTACAACAGTATTGATAGTTACACTGACAGATTTTGTTCCCTGGTTGCCCGCAGCATCTTTTGCTGTAGCCGTTACCAGATGAATACCAGAAGGGGAATTAGCCGTATTCCAGGAATAATTGGTAGAAGTACTAACTACCGTATTATCAATACTGATACTTACGGAACTAACCCCAACATTATCACTGGCACTCATCGTTACATTCACAGTTCCTGTAACCGACGATTGATCAGTTGGAGAACTAATGCTAACAGTGGGTGATGTAATATCCCCTGCTATAATATTATTGACAGTTACCTGTATAGAACTCGTTCCCTTGTTACCAGCTGCATCGATTGCAGTTACAGATAGAGTATGCGTACCATTAACAACAGTTGCTGAATTCCAGGTATTGGTATAAGGTGATATGTTAGTAGTGGTAGCAGCAACTCCATCAATACTTAAACTTACAGATTTAACACCTACATTATCGCTGGCATTTACTGTAACATTAATGCCCGCTGAAACAGTGGCACCGTTTGAAGGGGAAGTAATACTAACTGTGGGAGCAGTGATATCAGCAATAATTTTTATTGGTCTTCCCTTATAAGAAGGCTCCATAAAAAAAGAAGAGAGGACTGCTGAATTTTTAGCTAAAAAGTCTTTAGACACAATCATCGGAACCCTGCTGACAGCTGCAGGATCATCAGCAATCACCCCGCCTGTTCTTTCGGCAGCGGTATTGGCAGATGATTCATTTAATTGTGAAGGTGATTGTTCTTTCTGGCATGCATTCAATAACAGGCCAATAACTAAAAGGAATAATAATCCTTTGTACAGGTGGAATGTTTTCATGGGTGTTGGATTTAATTTTAATTAGGGGTACAGTATAAAATTATCTCACTCACCCCCCGAAACATAGCTTTTTGCCTGCTATTATTAATAATCAAGTATTAGGCGTGGGGAGGTTGCGTAAAATTCCTTACTGTTACCTTTATAAATTCGATAGTAATTTTGCATGCCTCTTTACCAATAACCCGGCCAGTTGTCAATTCAACGCTTAATTCAAATCAAGTAGTTAAGTTTTCTTTTATCATAACCGCCTTGCATCAACCCTATTGGCATTAAATACAAGCCAATAAATCTTTATTTGCGTAACCCACTATTGATGTATCAAAATCTTTCGAAAATAATTCTCCGGGTGCATCCGGAAATAGTTAATCCATATTAAACCGATACCCCACCCCATGTATTGTTTCAATAGATACACCGGGTTCGGCAT
>JAYVLZ010000250.1:0-3600 GCA_043759175.1 Chitinophagaceae bacterium | reverse complement strand
CGGGGTGCACTATTTGCAGCCATCCTTCTTTATTAATTTCTTCGGCTGTAAGCCCGGTGTAATCATACACCGATTGATTGAAGTAATTTAAATTGCCTTCGGTATCCCCTGTCCATACAAATTCAGGCATAGAGTCAGCCAGCAACCTGAATTTTTGTTCCCTTGCCAGTAATTGCTGCTGGTAATTTTTTTCTTCAGTAATATCCCTGGTGGTACCAATTAACTTCTCCGGTTGATTATTTTCATCGTAAAAAACTTTACCTTTTCCTTCCATCCAGTGTATACTTTTATCGTTCCAGATTAGCCTGGCTTCGTATTGTAAAATTCCTGTAGAAAGCGCTTTTTTGAATGCCCTTTCCCTGATACCAAAGTCATCAGGATGAAGATGTTTTATTAATTCATGATGATTTAATTCGATCCTGTTTTTATAACCTAAAATTTCAAGATACCTGTCAGAATAAATTATTTCTTTGGTTTTTACATTTAACTCCCAGGTGCCTAATTCACTTGCATTAATTATTATATTAAGCCTCTCTTCATCTTCTTTTAATTTTTTCTGATAAATAACACGTTCGTGAATGTCCATGCATGCACCTGTAAAACCATCAAAAGTTTCTTCTGATGTAAAACGGGGAACTCCTTTAGCAGACACCCACCGGTACTCTCCATCATATCTTTTAAGGCGATACTCAGTATAAAATTCTTCTTTTTTTTCAAAAGCAGTGTGGTATTTATTCAGGTAGTTTTTAAAATCGTCAGGATGAATTCCGGCAGCCCAACCATTACCCTTTTCCTGCTCTAAAGTGCGGCCTGTAAATTTTAACCAGGCAGTGTTAAAAAAATATCGCAGTTTATCGGTACCAGCCATCCAAATAAATACAGGTGCACTGTTGGCTACATTTTTAAAACGCTGTTCACTTTCCAGCAGGGAATTTTCATAATTTTTTTTCTCCGTTATATCTCTGAAAATCCACGCCCAGGCATAAAATGTTCCATCTGATCCTTTTACAGGGTAGCCAAAACGCTCCAATATTTTTCCGTTTTTTAATTCAAGTTCATCAATGCTTGTTTCTTCGGGGTGGTTATAAAGATAGTTCACCCTATCCATAAATTTTTCAGGGGATACTGACTGGTTCTTCGCAAAATCTAAAGCAGCTACATCATCGTTTGCTTCAATAATTTCTTTTGGCATATCCCATGCTTCTGTAAAACGGTTATTATGAGATATAATTTTTCCTTTTCCATCTACTAATAATATACCATCAAAACTTGCATGTTGATAAGCTTCCAGCAAAGCGGTACGGTAAGCAAGATTTTCCTCAATATTTTTTTGATCTGTTATGTTGGTGTTTGTGCCAAACCAGTGCGATATTTTACCGTCCGCACCCCTTATTGCAGATGCACGGGATAAAAACCAATTATACTCTCCGGTTTTACTTTTAAGCGGAAAAGTATCTTCCCAGTATTCTCCTGTATCAAACGAATGTTGAATTTTTTTTACTACTCTTTCCACATGATCCGGGTGATGAACTTTTTGCCATCCCCAACCCTGCATCTCTTCAAAAGTTGTTCCCGTATAATCGTACCATTGTTTATTATACCAGTATATCCATCCCTTATCATCAGCCATCCATGCAAACTGCGACATGTTCTCTGCAAGCGTTCGGAATTTCTCTTCACTTTTTTCTAACTGCAGCAGTGCTCCTACAAGTTCTTTTTCAGCATGCTTTTGTTCAGTAATATCTGTATGTACCCCTACCCATTCTACAATTGCGCCATCCGAATTTAATACCGGAATAGCCTTTACAGAAAACATACCCCATGTATTATTTTTTAATTTTACACGGTGTTCAAAAACAAAATGTTTTTTATGCAGTACGGCATCATTCCATGCATCTATTGTAGGTTGGGCATCTTCAGGATGTATAGCTTTTGACCAGCCATACCCCTGGTATTCATCAAAACTTTGGCCGGTAAGAGCAGCCCATCCGGGTTGCTCCCCTTCCATTTGCCCATCAGCATTATTTGTCCATATAATTCCTTCAACAGCACCCACTGCGGCCTGAAACCTTTGTTTGCTTTCTTCTAATTTTTTTCTTGCTGTAATCTGAAGTGTTACATCAGTTGCTGTTGCCACAATACCAGAAATTGTTCCATCCGGTTTTCTTAAAGGCTGGTAAGTAAAATCTACAAAAATGGTTTCTATTTTACCATTACGGGGTAAATTTACTGCACGTTCATTTGCTACATACTTTTGTCCGGTGTTGTAAACATTATAAAGTAATTCTTCAAAACCCTGGCCACTGGCTTCTGCCATCCCTTCAAAAAGCGGTTTGTTCATTATTTCGCCTGCATCTTTTCCTAAAAGTTCCAGCATAAATTTGTTAATAATTTCCACTACAAAATCTTCACCTCTTAAAAAACACATTGCAATCGGCGACTGAAGAATGTCATTAAAATACCTGTCGTTATTTTCGCTTAAAATTTTAAATGCATTTATTTTATCAGTGGTTTCGCTGCAGGTAACAAAAACGCCTGCAGGTTTTCCAGATTCATCATTAACTGCACTGTAACTGAAGGTCCAGTAAACATCTTCAATTTTACCATTGCGGTAAATGGGTATTAATTGATCTTCACTCCAGGTAGCTTCACCGCCGCCCAACACCTGGTCAATCAGCGGCTTTATAATATGCCATATCTCCTGCCAGTGCTCCTCTGCCCGCTCTCCTAATAAATATGGATGCTTTCCATTGTTTCCCAAGCTGGGCCTGTAAGCATCATTATAAAAGCAAACCAAGTCGGGCCCCCAAAACAAAAACATGGGAAACTTTGAATGAAGGATGATACTTAAAGCAGTGCGTAAGCTTTGTGGCCATGTTTCAGGATTACCTACAGGGGTTTTACTCCAGTCTTTTTCACGGATAAGCGCCCCCATTTCGCCGCCGCCGGACAGAAAGGAGAATTTTTCTTTTGAGGTAGATCTATTACCGGGGCTTACCATTTAAATTTTAGTGCTTTATGAGCTTTCAAAAATAATCTATAATTTTTTAAAAATAATTATCTTTTAAACCAGCTAAAAATGTGCCGTTAGTAAGCATTTAACATTGTGGGATTACAGGAGTAACCGCTTACCCAATAAGTTTTAAACTTGTAGAGAAATGTACACAAGAAATTTTTATATAAAGCCAAAAATAATTGGCATCTATATTGTTCAATATTTTTTGTAAATAAATTTATTTTAATTAAAAAAATACTCACATGAAAAGTATAGAAAAAACTAATTCTCCTGCTAAAAGCAATGGGAATAGCACAAAAATGCAAACAATAAAAAATGATCATGATCAGCTTCTTAAATTTTTTGAAGATGGCTTAAAGGATATTTACTGGGCAGAAAAAGCATTGGTAAAAGCAATTCCGAAAATGATTAAAAATGCAACGGCCGAAGAGTTGAAAGAGGGTTTAACTAACCACCTTGCTGAAACAGTAGAACAGGTAAAAAGGTTAGAAGAAGCTTTTGCAGCTGCTAACTTAAAAGCCGTAGCAAAAAAATGCGAAGCTATGGCGGGGTTAATTAAAGAAGCAGAAGAAATTATGGCCGAA
>JAYVLZ010000249.1:0-10241 GCA_043759175.1 Chitinophagaceae bacterium | reverse complement strand
AGCGGTTTATATGTAGAAGCAGTAACAGGTATGCCGCAAATTGTTATTCAATACAATCGTCCTGCAATAGCACAGTATGGTTTAAATGTCAATGATATTAACAAAGTAGTTAATACCGCTTTCGCAGGGCAAAGCAGCGGTATGGTGTATGAAGGGGAAAAACGTTTTGAGTTGGTCGTAAGATTAACGGGTGAAAAAAGAAAGGATTTAGCAGACGTTCAAAATCTTTTAATTGCCACACCCAAAGGCACACAGATTCCATTAAATGCGGTTGCTAAAGTAGAGATTGTTGAAGGTCCCAACCAGATACAAAGAGAAAATGCACAACGAAGGATTATTGTTGGATTCAATGTAAGGGGAAGGGATATACAAAGTATGGTAAAAGAATTACAGCAGAAGGCAGAACAACAAATGAAATTACCGCCTGGTTATTATATTACTTACGGTGGTGCTTTTGAAAACTTAGAAGCTGCTAAAAAAAGATTAAGCGTGGCTGTACCTGTTTCTTTATTGCTTATTTTATTGATGTTGTATTTCGCTTTCAATTCCTTAAAGCAGGGTTTACTTATCTACTCTGCTATTCCACTATCTGCAATAGGTGGCATCCTGGCTTTAGCCATTCGGAGCATTCCATTCAGCATTTCGGCAGGTGTTGGTTTTATAGCATTGTTTGGTGTGGCAGTTCTAAACGGTATTGTATTGGTGGCAGAATTTAATCGTTTAAAAAGTGAGGGTACAAAGGATCTGAAACGCATAGTTACACAAGGAACAAAAATTCGTTTGCGGCCTGTATTGATGACAGCGTTTGTTGCATCCCTGGGCTTTTTGCCAATGGCACTAAGTACAGGCGAAGGCGCAGAAGTACAAAGGCCATTAGCGACTGTTGTTATTGGTGGTTTATTAATAGCCACTTTCTTAACCTTATTTGTTTTACCAATCTTATACATCATGTTTGAAAAGGGAATTTCATTGAAAAGAAAATCAACCATTACAACAACAATAATTTTATTGGCAATGTTGTTTGGTTCTCAAAATACAAAGGCGCAAACACCTATCTCTTTACAGGCCGCTACAGACACAACATTGAAAAATAATCTCTCTGTAAAAAATGAAAAACTAAGGGCGGAATACCAACAAAAATTAATAAAAACATCAAAGATTCTTCCACCAACAAATGTGTCTGGTGATTTTGGGCAAATCAATAGCTTTTATGTTGATACAAAATTGGGGATTGCTCAAACTATGAGTTTCCCAAAAGTGTATGCCAGTCAAAAATCATTGCTGACGGAAGAATGGAAGAGCAGTGTGTTAAATGCAGGAGCTAAAGAAGCAGGATTAAAAAAACAGGTAGCACAGGTTTATTATAGCCTTTTGTATTTGCAGGAAAAGAAAAAGCTATTGCAGAAAATTGACAGCCTGTTTGCTGAATTTTTAAGAAAGGCAACGTTACGTTTTAATAAAGGCGAAAGTAATGTTTTAGAAAAAACCACTGCCGAAAATCAACGGGGACAACTTGGTTTGCAGCTTTCTCAATTGCAACAGGACATGGAGTTAATGCAAATCCAATTTCAGTTATTACTCAATACGAAAACTGTTTTTATTCCCGACGAAAAGGAATTTAAAATGAATGTTATTGCCAATGCCGATACTTCTTTGTTGCAGGCACACCCTGCTATGCAATATTTAAAACAGCAACAGCAAATAGCAATAGCAGCCACACAGGCTGAAAAAGCAAAGCTGCTGCCCGACCTTACATTTGGATATAACATAACGAGCATAAAGGGTACAGGGGCAAATAATAAAATATACAACAGCACACCACAGTTTCAATCGGTGCAAATTGGTTTAGGAATCCCAATATTTACCAGCGGTCAAAAAGCAAAAATTAATGCAGCCAAAGCTTATGAAAAAGTTGTAACCAATGAATATGAGATTAATTTAAAAAACTTTGAGACAGCGTATAAAATAGCCCTTGTACAATATCAAAAATATTCAGAGGCGATAGCATATTTTGAAATAACTGCTTTAAAGAATGCTGACCTCATTACCAGCACAGCCAACAAACAATTTTTAGGTGGTGATATAAATTACCTGGAATGGGTACTCCTGATTAACCAGGCTGTTACCATTCAAAGCGACTATATCGAGGCAGTAAAAAACAGGAATGCAAATGCAGTAGAAATCAATTCTTTTATCAAAAAATAAGTTTTCAATAATGAAACAATTAATCATCCTCTCAAATATTGTGTTATTGCTTGCATCATGTGGCAGCAGTAAAACAGAAGAAAAGAAATCGGTATCACAAACAAATGAAAATATTGTTACACTTACTGATGCACAATTAAAAAATACGGGCATACAAACTGGTAAATTAGAACAACAATCTATTTCATCTGTATTGAAAGTAAATGGCAAAGTTGATGTACCACCACAAAACATGGTTTCTATCAGTGTGCCATTAGGTGGTTACCTGAAATCAACCAAATTGTTACCGGGAATGCATATCAGCAAAGGAGAAGTGTTGGCTGTGATGGAAGACCAGCAATACATTCAGTTGCAGCAGGACTATCTTACAGCCAAAGCACAGTTTAGCTATAATGAAAGTGAATACAACAGACAAAAAGAATTAAATCAAAGCAAAGCTACCAGTGATAAAATGTATGAGCAAGCCAAAGCTACTTATCAATCACAAAATATTTTGATAAAATCTTTAGAGGAAAAGCTGAAATTAATTAGTGTAAATCCAAATAAGATTGGAGTAAATAATATTTCAAGAAGCATTAATATTTATTCACCCATCAATGGTTTTGTATCGGCGGTGAATGTAAATATTGGCAAATATGTAAACCCTGCTGATGTATTATTTGAGTTAGTAAACCCAACAGATATACATTTGGCATTAACTGTTTTTGAAAAAGACTTGGACAAACTTTTTATTGGTCAAAAATTAGTTGCCTACACCAACAGCCAGCCCGATAAAAAATATCCCTGCGAAATAATTTTAATCAGTAAAAATCTCTCCGATGAAAGCAGTGCAGAAGTGCATTGCCATTTTGAACAATACGAAAAAACGTTATTGCCCGGCATGTTTATGAATGCCGAAATTGAAGTAAAAAGCAATAATGTGAACGCATTACCCGATGATGCTATTATACGTTTTGAAAACAAACAATATATCTTTATTATCAAAGGAAAAAATCAGTTTGAAATGGTCCAAGTTAAAACAGGTGATTCGGAAAATGGGTTTACAGAAATTAGTATAGATGAGAAACTGTATAAAGAAACTTTTGTGTTGAAAGGGGCATACAATCTTTTAATGAAAATGAAAAATACATCGGAAGAATAAATAGAAAGTTACTGCATCGTTAATCTTTAAAAACAAATTATATGAATTATACACAGACGTTCTTTTCCCGCCAGTTCCTTTGGGAGATTGTCCGCATTCTCACTGTAGGTATAGCAAGCTTGTTATTTTATTTAGAAGTTATTCATTTACCCGTTTTACTGGTTGCAATGGCATTTGGTCTTTACTCATTGGTAAAAGTTGCAGTAACAGATTTAATAAAGGAACGAAAGATAGGTACGGAAATCTTTATTACCATCGCTGTAATTGTATCAGTATTGGGTAAAGAATATTTAGCAGGTGCTGTAGTGCTGATGATCATTTTGATTGCAGAATATATTGCAAGTGCAAGTGGCGAAAAGGCACGGGCTTCTATTAAAGAGTTAATTGGATCTGTACCCAAAACAGCCATTGTAAAAAAGGATGGTAAGGAAGAAACGGTGCAGATAAGTGATTTGAAGATTGGCGATATAATTCTTGTAAAAGCAGGAGAAAAAATACCTGTTGATGGTAAAGTAAAAGATGGTACAGCATCGGTTAATCAGGCTGCCATAACCGGGGAAAGTGTATTACAGGAAAAAGTGGCGGGTAGTGATGCTTTTGCCGGTACAATTGTAGAATTAGGAGCATTGGATATTGAAATGACTAAAGCAGGTAAGGATACGGTTTTTTCAAGGATTATTTCTTTGGTTGAAGAAGCTGAAAGCCAGCAGGCCCCCATTGAAAAATTTACTGATAAAGTGGCTACCTGGCTTATTCCTATTGTATTCATTTTTGTTGGTGCTGTATATTTTTATACTCGGGATGTTAAGCTTGTAATTGCACTATTAATTTTTACTTCACCGGCAGAACTTGGTTTAGCAACACCATTGGTTACCATTGCAGCAATTGCCCGTGCTGCAAGAGAAGGTATCCTGATAAAAGGTGGTTTGTTTTTAGAAGAACTTGCCAAGGTTACTACAATTGTCTTTGATAAAACAGGCACATTAACAGCAGGAAGTCCCACAGTAAACAAAGTGGAGATAGTTGATAATGGATTCAATGAAAATCAATTGGTGCAGCTTGCAGCAGCAGTTGACAGGCGTTCCAATCATCCACTTGCAAAAGCAATATTAAGCTACGCTGATAAACTCAAATTATTTTATACAGAACCCGAAGATTTTGAAGTAATAAAAGGGCGTGGGGTTAAAGCAAAAGTTGAAGGGCAATCAATCTTGTTAGGTAACAAAGTGTTTATGGAGGAAAGTAAAGTTTCCCTTTCACCAACAAAAACTAATCAAACCGATACGGCTGTTTACCTTTCTGCAAACAATAAATTAGCAGGTATATTTTATATCTCCGATGCAATAAGGGAAGGAGCAAAAGATATGATTGTGGGTTTAAGAAACAGTGGGATTAAAAACATTGTAATGCTTACTGGCGATAATCCCGAAACGGCAAAGCATGTGTCAGATACGATTGGTATTACAAATTACAGAGCTAATTTGTTACCAGAGGATAAAATCAATATCATTAAAGAATTACAAAAAGACGGCTCAAAAGTAGCAATGGTGGGTGATGGTATAAATGATGCACCGGCCTTGGTTCAGGCAAACATTGGTATTGCAATGGGTGCTGTTGGTACTGAAGCAGCAATGGAAGCGGCAGACATTGTTTTGATGCAGGATAAATTAGAAAAAATCGCCAGGGCAAGAGCTATCAGTAAAAGGGCATTTCGTACCATTAAAGAAAATATCATTGTTGGTGTTGGTGTGGTACATATAACCGGGATTATTCTTGTTTTATTGCGGATACTTGGGCCAGTACAGGCTGCTGCAATTCATTTACTTCCTGATACATTGGTATTTATTAATTCCATAAAATTACTAAAGGTGAAGATTGAGGATAAATAATTTTATAATTGTTTATAACCGATTATAATAATATAAAAAGACATGTCAAATGTTACGTTAAAGGATAGATTTTCGGCTCAGTCCTTTACTTGAGAGAAAATTTTTTAAATTATACTTAGTTAACTAATCATAAACATCAGGAATGTACAGCATCTTTATAGGAAGCCTATTATTAAGCTTATTACATGCAGTGATACCCAATCATTGGCTGCCTGTATTGGCCATTGGTAAAAAAGATAACTGGAGTTTGCAGGAAGTAATTAAAGTAACATTTATTGCTGGATTGGCGCATGCATTAAGCACGATTTTGATAGGTATTTTTTTAGGATTATTGGGTTTGCAGCTTGCAGGTAAAATTGAATACTTCACTCATTTTATTGCACCTTCCGTCCTTATACTATTAGGTGTTTTTTTTATTTATCAGCATCACCGGCACAAGCACTTTCATTTGCATAAAACGCCTGAACCTACACTTCCTAAAAACAAAATTATACTGGCATTAGCAGTTGCTATGTTTCTTTCACCCTGCATGGAAATAGAAGCCTATTTCCTGTTGGCAGGTGCATACGGTTTATGGGCTGTTGTAAGCATTGCTGCTTTATATCTTACTATATCAGTTTCTGGAATGGTATTGTGGGTAAGCCTTGCTTATAAAGGAATACTGAAATTAAATTGGCACACACTCGAACATAAGTCTGGAATAATAACCGGGTGGACTTTAGTGATAACAGGAATCATATCATTTTTTATCTCATAAAATAATTTATATGCCACAGGAATGTTGCGACACAGACGAAAATGATACACAAAAAAATGAGGTGGTTAGTCAACCTAAAAATGGTAAGGTGCATAACCATAGTGAGGATGGAGAACATGATCATGCAGAAGACGATGAACATAATCACGGCGAAGAAGATGGGGGAGGCTGGAAATCACATTGGCCATTATTAACTTCTCTTGCAATTTTGTTAGTGATGTTGGTGTTGGAATTTGGCTTTAAGTATAAACCCGTTTTTTCTGTTGATTTGATTATATATATTATCGCCTATTTACTGGCAGGTTACAATGTGTTGAATTTGGCTTTCAGAAAAGCAAAAAGATTTGATTTCTTTAATGAATTCTTTTTAATGAGTGTAGCAACCATTGGAGCATTTGCCATTGGCTCATACAGCGAAGGTGTGGCCGTAATGGTTTTTTATTCTATCGGCGAGTGGTTCCAGGATTCAGCAGTTAATAAAGCAAAGAGAAGTATTAAAGTGTTGTTGGATATACGGCCTGATGAAGTAACCGTTTTAAGAAATGGAACAGCGCAGGTTATTCATCCCAACGAAATTCAGGTAGATGAAATGATACAGGTAAAGGCAGGAGAAAAAGTTGCATTGGATGGAGAATTAAATTCGGATGCTGGTACATTTAACACAGCAGCACTTACTGGAGAAAGCAAGCCCGATACAAAGCTAAAAGGTGAACAGGTATTTGCTGGTATGATCAACCTTGACAAGGTTTCTGAGATACAGGTAAAATCGCTTTTTAAAGATAGCAAGCTGAGTAAGATTTTAGAAATGGTACAGGATGCCACTGCAAGAAAATCACAAACACAATTATTCATCAGCAGGTTTGCAAAAATTTACACTCCCATAGTTTTTGCTTTGGCTGTAGCAGTATGTTTAGTGCCATACTTTTTTGCAGATCCTTATATTTTCAATGTGTGGTTTTACAGGGCATTGGTGTTTTTAGTAATCAGTTGTCCATGCGCTTTGGTAGTGTCAATTCCATTAGGATATTTTGGCGGTATAGGATTAGCATCTAAAAATGGGATACTATTTAAAGGTTCTAATTTTTTAGATGTCATTACAAAAGTGAATGTGGTAGTGATGGATAAAACCGGTACACTTACCAAAGGGGTTTTTAAAGTACAGGAGGTAGTTACAAAAGATATTGACAAAGATGAATTGGTTAAACTAACTGCAGCTATAGAAACTAACTCAACACACCCCATTGCAAAAGCGGTGGTTGAATATGCTGGTGATATTGCTAAAAATTTAAAAGCAGAAGGTGTTGAAGAAATATCAGGCCATGGCTTAAAAAGTACAGTTGATGGTAAAAATGTTTTGGCAGGCAATGTAAAATTATTAAAGAAGTTTAATATTGAATATCCTGCTGAAATTGATGAACTGGTAGATACAGTTGTGGTAATTGCAGTGAACGGTAAATATGCCGGGTACATTACTATTGCTGATGAAATAAAGGAAGACGCAAAACAGGCCATAGATGAAATGCACAAACTGAATATTAAGACGGTAATGTTATCGGGTGATAAGCAGGCAGTAGTTTCAAAAGTGGCTCAGGCATTAAATATAGATTATGCTTATGGAGATTTATTGCCGGAAGGAAAAGTTGCAAAAATACAGGCATTAAAAAATGAAGGAAAGCATATTGCCTTTGTAGGCGATGGTGTAAATGATGCTCCTGTAGTAGCATTGGCTGATGCAGGCATTGCAATGGGAGGATTGGGAAGCGATGCTACTATTGAGACAGCAGATATTGTTATTCAAAACGACCAGCCCTCAAAGATTGTGACTGCCATTAAAATCGGAAAAATAACAAGGCAAATTGTTTGGCAAAATATAACATTCGCCATGGTGATAAAAGTAATTGTACTAATTCTTGGAGCCGGTGGGATAGCTACTTTGTGGGAAGCTGTTATTGCAGATGTTGGGGTTGCTTTATTGGCCATATTAAATGCGGTGAGGGTACAGCGGATGAAGGTTTAAGCTTGCTTTTTAACAAACCAGAACTGCATAGGAACGGAATAAAATTTATTCAATTATTGTGAGATGAAAAACAAAACAGCAGGATCAGGAGAAAGCTGTGGAAGCAATAAAAATAATGATGGAAAATAATTTTAATCCGTTCCGGAATTGGCTTGTGCAGAAAGTTTAGCTACAGTGATTGATCTTTCTCAATAAATATTTTTATAAATTTGCATTCCCTGCAAAGACTCCTTAGCTCAGTTGGTTAGAGCTACTGACTCTTAATCAGTAGGTCCAGGGTTCGAGCCCCTGAGGGGTCACCAAAAAGTTCATTCCAATGCCCGATAGTATAATGGTAGTACAGCAGATTCTGATTCTGCTTGTCTTGGTTCGAATCCAGGTCGGGTAACAAAAAAAATGATGCTCCTATGCCCTGAGTACTGCATTGTTTACCACAGAGAGTATTGTATTAATATCAAAGGGCTTCGCAATAAAAGCATCTGCATGGCATTCTTTTGAAAGGTTTACCAATTCTGAATTGCCGGACATCAGCACCACCGGTATATGCAGACATTCCTTTTTAATCAGCTTACAAATATCAGTGCCGCTTTTTCCAATAAGATTTATATCAACCAGGTACACCTGGGGACAAGGATCATTTTTCAGATCCAGATCGTTTCCATTATGATCTGCTATTACTGTAAATCCTTTTTTTTGAAAAAAAATATTTAAAATGCTGAGTATATCAACATCGTCATCTATAATATGAATGATTGGTTTCATGGCTTTTATTGAGTGATCACTTTTTGCATTTTATCAGGTTTAAATATCTGGTAGGTTAGTTCATAAACCATACCGTTTATATTTAACTGAAGAATGGTGGGAAAAGCAGATGATTGAGCAATATATTACCCTTATATATCCCAATTGATCTGAAGTGGTAAGTTTTAAACATCAGCTTGTACATTTATATAGTCTGCCAGTCTTTGTTCATCTTTCCACCATAATTGTTTGAAAGAAAATTACAAAGTATAAAAACATACATTGAACAGCAGGCCGGCACTGCTGTAACTTTTGTTACAAAAAAACTGTATCTTACCAGTCACCTTTACAATATGGATAATACACAAAAACAACACTGGGAAAAAGTGTATGAAACTACCCATCCAGGCCAGGTAAGCTGGACACAGGAAGTACCCAAAACTTCACTTGACTTTATACATTCTTTTGGTTTGTCAAAGACTGCAAAGATCATAGACATTGGCGGCGGCGACAGCAAACTTGCAGATTATTTGCTGGAAGAAGGCTTTGAAAACATCACCGTGCTTGATATTTCGGCCAAAGCACTTGATAAAGCAAAAAAACGCCTGGGTGAAAAAGCAAAAAAAATAAACTGGGTAATTTGCGATATAACAGCATTTGAGCCCGATACAACTTTTGATGTTTGGCATGACAGGGCAACTTTTCATTTTTTAACAACAAGCGACCAGGTTGCAAAGTATATGAACACTGCCAGGAATTCCGTTTCTGGCTACTTAACAATCGGGACATTTTCTGAGAATGGACCAGAAAAGTGCAGCGGACTGCCCATCAGGCAATACAGTGAAGAAACATTAACAAATGAATTAAAAACCGGTTTTGATAAAATACGTTGCATAACAGAAGATCATATCACGCCATTTAACAGCAAACAAAATTTTTTATTCTGCAGTTTCAAAAGACACTCCAACTAACCAATTATATCTGCCTGGAAAGATCTAATAATGGTGTCTTGCAGAGATCAGGGAAGAGCGTGCCAATCTGCCGGCAGAAAACTAAATTTCTATTGGGCTTACTATATGCATGTTGATTTTATCAATTACGGTTTTAATGTCAAAGGGCTTTTCAATTACATCATTCGCCTCACATACTTCATAGCCTTTTAAAAATTCAGGATTAGCGGATAATAAAATAATGGGTATTTTTTTGTAAAGAATGTTGTTTTTAATTTCTTTACACAACTCCCTTCCATCAATATGTCTTAAAACAATGTCTAATAAAATAAGGTCCGGTTTAAACGTATCTAATTTATCCATTAACACAGTTTTTGATAAAGCAGTTTCCACTTCAAAATGGTGTAATTGAAGTAATACAGTAAGGAAATCTGCTAAATCCCGTGAGTCATCAACAATTAATATTTTGGGCATTTAAATAAAGAAGTTTAATCAAAAAATTATGCTTGTAGTTACCTAAATAAAAAAAAGGCCAGGATAG
>JAYVLZ010000248.1:0-32355 GCA_043759175.1 Chitinophagaceae bacterium | reverse complement strand
ATTCAATCTGGGTACGGAAAGCTTCCTCCTGTTGCTTTACAAATGTGCGGTCCCAGTAGTAATCCAGGCCAATTTCTCCAATGGCAGCAAATCTCCTTTTGGCCAGCCAGCTATTCACCACCTGCAGTTCATCCAGGTAATTTTCTTTTACATAGCAGGGGTGCAGGCCCATCATAGCAATACACTTGCCCGGATATTTATCTTCCAGTGCAAGCATAGCACCAATTGCAGTGCTGTCAATTGCCGGTAAATAAAACTTCTTTACCCCAATGGCATTAGCATTTGTAATCACGGAATCAATATCTCCGGCAAATTCTTCTGAGTAAAGATGACAATGTGTATCTATTAGTATCATGATAGTTTAAAATTCAGGTAAAGTCAAAATTAAAAATGAATGGCGGGCAAAATTAGCCATTCAGTCTTTAACCAGCAATGCGGTTCTGTCGATTTGAACTACATCCGGTACAAACGAAAAATGTTACTTGTTTTTATAGTTTTTTGCGAAGCCCTCATGATAAATCATATGTAAAAAAATAGTTAAGATTTTATTTGGAGTATTAAAAAAATGATGTAGCTTGCCAACAGTTTTCATAGGGTACGGATTAAAAACGGGCCAGAGTTTCTACTCAGGCCCATTTTTTTTGTCTATAACCCAACCCAATTTCTCTATGGATAATTCTTACAATCACATATTACCAGGTTGCTTTACCCATTATATTTTGATCGTTTCAAACTGGTAACCTCTTTCAGAAAAATGGCTTAAAACCCGGGGTAAAACATACTGAATCTTTTCATAAGCCTTTTCGCTGTCGTGAAAAACCACAATCGAACCTTCTCTGCTTTTATTCAGCACATTCAGCAGGCAATTTTCCTTTGATAGCTTACTATCAAAATCGCCACTCAGCACCGTCCACATAATTGGATTTAACGCATATTGAGCGCTTAAAAGCTTTAGCTGAAACTTTGTTGCCCTGCCATAAGGAGGCCGGAATAAATTGGAATCAATCAGTTTTTTAGCCAGCACCACATTATTAATGTATTCTTCATCCCTTGTTTTCCATCCGTTTAAATGGTTGTAAGTATGGTTGCCCACCCGGTGGCCTTCATCAATTATCTGTTCATAAATGAATGGGTACTCAGCCACATTTTTGCCGATACAGAAAAAAGTAGCCCTGGCATTGTATTTTTTTAATTCCTCCAGCACAAAAGAACTGGCAGCAGGATGCGGTCCATCGTCAAATGTGAGATATATTTTCTTTTGCCCTCCGGGCATTTGCCAGGTGCAACCGGGGTAAAGCTTTTTTAACCACCACGGAGTTTTTACCAAATAAAACATGAGGCAAATTACAAATAATACCATTTTGATTTTTAAAGTAGCCCAAAAGGTGGCCTGGAAATCTTAGATCGTATATGCAGACTGAATAAAAATGCAATCCTGTTTCGGCATTACTTATTGTTGGGGAGGTGATGGCTGCACTTTATCTTTGCGCTATGTTTAATAAAGTAAGAGTAAGATTTGCACCAAGCCCTACCGGTGGGCTTCATCTCGGCGGCGTTCGTACCGTTTTATATAACTATTTATTCGCCAAAAAACATGGTGGCGATTTTATTGTCCGGATTGAAGATACCGACCAGGCAAGGTTTGTAGAAGGTGCCGAAGAATATATATTCAATTGTTTAAAATGGTGTGGCCTGGAAGCAGATGAAAGTGTACTGCATGGTGGACCCTATGCACCTTACAGGCAGAGCGAACGGAAAGACAGCTACCGCAAATATGCGGAGCAATTAGTAAAAGATGGCCATGCTTATTATGCATTTGATACACCACAAGAAATAGAAGCAATGAGAGAGCGGTTAAAAGCAACGGGCAGCGACAGCCTGCAGTATGATCACCGGGTGAGAATGCAAATGAATAATTCTTTAAGATTATTGCCAAATGAAACACAGGATTTACTGGATAATGGAACACCTTATGTGGTCAGGATAAAAGTGCAGCCGAATGACCCGGTTTCTTTTACCGACATGATAAGGGGTGAGATTGATTTTGATACCAATAATGTAGATGACAAAGTTTTATTGAAGGCTGATGGGATGCCTACTTATCATCTCGCTGTGGTGGTGGATGATTATTTAATGAAGATCAGTCATGCTTTTCGTGGCGAAGAATGGCTGCCCAGTGCACCGGTGCATATTTTATTATGGAAATATTTATTTGGGTTGGATAAAATGCCTCAATGGGCACATTTGCCTTTGATATTGAAACCTGATGGTAATGGAAAATTGAGCAAAAGGGATGGCGACCGCCTGGGGTTCCCGGTGTATGCAATGAACTGGACTGATCCAAAAACCAATGAACTGACCCAAGGGTTTAAAGAATTAGGTTTTTTACCAGAAGCTTTTATAAACCTGCTGGCAGTACTGGGCTGGAATGATGGTACAGAGCAGGAAATATTTTCACTGGATGAACTGATAGAAAAATTCAGTATTGAAAGAGTGCATAAGGGCGGTGCCAAATTTGATTTTGAAAAAGCAAAGTGGTACAATCATGAATGGATAAAACTTAAAGCTGCCGACAGCCTGAAAAATGATGTGAAGAAAGTATTAGAAACAGGCGGTATTACTGTTAGTGATGATAATTACCTGGAGAAGGTAATTGGGCTGATAAAAGAACGTTGCATCTTACTGCCAGATTTTTTTGTTCAGGGAGGCTTCTTTTTTCAACCTCCTGAGGCAATTGATACAGATGCAATCAAAGCTAAATGGGACGAAAAAAAGAATTTGTTCTTTACTGAATTAGTGAGGGCTTACCAGCTTACTGCTGCCTGGGATCATACGGAATTAGAAACAGCATTTAAAGAGATCGCTGCCGTTAACCAGCTAAAGCCGGGTGAATTAATGCTGCCTTTAAGGATAATGCTGGTGGGAGGTAAATTTGGTCCTGGAGTGTTTGATATTGCTGCACTCATTGGAAAGCAGGCTACCATAAAAAGAATGGAGCATACATTATCTTTACTCCAATAAATATTTATCTGAAATCTTTCTGTATGAACAGGCCCATAAGAGTTTTAGTTGCTAAAGTAGGACTGGACGGTCACGACCGTGGAGCCAAAGTAATTGCTACAGCGCTACGGGATGCAGGTATGGAAGTGATCTATACTGGTCTGCGGCAAACGCCTGAAATGGTAGTGAATGCTGCATTACAGGAAGATGTCGATGCAATTGGCATCAGTACATTAAGTGGAGCTCACAACACAATTTTTCCAAAAGTGATCAGGCTGATGAAAGAAAAACAGATGGACGATGTATTGTTAACAGGCGGTGGCATTATTCCGGATGAGGATATGAATGAATTAAATAAGATGGGTGTGGGAAAATTATTTCCACCCGGTACCACTACTACTGAAATAGCTTCCTACATAAGCGATTGGGTAAAAGCAAACAGAAATTTTTAACTTTACACTGCAATGAAAAGGGGAATAAAAATATTTAAGTCTTTTGAAGAGCAGGAGGAGTATTTCAACAGTTATTTTTATAATTTAACTCCATCAGAAAGATTGCGTGCCCTCAGCCGGATTCAAAAACGCAACATGAAAGCACATCCAGAAGCAACAATAAGAAAAATTACTATCCGAAAACATTTTGGAAATGGATATTGAGAATAAAGAATTTATTTTATTTCTTAAATATGTGCACTGGACAATAATCTCCGGTATTTGTGTATTGGAGGGTATGCGGTTATACTTCACGCCGCATAAGAATGTGCAATGTTTTTATCGAAGAATTGAAATTTAAGCGTCAACAATTTATGTAACGCTGGATTATGTTTTTGATTGATGGGCTGAAAAAAATCATTAATTGCTTGATGAAATTTTAATGGTGCGTCATAATATTGAGCATTCAATATTTGTTTTTTTGTGAACTTCCATAGCCTTTCAATAATATTTAAATTGGGCGAATAAGGCGGCAAAAATAGCATATGGATACCCAATGATTTTGCAAAAGTGTTTACCAGGAAGCAGTGTTGATAACGAGCATTGTCCAAAACAATAGTCCCGCCTGATGCAGGATCGCCATATTCTTGTTTTAATTGTTTTAAAAAAGCAACCAAGCAATTGCTACAAATATAAGTGGTGTTGATGTAGGTACTTACTTGTTTGGTAATGGCATTAACAGCACCTAAAACATTCATACGATTTCTACCAGGCGATGCCTTGATAAATATTCGGGCAACACACCATAAACAACACAGAAACGGTTGCAAGGTAAAATGTGCGGCATCTAAAAAAGCAAATGCACTTTTCCTTCTTTAGCTGCTTCTATTACAGGTTTCAGCGTATCATCCACCCAGCTATGCTGCTGCATCGTGTTTACTTTTGCTGGGATATGGCCCGTTTTTAAAAATCTAAAATTATGACGATTCATAAATTTACGGATGCTTGTAGGGCTTCTTTTTATTTTGGTCAGTTCTTCCACTTTTAACATTGCTTCGCCTAAACTTCTGGGAGGTTGGCTTGTAAAAGAAGCTATTATACCGGTAGCACTTTTTTCTATTTCACTTTTATTGGTGCCATAACCAACTTTAGTTAAGGCATCAAAACCGTCTTTACCATAAATACTAACCCATTCGCTTATGCTGTTGCGGTGAGCATCCATAAGTTCGCCAATTTTATTGTTAGACAAACCAAGGCTTCCTTTCAAATAAAGACAATGCAATCTTTTTTGAACTAAAGGACAAGGATAATAATATCTTTCATAATTTAGCATCGCAAGTTCTTCGGAACTTAATTTAAAATTTGTAAGCATCTTCAGAAGTGGTTTTCCAAAGGTGCTTACTTTTTTTTATTGCTGAAAATTTTTGCACATTTTTATGGTGTGGGGAGTATAAACAAAAATAAAACCCGCCAGTTAAGGCGGGTCTTATCAAATAAAAAGGAGAAAAAATTATGAATGTGCATGCTCATGCTGATCCCTGAATTGCTTGATGGTGTCATGAGCAATTTTCAATTCTGCAAATTGTGCATTTAATAATTGTCTTGTATCAGAGGATAATTCAGCATCTGATCCTAATGCGTCTTTATATGCTTTCAGTGCTGCATCTTCTCCACCTTCGCAGGAATCCAAAACACTCTGGCGGTCATCGCCGGTAAAAGTATTTTTTACACTCATCCATGCCCGGTAAATTTTGCCAAGGTTGGTAGTGCCTTTTGCTACTTCGCCACCTAAATTAGCAACCACAGCAGCTAAAGCACTCTTATATCCTTCACTTCTGTCAGCCATTTTTCTAAAAGTTGCTTTTAGATTTATATCACTGGCATCTACACTTACAATGGCTTTTTCATAACCGGCAATACGGTCGTTATTGATCTGGATAAGATCATTTAATACTTCTATTGATTTTTCGTTTGCTTTCATGTTGTTTTCATTTAGTGATTATTAAATTAGTTTATGACTTGCTAATTTTTTATCAGGATAATTACTGTTCAAATGCTTCAATTAGCAAGCCACTATTTAAATATTTAGTCAGCAGGATGTTAATATAAATGTTGTAGAAATTGTTCCTCATGGTTGTCTATAAAATTTCACAGATGGGGATTATTGTTAAAGGTTAGCTTCAACAACAACAAAGGGAGATATTTAGATGAAAATTAGCACCACCGGGGTTAAAAAAAATGAATCAATGAAAAGCTCAGCAGTAATGTTAAGAATAACTTGTAAAGGGAAATATTTTGAGAACAGGAATATCCCCTGCGGCAAATTTAATAATTGCCGCCGGGGATTATTTTCCTTCAAAGTTTTCGTTAGGGGTCTTGTTTTTTACAATTGTCAGATTAATTGCAAACAGGTAAACTGGCAGGGAACGAAAAAGAATAGATGTTGTTACTCCAGCAATTATTACTGCCTGAGCCATCCCATAAAAGTTCTGCTGCAGGTAATGGCAAACCCGGAGGCGCTGCAGTTCCATTGTTTTTTAGAATATTATGGGTAATCATTGCGCCATCCGGATTGGGTTCAATATCTGCAAAGGCTTCTGGTGGAATGCCAGCCAAGGCACCTAACACCAGCGTACTAACTGTAGCCACGCCCACAAAATTGTTCCTGCTTATCAGGTTGTGTTCAATGGTTGTATTATCAGCACCAACCAGTAAAATTCCAGCCCCCTGTGGAATATTTACTTCAAGGCCACCGCCGGGTGGTGCAAAATTCGCAAGGTTGTTATCGTGGATTTTATTGTGGGCCACTAAAATATTGCTGGAAGTTTTAACCGTAAGACCGGGCAATAGAAACACTGATAAGCCGGCAGTGTTATCATACGCTTCATTCCACGATGCATTTACATTGGTGCAGTTTTCAATTTCAAATCCGCTCACATTTGCAAAAGCCACATTAAACTGAATAATTATATTTTCCGACTGGCCAACATAAATGCCCGTATCTGAGCTGCCTGTTGCTGAACAAAATTTAATAACACCATGGTTACATAAAACGGGAAACAATCCGTACTCCGAATTATTGACTGAAGCTACGTGATCCAAAACAAAATTGTCAACACGTGTAAGCAGCACTCCATTTTCTTCGAAATTCCTCACAGTCACATTTTTCAAAAAAAATCCATCTCCCTCATCCGAAACGGTGATGCCATTCTCTTCATCCCCGGGATTTTCTATGATAATATCCTTGCAGGACCCCTTAGTTCCAACCAGTTGAATCCTGGGCTTATTTACCACCACCGCTTCTTTATAAATACCTGGTTCTATAAAAATAATAGTGCCTGCATTGGCAGCATTCACAGCTGCCTGTATAGAAGATCCCGGATGTACAGTTACATGTGGGATACTGTTTCTTGATGCATATACTTCATCAGTTTTTTCAGTGTCATCTGCCGGACTGGTTGGTTCTTCTTCCTTTTTACAGCTGGCAATGCTGATCATCATAATGATTGGCAGCCAATAAATCTTTTTTGCAATACTGTTTATCAGCCGCTGTTTTTGAAGCTTTTTCATTTTAACCTCCTTTTTAAATGATTAATGATGTTTTTGATTCAATCCGTGGCCAACAGATAAAAATTATCAATCAAATATATTGCTGCAATTTGTCAATCTATAATTGAATTCTGGAGAAACTGTTTCATTAGCAGCAATTTTTACCAAAAGAGAAAAAGGGTAAACAGCTTTAAGTAATTATTGCAGTCCGAATATTTTTAGCTAATATTTTTTTAATTTTTTACTTAAAAATTTTGTGAAAAAATAAAAACTGCAATTTATTTTTTACGGAATTATTAACGCTAAATGGAAGTTGTTAGAGTAAAGAGATAACAATAGGTTTAATTCTTTATATATTCCAGCAGTTTATTTTCAGATACAATCATAATATGCTTCCCCTCCAGTTTGATTGCTTTTTCTTTCACCATTTCATTCATCATCCGAAAAACAGTTTCGTAAGTGGCGCCGTTATAAGAGGCAAAATCTTGCCGGCTGATGGTAATGCCAAGTTGACCGTTAGGCTTTACACTGAATTTTTGTTTCAATGTAAGAATAGCATTCGCTATCCTGCCTTTTACACTCATGTGTGCCAGGTTACGCATCCTCTTTTCACTCTCTTTCAATTCTGATGCAAAGAACATCATCAGCTTATAAAGAAACTCATGATTAACCATCAGGGTATCATTAAAAAATGTAAGGTCTACAAAACAAACGGCAGTTGGTTCAAGGGCAGTGCCGGATACAGGATAAATAGTATCATTACCCAGGCCCCTGTGCCCCACAATATCTCCATTGCCAGCGATTCTTAAAATCAGTTCCTTATTATCACCCCATTTTTTATGAACTTTTACAACCCCGGTTTCAATAAAAAACATTCCTTTTACTTCTTCGCCTTCATTAAAAAGTATATCTCCCTTTTTATAAAAAAAACTTTTTCGGTTAGCTTCTATGGCCGGCAACCAGCTACTAAGGCATTGCCTGCAGAGCAGGCAGCTTTTCAGGTCGCATTCTTTTTTATTTTTCTTTGCCATTAGTCAACAGCGTTCTGCAATATGTTTTGCAATATTAATCTGTATTGAGCATAAAGTTTAAATTCAGCTTTGCTCACTTTGTTTGCTGGTTATTTTTTGTGCGGCAGTTTTAATTAATGTGAGATGCGGTTTACGACTTCTCCCGCCATAATGATAGCCGGATTTTTAAGATTATGATGCCTGGACCTGAAGAAAATATCTTTTACCCAACCGGTAATGCATTTTTCATTTTCAGCAGTTCGGTTTATTTCTGTTGTGAAAGTGCTGGCAACCATATCGCTTACCCACAATTGAATGATTGCTTTTGGAGATGCGTAGTTCAACAGCACCTTGCTGACAAGTGCATCATATAAAATTTTTGAGAGTATTAACGGCCTATAAAGTTATTAGCTCAGGGTCACCCGAACCAGCACCTACTAACAGGATCAAAACTTGTTTCATATAAATTAATTTTAAAAATATATGACATATTTGGTAAAATTGTTTTGTAAAACTAAATAAATACCCTTAATTTTATGATATAAATCATTCTTAGTTCTGTATTTTTATATCATTTCTTATAAATAAAATATATAGAATTAAAAATAATATGATTGCCTTAGTCATTATTGTTAAAATTAAATTTAGAACAATGAGAATAGTGGTAATCGGTAATGGCATGGTGGGTTACAAGTTTTGTGAAAAACTGGTAGCTAAATCAAATTCTTCAGCATTCAGCATCACTGTATTTGGTGAAGAAGTACGGCCTGCTTACGACAGGGTTCATCTGAGTGAATACTTTGCAGGCAAATCTGCTGAAGAACTTTTGATGGCTTCTGCGGATTGGTACAGTGAAAACAATATTACACTCCACCTTGGTGATCCCATCGCACAAATAAACAGAACTGATAAAACCGTTCACTCACACAAAGGGCTTATTGTTTCCTACGATATTTTAATTCTGGCCACCGGCTCTGCTGCCTTTGTTCCACCCATTCCCGGAACAGATAAAGACGGCGTTTTCATTTACAGGACAATAGAGGATTTGGAAATGATGACTGCTTATGCAAAAAAAGCAAAAAAAGGTGCTGTGATTGGAGGAGGCCTGTTGGGGCTTGAAGCGGCGAAAGCAATGATTGATCTGGGGATTACTGATACCTCTGTTATTGAATTTGCGCCAAGGCTGATGCCACGCCAGATAGATGAAACCGGTAGCAATGTTTTAAAAGAAAAATTAGAAACATTAGGATTAAAGATTTTAACCAATACCAATACCTCCCAAATATTGGGGGATGATTGTATTACAGGAATGCAGTTTGCCAACGATACCAAAATTGATGTAGACATGCTGGTGATATCGGCCGGTATCAAGCCAAGAGATGAACTGGCGAGATTAGCAGGATTAGAAGTGGGAACAAGAGGTGGCATTTTAGTAAACGATAAACTTCAAACCTCTGATGAAAACATATATGCCATTGGTGAATGTGCTTTGTTTGAAGGAATGGTGTACGGGCTGGTAGCACCGGGTTATGAGATGGCCCAAGTAGTAGTTGATAATCTGATAGCGAACTTTATTAGCCCCCCTTTAGGGGATGGGGGCGGGGACAGGGGTTTTGCCGCTTACGATATGAGCACCAAATTAAAATTGATTGGAGTGGATGTGGCAAGTTTTGGTGATCCATTTGCAAGTGGTAATGGAATAAGATCAATTGCGATTAATGATACCAACAAGGGTATTTATAAAAGAATTAATATAAGTGCAGATGGTAAAACATTATTAGGCGGCATACTGGTGGGTGAAGCGGAACAATATAATATGTTGCTGCAAACCGTAAAGAACAAAGTGGTTTTGCCTCCGAACCCTGAAGATGTAATATTGGGAAGCCGTGGAGGCGATGAAGAAGCAGGTGCAGGTGTTACGGGCCTGCCCGATGAGGCATTAATCTGCAGTTGCGAAGCGGTATCAAAAGGGATGATCTGCAGCAGCATAACAGAGGGCGGTTGCGAAACGGTAGATGCCATTAAAAAATGTACCAAAGCAGGAACGGGTTGTGGTGGATGTGTGCCCATGGTGAAAGACCTGATGCTGCATACCATGAAGGCACAGGGTAAGCTGGTGAGAAATGTTTTGTGTGAACATTTTAATTACAGCAGGCAGGAATTATTTGACCTTGTAAAAATTAATAACTTAAAAACTTACGATGAAGTATTAGATCAATTTGGCAAAGGTGATGGTTGTGAATTGTGCAAGCCTCCTGTGGCATCTATTCTTGCAAGCTTGTGGAATGAAATTATTTTAAAGAAGGGAAATGATACTGCACAGGATAGCAATGACCGTTTTCTCGCCAATATACAAAAGGGCGGTACTTACTCCGTAGTGCCACGTATTCCCGGTGGAGAAATTACTCCAGACAAATTAATTGTGATAGGACAGGTAGCCAAAAAATACAATCTCTATACAAAAATTACCGGTGGCCAGCGTATTGATCTATTTGGCGCTCATTTAAGTGATTTGCCTAATATTTGGGAAGAATTGATTGAGGCAGGTTTTGAAAGCGGGCATGCCTATGGTAAAAGTTTGCGTACGGTTAAAAGCTGTGTGGGCAGTACCTGGTGCAGGTTTGGGCTACACGACAGTGTTAGTTTCGCCATAAGGGTGGAAGAAAGATACCGTGGACTTCGTTCTCCCCATAAATTAAAAGGCGGTGTAAGCGGATGTATAAGAGAGTGTGCGGAAGCACAAAGCAAAGACTTTGGAATAATAGCAACAGAAAAAGGATGGAACCTGTATGTATGCGGAAATGGCGGAAGCAAGCCGCAACACGCTTTACTGTTGGCAACTGATATTGACGAAGAAACCTGCATTAAATATTTAGACCGCTTTTTAATGTTTTATGTAAAAACAGCAGATCCGCTTACACGTACTGCCACCTGGCTGAATAAAATGGAAGGTGGTATTGATTATTTAAGATCAGTGGTTGTAAACGATGCGTTGGGTTTGAATGCACAATGGGAAGCAGATATGCTAAACCATGTATCAACTTATGAATGTGAATGGAAAGCGGCTATTGAAACGCCTGAGTTGAGAAAAAGATTTAATCATTTTGTGAATGCCCCGGAAGAAAAGGATCCTTCTGTAAACTTTGAACCCATGAGGGAACAAAAGCGGGCAAAGGAATGGAAATAAAAAATAATTTAATTGCCAGTTATAAAATGTAAATCCTTTGATTAGCTGATTCTTTTAATAAGCTGTAAAAGCTTCTTCACGATTGCCTGCCATTTTTAACTAACTGCCTGTTTTTGCAGTTGCGATTTTCTAAAACGATTGCCTGTTATTTGAAAAGACAATAAAAATATTGCCGGTAAAATATTTTTTTATAAAACTAAATAATATGATATCAGAAAAAACAACCAACTGGATATATGCATGCACTACGGATGATGTGCCTGCAAACGGTGGTGTATGTGTAAAATATAATAATGAGCAGATCGCACTTTTTTATTTTGCCCGCCGCAATGAATGGTATGCTTCTCAAAACGAATGCCCACACCGCAGGCAAATGGCACTCAGCAGGGGAATGACCGGCTCCGTGGGGGATGAACCAAAAGTGGCCTGTCCTTTTCACAAAAAAACATTTTCATTGGTAACAGGTGAATGCCTGAATGGTGATGAATGCGCCATCAAAACATATCCTGTAAAAGTGGTGGACGACAAAGTTTATATCGGTGTGGAAAAACACCATGAAATGGTAAGCGAAATAAATAAATATTCAAACTAAATAAAAATAAAAGCCCGGTAGATGGCAGTCTAACCGGGCCAAATGATTAAAGGATTTCTCACCATAAAATCAATCAAATTTAATATGAAAAATTTTAAACCAAACAAACTGATGATAATATGTCTGCTGGTGTGCAGCAGCCTTTTATCCAATGCACAGTTTTCTCTTACGGGACAAATAAGAACCCGTACTGAATACCGTAACGGCACAGGAACGTTAATGCCGAAAACAAATAGTCCTGCACTCTTTACTTCACAAAGAAGCCGGTTAACTTTTAATTACAAATGGAACCGCATCATCTTTCAAACGTCCCTGCAGGATGTAAGAGTTTGGGGGCAGGATGCTTCTTCTATCAGTCCGGCAGATGGCAGCAAACTGGGCCTGCATGAAGCATGGGCCGAAATGGCATTGGCCAATAAAAAAGATTCTTCCTTTAAAAAATCTGCTGTTGATTATTTCGGTGTGAAAATAGGAAGGCAGGAATTGTTGTATGATGACAGCAGGTTGCTTGGAAATCTTGACTGGTTGCAACAGGCACGTCGTCATGATGCAATTGTATTTAAGTTATTAAACAAAGGCTGGCAAGTTGATCTTGGTATGGCATTTAATCAAAACACAGATGCCTTTAATTATAACGGCACTTATTATACACCTGCCAATGTGAATCCTTATGTAAAAGATAGTGAGGGAAATTTGGTCGCCACACCAGCCGGATTAATACCTGTTGTAAACGCCAGTGGAATCAGTTCCAAAACAGGAACACTCTCTATGGCGAATCCTCCAAGCACCAATGCATTGGGACAACACTATAAAGCATTGCAGTATTTATATGCGGCAAAAACTTTTAATCAAACAAAATTAACAGGCTTATTTGTGAGTGACGAGTTTTCAAAATACAGGATGGATTCTGTAAAAACAATTGCAGGTACTGATACTGGTTATGTGTTTGGCCGCCGTTACAACCAGGCTGGTGTTAACACAAGAATTACAACAGGGCTTTTGCTCACGAGTATATTGGATAAAAAGAAATCAACTACACTGAATGCTGGAATTTATTACCAGGGAGGAAAAGACAAAGAAGGTTTATCAATGGCGGCTTTTACTTCCACGCTTTCATTGACGTATGTAAAAAAACAAATTAGTTACACTGCAGGCTGGGATTATGTTTCTGGTAATAATGCTTTTTCATCTTCTACATCCAATCATCGTTTTGATCCATTGTATGGCACACCGCATAAGTTCTGGGGGCTAATGGATTATTTCTATGCAGGCACTGGTTCACCAGCAGGTGGATTGAATAATCCATTCATCAAAATAAAATATGCATCTGCCAATAAACGCTTCAGCAGCGGATTGGATTATCATTATTTCTCACTGGCAAAGAATCAAAAAGATATTGCTGGTAATGCTATTAGTAAATACCTGGGTAGTGAATTTGATTGGGTGAACACATATACATTGAATAAAGTAACCACCCTGGAGTTGGGTGTAAGTTATTTAGCAGCAAGCAAAAGTATGGAGTATGCAAAAAATATGACGCAGGGTACCAGCAAGCTGAATGCAAGCTGGGTTTACCTGCAGATCAATATTAAACCAGAGTTCTTTAGCAAATAATAAAATTTAAAAAATATTCTTCATCTACAAATCAACAGTTATGGCAGTAACTAATCTACCCTTAAACAAACTCAACATTTTTTCTCTGAAAGGGATTCAGATGAAAACGTTTCACATTACCTGGTTCACTTTTTTTTGTTGCTTTTTTGCCTGGTTTGGTATGGCGCCTTTAATGAAAATTGCCAAAGAACAATTGCATCTTACCAAAGACCAGATTGGCAATATTCAGATTGCATCCGTATCTGCCACCATCATTGCCCGGTTGTTAATCGGCAGGCTGGTGGATAAATACGGGCCAAGGCTTGTGTACACATGGTTGCTGATTTTATGTGCCATTCCTGTTTTATTAATTGGCACCAGTAATACTTACACTTCCTTTTTATTATTTCGTCTGGCCATCGGCGTTATCGGGGCATCTTTTGTTATTACACAGTTTCATACTTCCGTAATGTTTGCGCCTAATATTAAAGGTACCGCCAATGCTACGGCAGGTGGTTTTGGAAATGCAGGTGGTGGCGCTGCCAACTTTTTTATGCCATTGATCGCTGCTGGATTTACTGCATTGGGTTTTTGCAGCAAAGAAGATAGCTGGCGTGTTGCCATGATTGTGCCGGGTGTAATGTTGCTGCTGTGTGCATTTTTATATTACCGTTATACAAAAGATACAGCTGCGGGGGATTATAAGGAAATTGGTTACAAGGTAGATAATAAGACAAATACATTTTTAGTGGCAGCAAGAGATTACCGCACCTGGATATTGACTATCGCTTATGCCGCCTGTTTTGGAGTAGAAATTACTGTAGATAATTTTGCGCCGATATTTTTTATGGATTCGTTTGGTGCAACATTAGCAGTAGCAGGTATGGCTGCTGGTATTTTTGGATGGATAAATATTTTTGCCCGTCCCATGGGTGGTATTGTTGCAGATAAGATTGGAAAGGTTTGGGGCTTTGACGGGAAGTCGATGTTGCTGGCCGTTTTATTATTGTTAGAAGGTATTGGCCTTATCTGGTTTGCAAAATCGGGCAATATTGGTATGGCTATTTTTATGATGTTCTTTTTTGGTTTAAGTCTTAAGATGGCTAATGGCGCCACTTATAGTTTGGTGCCATTTATTAGCCCCGTTGCCGTAGGCAGTGTAGCAGGCATTGTTGGTGCCGGTGGAAATATTGGTGCTATGTTGATTGCATTTATGTTTAAAGCAAAAGCAACGCATGCAACAAAGGAAGTAATGGAAAATGGAGTAATGAAAACCAAAGACCTTATTGATTACACCGCAGCATTTACTTTATTAGGCTATATTATTTTAGGCATTGGTGTGGCTGTTTTTATTTTCAGAACAATTACTGCACAGAAAAAATTGGACGTAAAAGATCTGAGTGTAGTGCCTGCATAAAAAATCAACTGCCACTACTTTGATAATATTTTGTGTTAAACATAAAACGTAATTAAAGATGATAAAAGATAAAATATTGAACGAGCGTCGCCAATGAAGTTCAATCAAAGTTCTTCAGTTGGCTACAAAAGATAAATGCTACAAAATTTGAGTGATATTAAAAATATAAAAGAGCTTGTTTCACTCCCCCCTTTGGGGGGCAGCGGGGCTTCTACCTGCTGTTACTGCGGTGTGGGCTGTGGCATTGTGGTAAATAAAGATGCTCATAACAGGATTACTGTGGAAGGTGATAAAAATCATCCGGTAAACAAAGGCATGCTATGCAGCAAGGGGATGAACCTGCATCATACAGTCAATGATAAAAGCGACCGCCTGCTGTATCCTGAAATGCGGTATAATAAAAATGCCCCACGGCAAAGGGTAACCTGGGATGTGGCATTGGAAAGAACTGCAGCTGTATTCAAAACTTTCATTAATAAATACGGTCCTGATAGCGTTGCCTTCTATGCAAGTGGCCAATGCTTAACAGAAGAATATTATGTAGTCAATAAATTAATAAAGGGATTTATTGGCAGCAATAACATTGATACCAACAGCCGCCTGTGTATGAGCAGTGCAGTGGTGGGTTATAAAATGAGCTTGGGCGAAGATAGTGTGCCGGTTAGTTATGATGACCTTGAACTATGCGATGTAATTTTTGTTGCAGGCGCCAACCCTGCATGGTGCCATCCTATTTTATGGAGAAGAGTGGAAGCTGCAAGAGAAAAAAATCCTGACATCAAAATTATAGTAAGTGACCCACGCAAGACACAAACCTGTTCTTTAGCAAATGTTCATCTCCAATTAAATCCTGGAACAGATATTACTTTACATCACGCCATTGGCCGGTGTTTGATTGAAGATGGAAAAATTGATTTTGATTTTATCAACGACAACACTAACGGATTTGCAAAATACCGGGAAACAGTTTTTGAAAAAACAATTGAAGAAGCTGCAACTATTTGCGGCGTTAGCGAAAACGATATTCATTTAACAGCATTATACATTGGCACTGCCAAAGGATTTATTACGATGTGGACAATGGGATTAAATCAAAGTGTTGTTGGCACCAATAAAAATTTGTCTCTGATCAACCTGAATTTAATTACAGGACAAATTGGAAAGCCAGGCGCAGGCCCGTTTTCATTAACTGGTCAGCCCAATGCAATGGGTGGAAGAGAAGTAGGTGGATTAAGTAATTTATTGCCTGCTCACCGTGATCTTACAAATGAACAACACCGCAACGAAGTAGAAAAATTCTGGCAAATTCCTTTAGGTACTATCAAACCAACACCAGGATTGACTGCCACCGAAATGTTTGATGCGTTGAATGATGGCAAACTAAAAGCCATCTGGATATTATGCACCAATCCTTTAACCAGTCTTCCTGATGTACGCATGGCAGAAGCAGGATTGAAGAAAGCAAAATTTGTGGTAGTGCAGGATATCAGTAACAAGGTGGAAACACTGCAGTATGCAGATGTGGTTTTGCCTGCGGCATCATGGGCAGAAAAAGAAGGCACCATGACCAACGCTGGCCGCTACATTTCTTATCTGAATAAAATTACAGATGCATCCGGCGAAGCCTTACCTGATGCTGAGATCATTTGCCGCTTTGCAAAAAAAATGGGGTACAATGGTTTTGATTTTAAAAACTTTTCGGAGATATATGCAGAACATGCTGCACTAACAGCAGGTACCAATATCGACATTAGTGGATTGAGCTATGCAATTTTAAAAGAAAAAAGAGCAGTGCAATGGCCTTATCTGAATTACCACGGGCTTAAGCCCGTGGCAATTCAGCCCGTGGATTATAAAGGCACTCCAAGATTATTTACTGATCATAAATTTTTCACACCAGATAAAAAAGCCAACATCCATTCCTTCAGTGATGAAAATAATTCTGAAGCCTTAACACCTGAGCATCCGCTGATACTCACTACCGGCCGCATACGTGACCAGTGGCACACCATGAGTAAAACCGGGAAAGTAAATAAACTCAATCAGCATGCAAGTGAATCTTTTTTAGAAATTAATCCCGTTGATGCTGCAAAGAGAAAAATCAATAACAACGATGTTATAGAAATATTTAACCTGCGTGGCAATGTAAGAGTTAAAGCAAAATTTTCTGATGATATAAAACTGGGTGTGGTTTTTTTACCTATGCACTGGGGCAAAATTTTAAACAGTGATCTGAACAGGGCCAATAATCTGACCAATAATTTGGTTGATCCAAAAAGTAAAGAACCAGATTTTAAATTCAGCGCCGTACAGGTAAAACTGTATAAAAAAGCAAAACAAAAAATAATTGTGGTGGGTGCAGGTGCAGGCGCCTGCGGTTTTGTAAAGAGTTACCGTGCATTGAATACAGAAGACGATATAGAAGTTTTCAGCAAAGAAGATTTTCCATTTTACAACAGGGTGCTGCTGCCTGATTATATCAGTGGTGTGTTGCCCTGGCACAGTCTTATAAAAATGAGTGATGATGAAGAAACGGATCACCGGATAACATTGCACCGTGGTGTAAGCATTGAAAAAATTGACAAAGAAAATAAAACTGTTACCGATAGTAATGGGGTTACCCATTTTTACGATGTGTTGTTATTAGCCACCGGCAGCCGTGCTTTTATGCTGAAAGATGTACCAAAGCTGAAAGGTATATTCACCATGCGTAGCAGGACGGATGCAGATGATTTTAAAAACCATGTGGATGCAGAAAGGGGGAGAGTGATTATTGTGGGTGGCGGTCTGCTGGGTATTGAACTGGCAGCTTCATTGGTGGAAGTGGGAGTAAAAGTTACCATCATACAACGTATCTCACGTTTAATGGACAGGCAGCTTGATCCATTGGGCAGTCAACTGTTGCATGAAGAATTAATCAGCAAAGGCATTGAAATTTTTTACAACGATGAGATAGACCGTTTCATCGGCGAAAAAAATATTTCCGCCGTACGGTTAAAAAGTGGCTTGTATATTAATTGCCAGGCATTGGTAATTGCCATTGGCACGATTCCCAATATTGAAGTGGGAAAAGCAGCAGGCATCGATTGTAAAAGAGGTGTGCTGGTGGATGAATATTTACGTACCAGCGAAAAAGATGTTTTTGCAATTGGCGAAATTGCAGAGTTCAAAGGTTTTCTTTATGGTATTACTGCAGCAGCAGAACAGCAGGCAGAAATTGTTGCCCGTTTTTTATGTGGTGATATTTCAAAGCATTACAGCGGCAGTTTGCTGATGAACATTTTAAAAATGCACGGTACCGATCTTTGTTCGCTGGGACTTGCTGAAATACCAAACAACGATCCCACTTACGAAGAAATAATTTTTATTGATAAAGCAAAACGTTATTATAAAAAATGCATTGTACACAATGATAAATTAGTGGGTGCCATTTTAATTGGCGATAAAAACGAATTTTTAGAATACAGGGATTTAATAGAAAATAAACTGGAGCTGAGTGAAAAACGTTTGCAATTGTTACGCAGTGGCAAAACAGCTGAGCCGGTAATGGGTAAATTAGTATGCAGTTGCAATAATGTTGGAGAAGGCAATTTAATTAACAAAATAAAAGATGGCTGTAGGGATCATTTACAATTGTGCCAGCTTACGGGTGCAGGCATGGGTTGCGGCAGTTGCAGACCGGAGGTGAAAGCTATTTTGGATAGCCATGTAAACCCCCATCCCCACTCGCCAGCGGGGAGTTTAGCAATAGTATAAAATACTTATGGTAATTTCAATTTATGGATGAAGAGATTTTGAAATATCGGGAGTTATTAAATTCCCCTTTAGGCGATAAGGATTATTTTAATTTTGAAGAAGACTTTATAGAAAAAAATGTGCGTTGTATTCCAATGATTGTTCGTTTTAAAATGGATGCGGTGGGCATAAAACTAAAACTAACTGAATGGAGTAAATTTAAACTGGAAGAAAGAATTCAGTTAGCATTAATGCCTGCATCAACAGAAGAAGAAGCCATATTGTACAATAGCCATCTCACACAATTGGTAAAAAAATATGCCAACAGCCCTGCAACAGTACTTGCAATCAATGCAAAACCGGATTGGGCAAATTTGCAAAGCATACCGTTTATGCTTTTAGAAAAAGCAAAAGAATTCAACGTGGATCTTACATTGGAAAAATGGCAAAGCCTTACCAACCTGCAGCGTTTTGCTTTGCTAAAATTGTATAAACCCGGGCATGAAAATAAAAATTTCCCAAAAGCCATTAAAGAGTTTAACTTACTGTAATTAAAACTAACAACCATGCCGAATACTGTTTTCATCAACTTCCGCGGAGGTATTATCTCTCCCGGCGACCTGTATAATACCCTCCTTGCAGCACAAAAAATTAAAGTACCGTATGTACGCTTTGGGTTACGTCAGCAATTGCTGGTTGACCTGGAGGATTACAGCATCCCCAGCTTTACTGAAGAACTGGAAATGCTGAATATTCAATACGAAGTAAACAGCAGTCAGTATCCCAATATCATCAGTTCCTTCCCAGCGGAAGAAGTTTTTATACGGAACACCTGGCTCAGTGAAGGGGTGTATAAAGACATTTTTGATGCGATTGATTATAAGCCTACTTTAAAAGTAAATATCTGCGACAGCAATCAAAGCTTTACGCCGATGCTAACAGGTAATATCAATTGGGTGGCAACAGAAGAATCGCCGCATTACTGGCATTTGATCATCCGTTTTCCAAAAACAAATATTATTTATGAGTGGGATCAGTTGTGCTATACCAATGATATTCCTAAAGTGACTAACTCAATTGAGCAGATCATTACATCCAATCCATCAGCATATATTGATAATGTAAATGCAGACGGCAACCAGTTATTCTCAGCATTAAAAACTGAAAATTTAAGTATCAAACCTGCTGAAAAAAATGCTGACTTGCCACAATTTAATTTGCCCTATTACGAAGGGCTTAACCGTTACGATAATAAGTACTGGCTGGGCATTTACCGCAGAGATGAATTATTTAGTGTTGATTTTTTAAAAGGAATTTGCCAGTTGTGTTCAGAAACAAAACTGGGGCAGCTCTGTTGCACCGCATGGAAAACAATCATGATCAAGGGCATAGAAGAAAAGGATAAAGCTGCCTGGAATTTGCTGCTTGAAAAATTTCAAATCAACATGCGGCATGCGGCCAATGAATTAAATTTTCAGGTGGAAGATAATTCTGCAGAAGGGCTTGAGCTTAAGAATTATCTGGTAAAAAATTTAAGTATTGATGACACCAGAACTTTTGGTATTTGCATTGGTATCAAAACCAGGAAGAAGAGTGAAATATTCAGCAGCATATTGGTAAGAACAAGATACCTGGTTGATTTTTTAGGTATCAGACTCTTTAAAGTATATGATATTTTATGTGCCAAAGATTTTAATCCCAATGAAAGAACGGAAGAAATTTTCAGCAGCAGTAATCCAAAATTTGTTTTACCGGAACAGGTACGCAGAAGTGTCTTGAAATATTATAATTACAGGGCGGGCATAATTAAGAAAACAGCCATAGCCGGCATACCATCAAAACCAGCTGGCGAAAAAATGGTGGAAGAATATGTTTACCAGTGCAGCAGTTGTAAAACGATCTATGATGAGGTAACGGGTGAACCTGGAAATGGAATAATTGCCGGTACTCCTTTTGAAAAATTACCAGTGGAGTATGTTTGTCTGGTTTGTGAAGCAGGGAAAGAAAGTTTTAAAAAAATAAAAAAATCAGCATTGGCATTATAAGCCGTTTAATTCTGCATGAGCATTAAAGTTTCTAAAACATTTTTTTTGCTCTTCAGTTGCTGCAATAGTGGATACAGTTAAATGATCCAGCATAAATTTCATACTGTATTTTGTAAGCTGTCCATTTTTAAGCAGGCTTATTATAGAGGATAGACCTTTGGCCGTGTAAATGCCGCATAAAGGTTCTCTTTCATTATCATTTGTAAAAACATATGCATCTGCATTTGGAAACTGCCGGAATTTATTAGTGAGGTCAGTAAGTATAGCTGTTTCCATTAAAGGCATATCACAGGCAAGTATAAACAAGTCCTTATCAGGAAAAGAAAGATGACAACTCAATAATCCTAACAACGGGCCTTTTAGTAACAACAATGTATTATCAGCTATCAGATCATCCGGTGAAAATACCGCTGCATATTCCGGGTACTGTTGTTTGTTTACAGATATTTTAACCGGTATATTCAATGCAGCCATTTTATCAATAGCAGTTTGCGCCCATGTCTTGGCTTCCAGCTTTAGCAAGCCTTTGTCGGTGCCCATTCTAACACTTTGCCCGCCACATAAAATGATTCCCAGCATGGCTATAATTTAGTTAATATTGATGGTGCGGCTTTGTATCTGTATGTCCTAAACTTTTGCCGGGACTAACTATATCTCTCACCAATTGCTTTAATTCTTTTATCTCTGGAAAGCCACCATATTCTTTTCTGTCGAAAATAATTTTTCCGTCAATGCTGATGCGGTATTCACCGCTTATTTCCGCAGGTTGCAGTGATACTGCTTTCAGGTCATTTTCGAAAGTGGTTAAAAATTCCTGTGCCATATATGCAGCTCTCAGCAGCCAGTGACATTTAGGGCAATATTCAATAGTGATGGTTGGTTTCATATCTGTATGTTAAATTGATTATAGCGTAAAGTTAGTTACATCAATTTCATACTATAAATAAATATGCGATGAATTTTTAAAGCATGATTCAGATAATACTGTTAACTGTTCAGGGCAGCCACCGCTATTTCTTTTATTTTTTTACTTCTTCCACTGAAGCATTAAACACAGTGCCTAAATTATGCATCGCATCCTTTTTGAGATTCTCTATCAGCATTATTATAGTTTCGGCAATATTAAGGCTATCATTTATCTGGAACAGCAGTATTTTTTTGCGTTACATTGTTTTCATCCACCACAGTTTTCACTTCCTGTTCCTGCAGAGATTCTTTATTTTGTACTTCAATTTGCTGAACAAAAACTGCATATTGATCGGGAAAAATTTTTCTGCCCGTAAACTGTGCATTTACTTTTGTAAAACAGGCACCAAAATATAATATCATTGCGGAGAAATAAACCCATAATAAAATAATTACCGCAGATCCAGCTGCGCCGTAAGTGCCGCCGGGATTACTTTTCCCCAGGTAGTAACCAATTGCAAATTTTCCAAGCATGAATAAAACAGCAGTGGTAAAAGCGCCTGTTCTCACATCTTTCCATTGAATTTTTGCATCTGGTAAAAATTTAAAAATAATGCCAAACAGAAAAGAGATCACTGCAAAAGTAATCAGCGTATTGGCTGCATAAGTTACCCATACAGAACCTTCGGGTAATATGGTAAGCAGGCGTTGCATTAAAACATCCAGCACTGCATTCACCACTAATGATACCAGCAAAATAAAACCCAGTCCTAGTATCATTGACAAACTGATTACCCTGTTCAATAAAAATTTCAGCCATCCTTTACGTGGCTTTGCTTTTAATTGCCAGATGGTATTGATTGAACCCTGTATTTCTGTAAAGACACCTGTTGCCGAAAATACCAATGCCACTGAACTGACGATGGAAGCAAAAGTGGCATGCTGAGATTTAGCCGCATTTTTTATTATTTCCTGAATCTGCATTGCAGCATCCGGCCCTACAAAACTTTTTATTTCTCCAAACAACGTTCCTTCTACTGCTGCCCTGCCGTAAAAAATATCGGCCACTGTAATTACGATTAATAAAATAGGTGCCAGGGAAAATAGCGTATAATAAGATAGTGCTGCACACATCCTTGGTACATTGTTATCAGAAAAATCAATGCAGGTTTGTTTAAAAATGATCCACCAGTTTTTTATTATTGTCATCATTAATTAAATTAGTGTTTATACCGAAGTCAAATTTAATTTAAACCCCGTCCGGCCCGGTCATCCCCGCCTGAATGACCCAGTCGGGCAGGTGGGCGGGCATAAACTTTATCAGGTCGGCATAATAACATTTAAGATTTCCAATAAGGCCTTTGGCCTAAATTATAAATCAGGATGGTATTACTTATTATTGAACAAAGATGGCTTATATTTAAAAGCCTTTTATAAACTGTTACAAAAAACAAACCAATGGTTACAGTTGAAACCTTCCGGCAGTTGGCGCTTGCTTTTACTGAAGCCATTGAACAGCGGCATTTTGAGAAAAGATCTTTCAGGGTGACCAAAAAAATATTTGCCACGCTGGATATTAAAAATAAGAAGGTGGTGATAAAATTATCTTCAATTGATCAGTCAGTGTTTTGTTCGTTTGATAAAAGTATTATTTATCCTGCACCCGGCAAATGGGGATTTCATGGCTGGACAATGATTGAATTACACAGTGTGAAGAAAGCGATACTGCAGGATGCTTTAACAATTTCTTATTGTACGGTGGCACCTGAAAGGCTTGCGAAAAAATACCAGCAATAGAAGCATTATCTAAACTCCAAAAGTTTCAGGAGCCAAAACATCTGTATATTGTTGACCAGTAAATAAAGCTATATTAAAATACATTTAGCTATATGAGAAACATCCTGATTCTTTCATTGATCATCCTGGCATCCTGCAATTCAGATCAGCAGCAAGCAGCAGTTACAGATAAACCCGGCATCGGCTGGGCTTTAGAAAATTTTGTAAAGGTGGACAGCCTTAACCCGATATTAAGGCCTTCCGGAAAAGAAAAATTTATTTGCCCCATTTCAAAATTGCCGGTAGCATGGAATGAGAAGAACGTATTAAATCCTTCGGCAGTAGTAAAAGATGGTAAAGTTTATTTGCTGTACCGTTCTCAGGATAGCGCCATGACATCCCGGCTGGGCCTTGCCGTTAGTGGAGATGGTTTGCATTTTTCAAAAATGCCGGAACCTGTATTTTTTCCTGCCGAAGACAGCATGAAAAAATATGAATGGAAAGGTGGGGTGGAAGATCCCCGTTTAGTGGAAAATGAGGATGGAGCCTATTTTCTGACCTATACAGCTTATGATGGAAAAACGGCCAGACTGTGCCTGGCCAGCTCCAGGGATTTAATACACTGGACAAAACACGGTTTGATATTAACCGATGAAAAGTATAAAGATGCCTGGTCAAAATCTGGAGCCATTGTGGCCGAACAAAAAAATGATAAAATAGTAGCAGTAAAGATCAATGGTAAATACTGGATGTATTTTGGCGACACAGATTTGTTCATGGCAAGTTCTGACGATCTGTTACACTGGGTTGTTGCTGAAAATGAAGAATCAAAAAAAATGATAAGTGTGCTGCACCCGAGAATGGGATATTTTGACAGCAGGCTGGTAGAGCCGGGCCCATTTGCATTGTTGCAAAAGGATGGAATATTGCTGATCTATAACGGCAGCAATTCAGCTAATTTCAATGATTCCACTTTACCCAAATTTACTTACAGTGCAGGCCAGGCATTGTTTGATAAAAATCAACCGTACAAACTACTCAACCGTACAGAAAAATCTTTTATTAAACCTGATAAAGATTACGAAAGAGTAGGGGAAGTAAATGAAGTTTGTTTTGTGGAAGGCCTGGTTCATTTTAAAAATAAATGGTTCCTTTATTACGGCACAGCCGATTCAAAAATTGCGGTGGCAGTAAAGGAATAAGACTAAGTAAAAATAAAGGTGAAATTAAACTGTTGGATTTTCTTTTTTACCAAACAGGTCATTCATCATTTTCTCTGCATCGGCCATGTGATCTTTTAATGCTTCGCCACCTTTTGTTTTTAATTCCTCAAAATAATCGGTCGCCTTTCCCATCATCTCTTCTGCTTCGGTTTTTACTTTATGGGCTTTGTCTTTAATATCGCCGGCGAGTTTTTCTTTTTCTTCCGGTGTCATGCTCATATATTTGGATGCCGCCAGGGCGGCGGCAGCGCCTAATAAAAAGGTAGCAATATGTTTTGAATTAACGCTCATGATAATAATTTTTTAAGTTGATTTTAAAATTAGCTTTGCAACTTTATTCCAAATATGAATTTACGTAAAAAAGTTTCAACTATAGCAGCATTCTTACTGATATATATTTCTGTTAATGCACAAATCTTTCCATCAAAAAATTATCCAACTGGATATTTTATTTGGCCTGTACAGGCCAAAAAAGCGCTGGCGGCCAACTTTGGGGAACTCCGGCCCAACCATTACCACATGGGATTAGATTGCAAAACTGACAAGAAAGAAAATCTGCCGGTGGTAGCTTCTGCAGATGGCTATATTGCAAAAATAAAAATAGAGCCTTACGGTTTTGGCCGCTGTATTTATATCAATCATCCAAACGGGTTCACCACAGTGTATGCCCATCTCAATAACTTTTATCCTGAATTGGAACAATATGTAAAAAGTCAGCAATACAAAATGGAAAGCTGGAAGATTTTTATTGATGTGCCTGTTGGTTTGTTGCCGGTTAAAAAAGGACAGTTTATTGCTAACAGTGGCAATACCGGTGGTTCACAGGGGCCACATTTGCATTTTGAGATCCGTGATACTAAAACAGAAAGAGTATTAAACCCACTCTTGTTTGGCTTTTCCCTTGCTGATAATATTGCTCCGGATATTTTGCGTCTATCCGTTTACGACAGGTGTATCAGCACCTACGAACAAAGCCCCCGTTTTATCTCCGTTAAAAAGATAAACGGTGTATATACAACTGTTCCAGGGCAACTAACATTGAATACGGATAAAGTAAGTTTTGCTATTACTGCTTACGACAGGTACACCGGTTCCACCAGTCAAAACGGTATTTATGAAGCCATTCTTTATAATGACGAAAATCCCGTGGTGGGATTTCAATTAGACAGTATCAGTTATGATGAAACGAGATACCTGAATGCACATATTGATTATAAATTAAGAACGGGTGGTGGCCCGTTTGTTCAGCACCTGAGCAGGTTGCCTGGATATCCCCAATCTGTGTATAGGGAAGGTAGTGGTGATGGAGTAATTAATTTAGAAGATGACAGTGTGCATCAAATAAAAATAGTGGTAAAAGATGCTAACGGAAATACATCACTATTGAAATTTGCAGTGCAGCGTGGTGCAGCAAAAAAATCAATTGAAGAAAATACTTTATCAGCATATCAATCAACAATCTTTCACCCCGGATTTGTAAATGTTTTTGAAAATGCCAATGTCAGCTTTTATCTTTCAGAAAACCAACTGTATGATTCTATCCGGTTCCGGTATAATGAAATAGTTTCTGCAAAAGGAACTGTATATCAACTGCACAATGGCAATATACCGGTGCAGGATTATTTCCCCATCAAAATTCGGAGCGGCAGTACTTTGTATCCTGATAAAATGGTGATGCATTATTCCTGGAAAAACAAGGACGAATATAAAAAGGCAACAAATGAAAATGGCTGGTACAAAGCCAGCTTCAGGGCTTTTGGAAATTATGAACTGCTTACAGACACGATACCTCCAACCATTACACCAGTTGGTTTTAGAAACGGAATGAAAGCAACTAAACTAAATCGCATTTCATTTGTAATAAAGGATAATACTGAAGAACTGGAAAATTTTAGGGCAGAACTGGATGGTAAATGGTTGCTGTTTAGTAATGACAAAGGCAAAACATTCATTTATAAATTTGATGAGCAATGCCCGCCGGGGGAGCATGAACTGAAAATAAGCGTAGAGGATTGTGTGGGAAATAAAACAGAGGGAGTATATAATTTTACAAGAGCTCCCATCCCCGCTGGCCAGCGGGGAGAAAGGCAAGAGCCCCCATCCCCTAAAGGGGAGAAAGGCAAGAGCTATATAGATTTGGTCTATTATAAAATAAAGACAGTAACAATTTTTAATGCTTCACTCCCCGCTGGCCAGCGGGGATGGGGGCAATAATCCAAAACTCCCCTTTAGGGGATGGGGGCAAGCATGGTAACATTAACAGCAGGACAAAAAGCACCGGCATTCACAGCTAAAGATCAGAATGGAGATAAAGTTTCTCTATCACAATTTAAAGGACAAAAAGTAGTACTCTATTTTTACCCGGAAGATGATACGCCAACCTGCACGGATCAGGCTTGTAACCTGAGAGATAATTTTAGTGCTTTGAAAAAAGAAGGCATGGTGGTGTTGGGTGTAAGCCCGGATGAGGTGAAAAAGCATAAAAAATTTGAAACAAAATTTAAGTTGCCTTTTATATTGCTGGCAGACCCTGAACATGCTATCATTGATAAATATGGTGTGTGGGGACCAAAACAAATGTTCGGCAATAAATATATGGGCCTGTTACGTACCACTTTTTTAATTGATGAAAAAGGAGTGATCCGCAAAATATTTTTAAAGCCCAGGAGCAAACAACATACAGAAGAAATTTTAAAAGCCTGGAAAGAAATTGCCTGATCAGGATTTCATCATAAAAGAAAATTCTTTTGTCGCAAGGATTGCGGCGTTTAAGTTGGGTACACCTTCTGTAGCAATAGTGTTTGGCAAAACGATACACTTGCACAATACCAGCAAGTCAGCATTCCTGCAAAATAAAAGATGGGTAAAACATGAGCTTTGCCATATCCGGCAATTTCAGCAGCATGGCTATTTGCCTTTTATTGTAAAATATTTGTGGGAGAGCATCCGCAGCGGATATTACAACAATAAATATGAGGTGGAGGCAAGAGCGGCGGAACTATTATAATATCCATTCCACTTCCCCAAAATCAAAGAAATTATCAATCCTGTCTGTGGTATATAACTGACCTGTTTCAGTTACCCCTTTAATAACAGATTCAAATTCAATATTGTTCTTTTTAAGCCGAACCGCCCGGTTCATTTTATAAAGGTTGTTATTATATTCTTTCAGCAAAACTTCAAAGGGTTTTTGGTGTAGCTCCTTTACTCTTTTCAATACTATTTGTTGCAGCTGTTTTGCTAATTCCACAGATTCAAAATCTTTACCGGTAATCTGCTTTAAGGAAACAGCATTGGTTAATCCCCGATCAAAATCGGCCTCATTAATATTGATGCCGATCCCTGCAATAGCATACTTCCAGCTGCTGCTGCTGTATTTTTTATTATTGCCTGAAGACTTTCCAATTACGTTTTCAATCAGTATTCCCCCTGCCTTTCTGTCACGCCAATAAATATCATTGGGCCATTTTATTTTTGTTTCATCACCTGCATATGTACTAAAAAAATCAAAACAGGCCAGCGCAATGGCTGCCGATAATTTAAATTGTTCTGTAATTAATAGCGGCATAGGCTCAATCACAATACTCAAAGCGATATTTTTTCCATTGCCCGTGTGCCAGCTTTTTCCCCGCTGCCCTTTTCCTGTACTTTGGTGTTGTGCAAACCATCCATCACCATGCTTCGCCAATCCTGCATGAACTTTTGCCATGGCATAGTTGTTGGTACTATCCACGCTGTCAAGAACGATTAATGCAGAATTGAAAGGGTGCATATGCAGCGATTGATAAAGAAATTGTACTTTTGAATACAATTGCAATCTACAAGCATCAGGTTACAAAAAAAAGAAATCTGCAGGCTGGTTTGTAAACAAAATAAAAGAAGGCATTAACAATAAACCAAGTGTAATTTGAATAATCTTACCGTATTAGCCAGCCGCAAAAAAAGTAGCATAACCAGGCTGAACCGAAACAGTAAAATTTTTAAGGCGATCATTGATGCTATTCAGCAAAAAAAGGGCGAAAATATCATCAGCCTGGATCTGAGAAAAATACCTGAAGCTGTTTCTGATTTTTTCATCATTTGCGAAGCAAATAATAATACCCAGTTAAAAGCCATAGCCGACTCCGTAGAGCATGAGGTGAAAATCAAATGCGGCGAAGTTCCTTTTAAACATGAAGGAAAGCAGGCGCTGCAGTGGATTTTGATAGATTATGTAAATGTGGTGGTACATATTATGCTGCCGGAACCCAGGAAATTTTACCAGCTGGAAGAAATGTGGAGCGATGCTCCTGCGATGGAACACAGGGATGCATAAATGACTTTTAAAAGACAATCAATAAAAATAAATCTGTAACAAACCAGCTATGGCAGAAGATAAGAAAACAGTGAGCGACAAAAAGAACAGTCCAAATAATATCACTCCTTTTGGTGATGATAATTCATCTAAGAAAAAACCAAAATTCAATATCTACTGGATATACGGAATTGCTTTTGCCGCATTGATAGGATATAATTTTTTCCGTGGTGTGTCCAGCAGTGGCGTGGAAACAGATCAGATCAAGTTTAAGGAAATGGTGAAGATGGGAGATGTGGAAAAGATCAAAACCGTAAGAAATAAAAAAATTGTAAGGGTATATCTTGTAAAGGATGCATTGCAGCGAAATGCTGCTTATTACCAGAAAATTCTTGATAAGACACAATTTGATATGGCAACCAGGATGGTGCCACCACAACTTTTCTTTAACATCGTGGAGGATAAAACATTTGCACAGCAAATGAGTGATTTTTATAAAGAAAATCCAACCATTCCGCAGGTACCCGATTCGCCGGATGATGAAGGTGAGTTGTTTGGACAATTAATTTCTACACTCCTGCCAATCCTGCTCATCGGTTTGTTGTTTGTAATGATGATGCGTAAAGTGGGTGGCCCCGGTGGCTCTGGTGGTGGCCCCGGCGGTATTTTCAATATCGGGAAATCGAAGGCTACTTTATTTGATAAAGCTTCCAGGGTAAATATCAATTTTGCTGATGTTGCAGGATTGGATGAAGCCAAAGTGGAAGTGATGGAGATCGTTGACTTTTTAAAGAATCCAAAAAAATATACCGCACTCGGGGGTAAAATTCCAAAAGGTGCGTTGCTGATCGGGCCTCCGGGTACGGGGAAAACATTGCTGGCAAAAGCAGTAGCAGGAGAGGCACAAGTACCATTCTTTAGTTTGAGCGGTAGTGATTTTGTGGAGATGTTTGTAGGTGTGGGTGCCAGCCGTGTAAGGGATTTGTTTAAGCAGGCAAGAGAAAAAGCACCTTGTATTATTTTTATAGATGAAATTGATGCGATAGGCAGGGCAAGGGGCAAGAATGTGATGATGAGCAATGATGAAAGAGAAAATACATTGAACCAGTTGCTGGTGGAAATGGATGGTTTTGGTACTGATTTAGGTATTATCATTTTGGCCGCAACTAACCGTCCGGATGTATTGGATTCTGCGTTACTTCGTCCTGGCCGTTTCGACAGGCAGATTTCGATTGATAAACCCGACTTAGTAGGAAGGGAAGCCATCTTTAAAGTGCATCTTCAACCAATTAAAATATCTTCTACTTTAGATATTCATAAACTGGCAGAACAAACACCGGGCTTTGCCGGTGCAGATATTGCCAACGTATGTAATGAAGCTGCTTTGATTGCTGCAAGAAAAAATAAAGATGCAGTGGATATGAGTGATTTCCAGGATGCAATTGACAGGGTAATTGGTGGGCTGGAAAAGAAAAACAAAATCATCTCTCCTGAAGAAAAAGAAATTATTGCTTATCATGAAGCAGGTCATGCTATCTGTGGCTGGTATTTAGAACATGCTTATCCTTTATTAAAAGTAACGGTTGTTCCCAGGGGAAGTGCAGCATTGGGATATGCTCAGTACACACCAAAAGAACAATACCTGTATAATACAGATCAGTTAATGGATCAAATATGCATGACATTGGGTGGCAGGGCCAGTGAAGAAATTTTCTTTGGTAAAATAAGCACCGGTGCCAGCAACGATTTACAGCAAATTACCAGGATTGCTTACAGCATGATCACTGTGTATGGCATGAATGATAAAGTGGGTAATATTAGTTATTACGACCCTAACCAGGAAAATACTTTTACCAAACCCTTTAGTGAAGAGACTGGTAAAATGATTGATGAGGAAGCCCGTAAATTAATTGAAGTCGCCTACATCAGAACCAAAAAATTGCTGACCGAAAAGAAAGGTGATGTGGAAAAACTGGCAAAAGAATTATTAAAAACGGAAGTGCTGTTTAAGAGTGATGTGGAAGCATTGATAGGTAAAAGGCCTTATGAAGAAAAAAAGGCATTGGATGTGCCGGAGATTCCAGTGGGAGGAGTGCCTGCTGCAGAAGATGCACTGAGTAATAATTCTGTAAACACTACGCTGTAAAAGTTAATTACAATATGGGTGTAACAACTGCGAAAGAAAATATTTTAAAAAAAATAAGAAAGGCACTGGCTCACCCGGTGCCTTTGCCTTTCCCCCTTAGCGAAGGAACTGCAGATTTGTATCCTGCCCCAACTGAAGAACTGGAAATTATTTTTGCAGAAGCATTCACCAAACTGCAGGGTAAGTTTGTTTTTTGTGCGGATGAAAAAGAACTGCATTTGCAGTTACAACAATTGATTGTCGCAAAGCAATGGATGAAAATCTTTTGTAATGACGACCGTTGGAATAATACTTACAGTAATACCATCAATCTTGAATCCTGCGATGCCTCTGTTACCGGTTGTGAATATTTAGTGGCAAGAACGGGAACTATTGTAATGAGCGCTGCAGAACAAAGCGGCCGTACGGTAAGTGTATATGCGCCAGTACATATCTGCATCGCCTATACCAGCCAGTTAGTGTACGATGTTAAAGATGCCTTGCAATTATTGAAAGAAAAATATGCCGGCGCTCTCCCTTCTTTTATCACTTTTGCCAGCGGGCCCAGCCGTACTGCTGATATTGAAAAAACACTGGTAACAGGCGTACACGGGCCGAAGGAAGTGTATTTGTTTTTGGTAGAAACTGCAGGTCAGGTTTAACGGTTTACTGTTTTGGGTTTACTGTTTTGATACATTAAACGTGTAGGGATTTTTTAATAACAGTAAACAGTAAACTCTAAACTGCTTTATTCCCAAACTCCCAATCCATCCCTGATCACTTGCCAATCATCCGTGGTGCAATCTACAATAGTAGAAGGGGTCATGCCGCCAATACCACCGTCAATCACAATGTCAACCAACTGTTTAAATCTTTCATAAATAATTTCTGGATCGGTATATTCTTCCACCATATCTCCGGGAAGGGAAGCACTTAAAATAGGATTGCCTAATTCCAGTAATATTTCATGACAAATGGTATTGTCAGGCACACGCAGACCGATAGTATTTTTTTTACTCTGCAAAATTTTTGGCACCTGTTTGCTTGCCGGTAAAATAAAAGTATAAGGACCGGGCAAATGAGTTTTCATCATCCTGTAGAGGGGTGTGTCGATGCTTTTGGTATAATCACTTAAATTACTCAGATCACTGCAGATAAAACTCAACTGTGCTTTTTGAGGGTCGATGTTTTTGATCCTGCAAATGCGTTCGATGGCTTTATGCTGAAAAATATCACAACCAAGCCCGTAAATAGTATCGGTAGGATATGCAATTACCCCGCCATTTTTAAGGCACTCTACCACTTGCTTTATCAGCCGGGGTTGGGGGTTTTCTGTATGTATGTGCAGCAGCATAAAAGTTTATGCAACTTAGTAAAAACACATGGCAATCCATTACTTTTGCAGCGTTTTCAAATTGATCCACCAATAAAAATTTATCATGTCATTAATATCTGTTGGTTCCATGGCCTTT
>JAYVLZ010000247.1:0-32080 GCA_043759175.1 Chitinophagaceae bacterium | reverse complement strand
GCCCGGGTTTACACTTGCTCTTGTATCATCGCAATCTGTGCTGTTCCCCACATACCCTGCCGGTACTGAACAATTTTGTATTGGATGCCCTGCATCGCCATAACCATCTCCATCCGAATCACGGTAGTAAGTTGTTTTTACACCTTCATCTATTTGTCCATCGCAATTATTGTCTTTACCATCACATACCTCGGGTGCACCTATATAAATACTTGCATCATTATCATTGCAATCATCTCTTAAAAGTACATAACCGGCAGGCGGTGCACAGGTCACACTTATCCGGTTGTTACCATCTCCGTGACCATCGCCATCAGCATCCCTGTAATAAAAAATGGCATTATTGCCAGGCAATGTTTCGTATGCACCCATATCTACGGTAGTTGCGGAAATACGTGGCTGCCATGCAATATCTCTTGTAATACCTGCAGGTACAGCAGGATTGTTGCCGCTGTTTACAGCCGGGCTGCAGGGCAATGGTATTATTCCATCATCGGCTGTTCCAAAAATATCATCGGGGCCATCAGCATCTGCAATACTTATAAACTGTGGGTCGGCGCTGCTGTTACCGGTACCGGTATATCCATCCTGTACAATGCTATAAGTAATTAGTGAGGCAACATTACTATTGTATATACCCCCGGTATTGTTCCAGATGATACAATTATTAAATACCGGCGCAATATTGCTTTGGTTATAAACAGCAAAGCCGTCAGGCACACCAGAATTTGTATTACCGGTAATAGTACAGTTGGTGAATACCGGCGCAGAATTAATATTCTGTAAAAAATAAACAGTAGTTGCACTGTTGCCCATAAACACACAATTGATAAATAAAGGGGAGCTGCCGCTTGCATTATTTACAGCACCACCATAGAAGGCATTGTTGTTGATAAAAAAACAATTGGCAATTACCGGCGATGAATTTGAAATATTATTTATACCCCCTCCTTCATACGCATTTCCCCCGGTAATGGTAAACCCATCAAGCCGGGCATTGGCATCAATACCAACATTTGTTATTACCGAACTGCCATTGCCTTTAAGTATGCTCTTGTAGCCATTGCCCAGGTTGCGTTCATTGAGTGTTGTTTCCGTACCGGCAAAACCACCATATATTTTTACGCCATCTTTCATAGCTATTGAAAACCCTGCTGCAGCCTGGTAAGTGCCTTTTGCCACAAAAATTGTGTCGCCTGCTTCTGCTACAGATACTGCATTTTGAAAAATATTGAAAGCTGTAGCCCATGAACCACCTGCGTGTGGGCCAGTAATTTTAGAACTGTCAACATACCATTTTGTAAGATGTGGGGCCTCATAAGCGCCCATGTCAATTATACCAATTTTGCGTTGGTTACCGGCCAGGTCTGTGTTTGTAGAATTAAAAATATTATTCCCTTTGTTGATAACTGCAGAATTCGCCTGCAATTGCAGGTTGCCTGTGAGCGTTGGTGCAGTAGTGAAATCTGGTTGTAAAACAAATGAAGGGTCATTTTCTGCAAGCGTGCCATTGAGGCCACCCCCACCAGTAAGGTCCATTCCCTGAATAAGGCAATAATCATAGCTGGCTTCCACATTATAGCCAATGAATTCATTGTTGTTTTCGTTGCCCCATGCCACACAATTTTGCATATCTAAAATACCAATACCGGTTTCATCTGCGGTGAATCCACCTTCAAAAAAAATGACTGCTCCCCGAGGGGATTTATTACCCGAAAAACTACAGTTGGTGAAATTTGGGTTATTGATACTGCTGCCATACCATCCACTTTCGAGATATACAGCACCGCCAAAACCATTTACAGCATCAGCCGTATTGCCTGTGAAACTACAGTTGATAAATTTATCGAAAGAATTGCCTCCGTTATAGGTGTTAATGCATACCCCTCCACCCCTAAAAGCATTATTGCCCGCAATAGTACAATTAGTAAAAGTAGCAGCCGAATAACCGCCATGCTGGCTGGTAATAAAAACACCTGCACCAGTACCCCCCGGTAAATAACATTCAGTGATTTTGCAATTAGCTATTTGCGGACTGCATCTGTATCCTGCTCCATTTGCATCTATCAAAATACCTGCACCGTCCCTGGGATCCGTACCTATACCTCCACGGCCCAACCTTATCCAAAAACCGTCTAAAGTGGTACTGGGTGAAGAAGACTGCCGGAACACAACCACATTGAAGCTAAAATCTTCACCTGACAAAATAGTTTCATTGACAGTATGTATAAGCGAAATATTACGTTGTGCCAAACTGGTTTCTGTACCGCTAAAACCACCATACAAACGTACATCAGACGGGATATTAAAGCTTGAATTTCTGCTGTTGGGTTGTGTAAAAGGAACATAGGTACCTGCTTTTACCCATACCTCATCACCTGGTAGTGAAGCCGCAAGTGCATCCTGTAATTTGCTGTAGGCATCTGTTGTCCAGTTACTGCCGGTTGGCGTTAAAGCAGTGGAAGTGCTGCTTACCCTGCGGATGGTTTGTGCTGAAAGGCTGCTTACAAAAGCAACCAGTAATAACAGCGTGATAATCTTTTTCATAACAATTTTATTTTTTGGTAGATAATTTCTTTTTATCAATCATGATGCAAAACAACTGCATTAATAAAGTGCAGTCAATAGCAAATACTTGCTATACGGTTATAATAATTTGAGTAATGAATGTATTAGGGAATATTTTTTCTTTAAGAAAACAGGGAGTGGAAAAATATCGTCCGATGAATTTATTATACTGCTTTGTTTTAGTTGAAAATCGCAGAATATTTTGAGTGAAGGAATCAATGGCATTAACTTAAGCTCATTCATTCTCTGATAAGGTTGTCAACCTTTTTCAGGTTCATTGCATTGTGAGGAAGGTTGACAACCTTATAGCCCTAAGCTAATGACATTGGTGAAGGAATTATAAATACCTGACAGAAGATAATACACCCACTTTTATTTTTCCGCTTTTTTCATAAAAAATAAGCTGGCTGCAATCAGAAGCAAAGAGCCCGGCAGGATGAGGAAGGAACTGTTGAGTTCATTGGCGCTGATTTTTATTACTGCGTAATTGAGGAACAATACAACGAGTGTCGTAAGTACACTGTGCCACAGCAGCGATTTTAACTCCAGTATAGAATCTACTTTCAGCCATTTTGGTAAAATACTCATCAGCTTTTCATTTTCGTTGTTCAGGAAAAATATTTTAAACAGCCCGAAGGAGAAAACAAAAAATACAAAAGATAACAAAAAAGAATCCACGGCTTCCAGCAGCATCAGGCTGGGTGCATGTTTGATATTCTCTTCACTGTAATGTACAAAGCCTAACCTGCCACTCAGCATTTCTGAAATCACTTCTGCAGTAATCCACATACCCCTCACCATAAAAATAATGGAGATTAAAAAAATAAAAATAATCATTGGTATCAGTACCAGCCGGAGGTAAAGGATTTTTTTCATGGTATTAATTGTTTTTTTTTGAGTTTGTTGTAATAAATTAAAAACATAAACGTGGGTATGATATAAACCTGCTGTAAAAAGAATAAAATAAACAACACAGGCAAATAGCAAATATTTGCTATATGCCATAGAAAAAAAATGAAGTAGCCTTGCAAATAATTTTTGCTGAAAAAATATAAAGGCATGGGTATTTTTAAATGGCGGTTAATTGCATCAATGGCTTTGCTTACGGGATGTGCCGGAGGGAAAATATTAGTGGCAGTACAGCAGCATTCAAACGCTGTACTGCTGTATGATATAGACAAACAGGCGGTATCAGCAAAAATACCTGTTGGCAGTATGCCTCATGAAATAGTGTATGACCCGGTGAGTAAATTATGTTTTGTAAGTGATTTTGGGGTGGAAGATTATGATACCAAAATCGGCATCCCGGGCCGAAGTATTTCTGTGATAGATCCTTATAAAAGCATATTGGTTAAAACAATTTATACAGGTACTGACAGCATTGGTAATATGCCTCATGGCATTAAAATAAGACCCGGCAATGCCCATGAACTTTTTGTAAATATTGAAAGGGGCGACTCTATGATTGTTTATAATTTAAAAAATTATGCAGTAATAAGAAAGTTCGCCATCCCGCCGCTGGCACATAATTTTATTTTTTCAAAAACCGGCGAAAGGCTCTGGCTGATGTGTGGAGCTGCAGGTATTTACCAGGTAAACCCTGCTGATGGAAAAAAAATCCGGCAGCAAATATTAACATCCCCCGTTCGTGGGCTTGCTTTCATTAACCATGATATACTTGCATCCTGCAGCAACGAAGTGTATATACTTTCACAAAAAGACCTTTGCATAAAAGAACATTTTTGCAATCTTGGCGTGGGGCAGATATTGTATTCGGCAGTAAGCAAAGACCAGCAATATATTTTATGCCCTGCCGTATATGACAGCACTGTGCTGATTCTTGAAGCAGCCTCTGGAAAAATCATTGCCCGGTTGCAAACAGATAAAACACCCATCAATATACAAACAAGTGGCAACCTGGCATTTGTTTCTCATGCTCAGGATAATCATATCACCGAAATTAATCTCAAAACATTTAGTGTAATAAAAAACATTGAAGTACCTGGAACTAACGGCCTTCTTATTATTAATAAAAAATATTAGCCCATCAGCATAAAATAAAAACAGCATGAAAACAACGAACAAAGTGGCCATCATTACCGGCGCTACAAGCGGTATTGGTAAGGCTACCAAAGAACTGCTGCGAAAGCATGGCTGTATCGTTTACAACTTTGATATAAGCGAACCGGATGATGAACTGCCAGGGCATTTTATTTATTGCGACGTACGCAACAATGAACAAATAAAAAATGCGGTAACAGAAGTATTCAACAAAGAAAAAAAGATTGACTTTCTTTTTGCCAATGCAGGTGTACACCTGGTTGCCAGCATGGAAGAAACATCGGATGAAGAATTTGATAATGTAACCGCCATCAATATCCGTGGCAGTTTTTATACAGCTAAATATGTGCTGCATTACATGAAGGCCAAACGAAAAGGAAGTATTGTATTCATGGGTTCCGATCAGAGTTTTGCAGGTAAGGCGCAGAGCAGTGTATATGGTTTAACAAAAGGTGCGATAGCGCAATTAACCAAAAGCACCGCCATTGATTATGCAGCTTATAATATCCGTGTAAACTGTGTTTGTCCCGGAACTGTTAATACACCGCTTTTAGAAAAAGCAGTTGCAAGGTTTGCTTCCATCAGCAAGGAAAGTAAAACTGAAATATACCGGAGCCTGGATGCCATGCAGCCAATTGGCAGAATAGGCAAACCAGCGGAGATTGCTGCGGTAGTTGCTTTTTTATTAAGTAATGAAAACTCTTTTATGACGGGCAGTTTGGTAAGTGCTGATGGTGGATATGTATGCCAGTAAATTTTAAAAAAACTTTTCTCTGATATTCGTGTTCCATTGGAAAACCAGGAAAGGATTGTGGGATGCTGCCTGTAAATTGTTACGCTGTAACTTTTTGCAGGCAGCTTAGTTATATTATCCGTGCCGGTAATGTTGGGTCAAGCACTTTTAATGCACTTTCAGCGCCACATACAGGAAGACCTGTTGGGTTAAGCAAACCTAACTGCACCAGCACACTTGCCTGGTCCCAGTAAATATGTTCATGTGAAATTTTGCCTTCTTTAAATCCAACGATCACTACAAATGCTGCTTTCACATTTTTACTTGTTGGTTCAAGCCCCGGCAGCATCCAGTCCATTACTGTTGTATGTGTAAAGCTGATCACCATTTCTTCCACCACCTGGTTGGTACCAACGGTTCTTGATATTGTTATAATATCTACATCTGGCGGAAAAAATTTGCCCACCAAATGATTGGTGTAAAACTTCCTCACGCCTTCTTTTCCCACGCTACCTGCCATGGTAGGTACATGGTTCAGGTGTGGATGATCTGTCATTGTTGCCATAGTAGTTTCTATATCACCGGTAAGCTCTGCATTTACATGCTGCTGAAACAGATCAATCATTTCCTGTTGCTGTGTGGTATAATTTTCTATCATGATGATTTATTTTTTATGAATATAATTTGAAGAGGGTAATAAAATGCTTTGTGAAAAAAGTAAAGGGTTGCTTTTTTTAATTGCTGAATAATGATGTGTTGTACAAGAGTACCCAAATAATCCCGGCTGATGTTTCGCTCATTACAACGCAATTAAAGTTGCCCATAGGTATTCAGTACACGAGTGCGACGCAAGAATGATCCCCATAGCTTCACAGCCCGGACAACAAAAAAAATTGGTTGTATAGAAGCGCCCCGGATTCTGATAGCTATTGGAACGGGACCAATGAAGTTAAACAGGAATATAAATGCATGTCCACAAAAAATAAATTACACCAATCTCTCTTTTATAGCAAGGCTTACCGCCTCTGTAGCACTGCTTACATACAGCTTATCGTAAATATTGCGGATGTGGTTGTTTACGGTGTTGTATGCAATTTTACATTCTGCGGCAATGATCTTGTAACTAAAACCTTTTACCAGCATGGATAGTATTTCTTTTTCTCTTTGAGTAAGGTGGTAATCTTTTTTTGCCTCTTGCTCTGCTGCAAAGTAGTGGAGCACTTTTGAGGCAATGCTTGCAGTCATTGGGGCACCGCCTTCCAATGCTTCCTTCAGGCTTTCCAAAAATTTTTCCGGGTTTGTTTTTTTCAGCAGGTAACCATTCGCCCCTGCCCTCAGGCTGTCGAATATTTTATCGTTCTCTTCAAAAATAGTTTGCATTATTACCGGCAGTGCATCAAAATGTTTTCTTACAAGTTGTGTAGCCTGAATACCGTTGAGACCCGGCATATCTATGTCCATCAGTACCAGGTGAGGATTGGTGGATTCAATGTCTGCCACTAAATTGCCGCAATTTTTAAAGGTACCTGCACATTCAAAGTCAGCAGAAAGATTCAGCAGCATCTCCACGCTTTTCAGTCTTTCTTCGTTGTCATCAAAAATGATTATCCTGTATTGCATGGTACAAAATTAATTATCGTATGCCTGATGGCGAATAGCAAATAATTGCTATGGTGCCTGCAGATTTTATTTTAAAATACCAGCGTGATCTCCGTTCCTTTACCGGGTTTGGGATATAATTGTAATAGTGCCTTTCATTTCTGCGGCACGTTGCTTCATATTACCGAGGCCGTTACCATTTTTTGCATGCGCTGCATCAAAGCCTTTTCCATCATCTTTAATTGACATGTGTACATGTGGAGATGCTGCTTCAATTGTTACCCACACATTTTGACACTGTGCATATTTGGCAGCATTGTTAAGCGCCTCCTTAAAGATGAGATAAAAATTTTTACGGTTTGCCATTTCCATTTTATGGTGCAGCAGTTTTTCATCTGCCTTAAAATGAAACAGGATATTTTTTGCATCCATCAGTTCTGTACCGGTACTTCGCATACGGCTGAATACATTGTCAATCTCATCCATATCTGCTTTTATACTCCATACAATGTCGCTTAAACCTTCCTGTACATTTTGTGCATTTTCTTTTATTTTTTCCAATACCTGTTTTTGTTTTTCATCGTTGCTTTGCATCAGCAGGGCCTGGCTGTAAAAAGTAATGCTACTCAATGTACTGCCAATTTCATCATGCATATCGGCACTGATGCGGTTACGTATGGCCTGTAGTTTTAATGCCTGCTGCAAACGGTAATTAAATATTAACCAAATGATGCCGGCTATTGCAGCAAGCACAAGCAACCTGAACCACCAGGTTTGCCACCAGGGCGATTTGATAGTAAAGGCAAAACCTATTTCTTTACTGCTCCAGGTGCCATCGCTGTTGGTGCCTTTTACACGGAAAATATATTTGCCAGGTGGAAGATAGGTATAGGTGGCTTCATGTTTTGTACTTACAGGCGACCATTCATTTTCGATGCCTTCTAATTTATAGGAGAATTTATTTTTTTCCGGTGCAGTCAGATCAAGCGCTGCAAATTCGAATGATACTAAGTTGTAATTATGCGGCAATATCCACTCGCTGGTATGGTTCAGGGGTATTCGCAATAAATTATCTTCTGCTTTTGTTGAAACAACCTTATTATTGATAGTGATATTGGTGAGCTGGATATCTGCATTGTACCTGCTTGAATTTATTTCTTCCGGGTTAAAATAGTTGACGCCATTTACACCGCCAAACATCATCCAGCCGGAAGGTGATTTTGCAGACGAATACCTGTTGAATTCATTGCTTTGCAAACCATCACTCTGATTGAAGTTTTTAAATTCTGCAGTGGATGGGTTGAACATGCTGATACCTTTATTGGTACTCATCCAGAGGTTACCGTTTTTATCGGCAAGGATGCCATACACTACATCATTTGGCAATCCATCTTTGGTGGCGTAGTAAATGCATTTACCGGTTTCGTTTTCCATGCGGCAAAAACCGCTTCCTTCAAAGCCAAGCCAGGTATATTTTTCCGGTTGCACGGGATCAAAGCAAAGGCATAAAATATTGTTATCACGAAGTGCTGCTGCGTCAGTTTTATCTTTTTTAAAAACAATCCATTTTTCAGAATCATTATTGTATTTGCCCAGCCCGTTTTTGCCGGCAACCCATATATTACCATCATTGCGTCCGGCGATAAATAAAACAGGGTTGCCAATGGTGGAAGGGAACGGGATGCTGTCTGTTTTTTTTGTGAGCAAATCCACTTTAAATAATATTTGTCTGCCTGCAGAAAACCAGGTAACATCATCTTTATCTGTAAAAGGTACGTTGTACTCTGAACCCTGCGTAAATATTGTATCGGCATAATTCCTCAAAGGATCAACAATGGAAAGTTTATTTGTAAAAATTGGTTTTATAAAATAACCCCCTGAGTCAAGTATCTGCCTGATAGTAAATCTTTTTTTTACAGCAAATGGGTCATCAGTAATTTTCGCTTTTGACATAAATAATGATGTATGCGTTTTCTCTGAAAATGGAGTTACCATCAATTGCATATTTACCGTATCGAAAAGATATTCAAAAAAGTCCCAGGTCATCACATTAAAAAGTCCGTTTTTGTTTACACTTACCCTGAAGGTGGAAGTATTGATAAGTTTTTCATTGCTCACATGATGGAAAAGTATATTGCGCTGGTTTAATTTATACAGTCCATAACCATGTGTGCATATCCAGATATTGCCGCTGCGGTCTTTGTAACAATCTCCGGTCTCGCTGTTTATCTTACTGTTTTTTTCCGGTTCATCGCTCTTTATTATTGATTTTGTTTTTTTTCGGGTATCTATTTTTATCATATTTATTTCATCCCTCAGCCACAAATTTCCTTCTGCATCCACAGCAGTTGGATCAAAGTTTATTACTGGTAATGAGTTGCTGAGCAAATTCCATATTTTGTTTTTTTCATCATATACAAGCGTATTTACATTGCGCTGAAAATATAACAGGTTTCTTTCTGTGTCTTCGAAAATATAAGGGGAGTGTGCAGATAAATTTTTTTCACCAGCTAAGGGTGGCGGGGTAAGATTATAGTAACTGTATGTTTTGCCTGATGTTGATATTTTTAGTTCAAACAATTGTTTAGTGTCGCAAACCAATATTCTGTTTCCGGAAGCCTGGATCATGCGTATTCTTTCAGCATGTTCAAGGGGATTGTCGGCACTGTTTACTTTCAGCCTGGCAACACGGATATTGTATTTGTAAGAAAGTGTATTGATTCCTTTTTGATCTTTTGATATTTTTTGTTTTTTTTCAAGTTGTACAAGGTCAGTTCCATGAGATGTAATGATCACATGGTTGTCATTACCGGTATTAAATATCTGGTAAACCTCGTTTGAGGAAATACTGGCCGTATCTCTTGCTGAGTGGATAAAATGGGTGAACTGTTCTGTGAACGTATCAAAAATATCAAACCCTTTATTTCTGAAAATGATCCATAATCTTCCGTTATCATCTTCTGTTATGTTGACAATTTCGTTTTCTGCAATAGAAGAAGAATCAAAAAGATCATGCCTGTACACTTTAAAAGCATAACCATCAAACCTGTTCAGTCCATCCTTGGTACCAATCCACAAAAATCCCCTGCTGTCCTGTAAAACTGTGGCAACAAACCCCTGTGACAATCCATTTTCAATTCCAAGATGTTCCAGTTTTACTGTAATAGATGGTGGGGGCGCTGTATAGGGTTGCGCATTTGTAATAAATACAAAAGGCATTAAAGAAATAAAGAGCAGTAAAATCTTTACCGGTGATGTAATCATTGATAACATAAATATATACATCTGTTTGATTGGTAGCAACATCAAAAAGAAAAATTTAGGATGGCAGCTGGTGCTGCTGAAAAATAATTTCAATAAATTCATCAGGACGAACAATGGCTACCAAAACAGTTACTTTAATAACCCATCGAGTATATCAGCGGATGTTATGGTGTTACCTATCCAATTAGAACACTGTAGGCCTGTTCAGGAACATCTAATGCATTCCTGAACATTATAATATTGTTGGGCTTTCATGTAATAGCCCAAACTAAATATCCAGTGTTTAGTAAAATTTTATTGAGCATTTTTAAAGCAATTTTATAAGGATGTTATCTAATACAGATCATACACCAAACTGACATTTGTCATAAACCTTATCGTTTAAACTTCATTTATTTGTATTTGGTTAAAATAGGTGGGAAGGTTAAAAAAATAATAGGATACAACTATTTAGCATAAATGAAAAAGTTCATCGTAGTAATATTAGCCTTTTTGTATATCTGCACCTCCACAGGTGCTACGGTACATATGCACTATTGCATGGGTAAACTGGCAGGCTGGGGCCTGGAGCAAAAAGATGCTAAAGCCTGCAGTAAGTGTGGAATGGAAGAATCGGCAAAAAGAGATAATGAATGCTGTAAAGACAAACATACATTTATCAAAAGCACTATAGATCAAAAAATTACAGAATCTGCCCTGCCGGTGATGCAATTAATGGCTGTAGCATTACCTGTTTCTTTCATTGAAATTCCCATAAATAATTTTCCAACTGTAACTGAAGAAAAGATAGTAAACCGTACGCCTCCATTACATCATGGTACACCTATTTATATTTTCGACTGCATTTACCGTATTTGATTTTACACTAACCCGAATTTACCAGGCTGTAAGTTGCCTGGTATTACTGCAATTTAAGAGGCAGTAAATTCAATACCATTTACAACTCTAAATAATATTAAAATGAAAACGATTAAAATATTGTTTGCAATAGTAATTGCATTTGTAACAACTCAATCTGTAAATGCACAAAGTGATAAAACTGAAAGAACAATTGGTATAAAAACACAAACCATAAAAGTATATGGAGAATGTGTGATGTGCAAAAAACGTATTGAAAAGGCCGTATCAACAGTGGGGGGCATTAAATCAGCAATCTGGAACGAAGACACAAAGGTGCTTACCATAAAGTACAGTGTCTTTAAAAAAGAGGTTGATGATAATGTTGAGAAAAAAGTAGCGTCTATTGGATATGATACTGAAAAGTACAGTGCTGATGATGTAGCATATAAGCAATTACCTGATTGCTGTAAATATCAAAGAAAGCAATCATAGTTATAAAAGCTCTGTCTTGCCAAGTACGGCTGACAGGGCTTTATAAAATTTTCATACTTATTTTTCTACATTCAAAAAATAAAAAAAATGAAATCAATTAAAATGCTGATGATGGCAGCTTTAACCATCCTGACAGTTTCGGTATTTGCCCAGACCGATACAGCAAATAAACCAAAGGCCCATAAGCATACATCAGGGAAAGTAACGTACAGTTGTCCGATGCACCCGGATATGGTAATGGATAAACCGGGTAAATGTTCCAAATGTGGTATGGATTTAACAAAGTCTAAAAAAGAACACATGAAAATGGAAGTGATGAATGAGTACACTTGCCCTATGCACCCAGGTGAAAAAAGTGATAAACCCGGAAAGTGTCCGGTATGCGGCACCAAATTAAATCTCTCTCCAAAAGAAAAAATGAAAATGAATGAGATGGGAATGTACACATGTCCAATGCATCCGGATGTGACCAGTAACAAGTCTGGCAAATGCCCTAAATGCGGTATGGATATGAAAGAAACAGAGATGGTCTACACCTGTCCCAATCATCCTGAGATGACAAGTGATAAGCCTGGTAAGTGTTCAAAATGTGGAACCTCATTAGCTCTTTCTTCAAAAGAAAAAATGAAAATGGATGTAATGAAAATATATACCTGTCCAATGCATGCTGATGTAACGGGTGATAAGCCTGGCAAATGTCCTAAATGTGGTATGAATTTAAAAGAAAAAGAAGACTAATCAAACCAGGAACAGAAATCACGATGAAATTTAAAAACAGTTTATGGTTCGCAAATTAATTGAATTCTCCTTACGCAACAGGTTTATTGTACTGCTGATTGCAGCAGGTCTGTTTGCATGGGGTTTTACTCCCTCAAACAAAATCCTATTGATGCCATTCCTGATTTGAGTGAGAACCAGGTGATTGTTTTTACTGAATGGATGGGCCGCAGTCCACAGGTAATGGAAGACCAGGTTACCTATCCGTTAGTGAGCAACCTGCATGGTATTCCTAAAATTAAAAACATACGTGGCACCTCTATGTTCGGGATGAGTTTTGTATATGTGATTTTTGAAGATAACGTAGATGTGTATTGGGCAAGAACAAGGGTGCTGGAGCGGTTGAATTATGCCCAGCGTTTATTACCCCAGGGCATAACGCCAACGCTTGGCCCAGATGGCACCGGTGTGGGTCATATTTATTGGTATCAACTCAATGCACCAAAAATGGATTTGGGAGAGCAAAGGGCTTTGCAGGACTGGTATATAAAATTTGCTTTGCAAACAGTACCCGGCGTGGCTGAAGTAGCCTCTTTTGGCGGTTTTGAAAAACAATATCAATTAGTGGTGGACCCGGTAAAACTACAGTACTACAATGTTTCCCTGATGGATGTGATGAATAAAGTAAAAGCCAACAACAATGATGTGGGTGGCAGAAAATTTGAAATGGCAGACATGGCTTATATCATCCGCGGATTGGGTTATATAAAAAGCAAAGAAGATGTTGAGAACATTGCATTGGGTAATTACAATGGTATTCCTGTAAGAGTAAAAGATATTGGTACCGTACAAATGGGTGGCGATTTACGCCTTGGCATTTTTGATATGGATGGAAAAGGGGAAGTGGTCGGCGGCATCGTGGTAATGCGTTATGGAGAAAATGCAGACAAAGTAATAACGGCGGTAAAAGAAAAAATGAAAGAAGTGGAAAAGGGTTTGCCCGAAGGAGTAACTTTTAAAACTTCTTACGACAGAAGCACTTTAATTGAAGAAGCGGTGGCTTCTGTAAAGGGAACTTTGATTGAAGAACTAATTACCGTTTCTGTTGTAATACTGGTATTTCTTTTTCACTGGCGAAGTGCACTGGTGATACTCATTCAACTCCCAATTTCTGTTTCTATTGGTTTTATTTTACTGCAGGCATTTGGCCTGTCATCCAATATTATGTCGTTAACAGGTATTGCATTGGCTATTGGCGTAGTGGTGGATGATGGGATAGTGATGGTAGAGAACAGTTACCGGCATATCAGTGAGGCACAGGAAGCAAAATTAAATTCGGCAGATAAAAATTAATCATGGCTAAATGGTTTAAAAAATATAAAAACCCGTTATCAGCAGAGGAAAGAATTGATATTATTATAAAGTCATCCAAACAGGTTGGCCCGGGCGTTTTTTATTCAACGGTTATTGTGATTGCTTCTTTTCTTCCCGTTTTTTTATTGACTGGTATGGAAGGAAAATTATTTTCGCCCCTGGCCTGGACAAAATCATTCATATTGATTGTAGATGCTTTCCTGGCCATTACCTTCACACCAGTGTTAATTTCTTTTTTGCTGAAAGGAAAATTAAGACCTGAAGGAAAAAATCCAATCACAAGAATTTTAGAAAAGATTTATACGCCCATTCTTAAATTTTGCCTGAACTGGCGCAAAACTATTATCGGTATAAACCTCTTGGCATTAACTGTTGGCATAATAATATTGACAAGACTGGGTTCTGAATTTATGCCACCACTGGATGAAGGTTCCCTGCTTTTTATGCCGGTTACATTGCCTGATATTTCCAACTCCGAAGCAAAACGGTTGCTGCAGGTACAGGACAAATTAATCAGCACAGTTCCGGAAGTAGCACATGTGTTGGGTAAAGCAGGACGTGCCAATACAGCAACTGATAATTCTCCTGTCAGCATGATTGCATTATTTTATTGAAACCAGGTAATGAATGGCGCAAAGGCCTTACCAAGAATGATATCATCAATGAATTGAATTCAAAATTACAAATACCCGGGATAACTAACGGTTGGACACAGCCTATTATCAACCGCATCAATATGCTTTCTACCGGCATCAGAACAGATGTTGGATTGAAAGTGTACGGACAAAATCTGGATACCATTTATGCCTTTGCCCAAAACATAAAAAAACAATTGGAGGGAATTGATGGGGTGAAAGATCTATATGTAGAGCCTATCACTGGTGGTAAGTACATAGATATAATTATTAAACGGGATGAGATTGGAAGATATGGTTTGAGCGTGGATGATGTAAATGCCGTTGTTGAAAGCGCATTGGGCGGAATGAAATTAACTTCCACCATCGAGGGGCGCCAGCGGTTTTCAGTAAATGCCAGGTATGGGCAGGATTTTCGCAATAACCTGGGTGCCTTAAAACGATTGCAGGTGCAAACAATGGGTTTCGGCCCCATTCCTTTGGAAGCCGTGGCAGATATAAAAATAAGCGATGGCCCACCCATGATCAATTCAGAAAATGCGATGCTTCGGGGTACCGTCTTGTTTAATGTTAGAGAAAGGGATTTGGGCAGCACGGTAAAAAATGCACAGGAGAAACTGGGTCAAATGATAACAAAACTGCCCAGGGGATATTTCCTGGAATGGAGCGGACAATGGGAAAATCAATTGCGGGCCAATAAAACACTGAAGATTATTATGCCCATTGTTATTGTAATTATATTTCTTGTCTTATACATGACCTATCATTCCATGAAGGAAGCACTGATGTCGATGATAACGGTTCCATTTGCTTTGTTTGGCGGTGTTTATGGTGTGTATTATTTTGGTGTAAACATTTCAGTGGCCGTGGTGGTGGGTTTTATTGCATTGTTTGGTATGGCCATAGAAACAGTTATGCTAATGACGATCTATCTTAATTTATCTATGAAAAATATGATGGCAGCGTATGGTAATTCCGTTCAAACAATCACTCCCCAATTAATAAGGGCGTATGTAATTAAAGGCGCTACGCAGCGGCTCCGTCCTTTTATGATGACGGTATCCGTTTCGTTGTTTGGATTGTTTCCTATTCTATGGGCAACAGGCGCAGGCAGTGATGTAATGCTTGCTATTACAATCCCGTTGATTGGCGGAACCATGTCGGCAACAATTTATGTAATGCTGGTTACACCCATTGTTTTTGGTTTAATAAAAGAATGGGAATTAAAACGAAAAGGAAAAATTGAATTAATAGATGTGGAGGAGTAAATAAATAATATGGAAATAATACTAACATCAATAATCACCTGTCCTCATTGCAAACATCAGAAAGAGGAAAAAATGCCAGTAGATGCCTGTCAATATTTTTATGAATGTGAAAAATGCAAAACAATATTAAAACCGGTTAATGGCGATTGTTGTGTGTTTTGTTCTTATGGTTCTGTGCCATGTCCACCCATTCAAAAAAGATAAAAACTGTTGTTCTTAAAATTTATAAGATGAATAAAATAGTTCTCATATTGTCCATTTTTCTTCAGGGAAAATTCGTTTCAGCACAAACAGTAAAGCTGGATGCAATCATCGACAGCATCACTGCATCGCATCCTGTTGTAAAAATGTACAACAATGAAATCCGCTCCATGGATGAAGCCGCTAAAGGTGCTAAAAGCTGGATGCCACCGGAGTTTAGCAGTGGGTTGTGGATGGTTCCTTACAATCCCAATCTTTGGAAAAAGAACGACATGGGTGAAACTGGTATGGGACAATACATGCTTGGCGGACAGCAGATGTTTCCCAATAAAAAGAAACAAAATGCAGATGCCGCTTATATGGAAGCCATGTCATCTGTTGAAAAAGAAAAAAAGAATGCTACGCTGAATGAACTGGTAAATGATGCCAAACAATTTTATTATGAATGGATGATCCTGAAAAAAAACTGACCATTCCTGATCAGAACGAAAAGGTACTTGACTTCATGATTAAGAATGCTGAGATACGTTACAGGAACGGCTTAGAAAAAATAAGTGCTTATTATAAAGCCAAAGCTGCCTTAGGCAATGTACAAAACATGCGGCTGATGTTTGAAAGCGACATCAAAGAAAAACGTATCCGCATCAATGCACTGATGGGTAAAAATGCAATGAATGTTTTTGACATTGATACTGCTTACAACCTGAATGATTATTCCATCATTGTATTTGACAGTACACTTTTTTACAGTAACCGGAGCGATTTAAGATCTATTGATAAAGACATCAGCCTCACCTTTCTGAAACAGGAAACGGGAAAGCAAAGCCTTAAACCACAGTTTGGAATCCGGTATGAACATATGTTTGGCTTCGGAGGTTTACCGATGCAATACTCTTTAATGGGTATGATGAAATTACCCCTCACCAAATGGTCAATCCAAAATGAATAAGGCCAATATTGAAAGCCTGAAATGGAAGGCCAATGCACTGCAGTCACAAAAAGAAATGATGCTGAATGAGTACAGCGGTATGGCTTACGGCATGCGGAATGAATTGGAACTGAAGAAAAAACAATTAAAACTATACGATGAAAATATTATACCTGCATTAAGGAACAATTACAAAACCATGCAATTGGGTTATGAACAAAACACCGAAGAATTATTCATGGTTGATTTTTACAGGTTGTAAAAACAAAAAAGAAATTCCCAAAATAGATGTAACACAGGTGCAGAAAAAGAATGGTGAGGGAAATGATGAAATACAATTGAGTGAACAGCAAATACAGTTGGGCAATATTCATACGGATACCATCCATAACGGAACCATCGGCGATCAGTTGGTATTAACTGCTACATTAAATTTTGACCAGATGAAAGCATCGGCTGTCAGTTCAAGAGTAATGGGAAGAATAGAAAAGTTATATTTTAAGAACCTCGGCGACTATGTAAAAAAGGGTGCTCCCTTATACGATTTATACAGTGAAGACTTGAACAATGCCAAACAGGAATACTTACTTGTGTTGGATAAACAAAAAGTATTCAGCAATGAAACAGCTATTGATTTTGACCAGCTATTACAAAGTGCCAAAAACAAATTGTTATTATGGGGCATGAGTGAAAACCAGGTAAAGGAATTGGCAACTAACCAAAAAGCAACAACCACTACTACCTTCTACAGCAATGAAGCTGGCTATATAACAAACTTAAATATCCGTGAAGGAGATTATACAATGGAAGGCGGTACCATTGTTAAGCTGGCAGATTTATCAAGTCTTTGGGCAGAAGCGCAGGTATACACTTCTCAATTAGCAGCCATCGACAGAAACAGTATAGCCATTGTGCAACTTCCCGATTTTGCCGGCAAAGAAATAAATGGCAGGATTGAATTTGTAAATCCTGAAATCAATCCTGATACAAGAATCAATTTGATTCGTGTATCTATTCCTAATACGGGCAACCTTTTAAAACCGGGCATGCCAGCCTATGTAATATTAAAAAGTCCGCAACGAAAATCCTTAACACTTCCTGTTGATGCAGTGATACGTGATGGTAAAGGCGCTACGGTATGGATACATACGTCCAGTCATACTTATAAAAGTGTAATGGTACAAACAGGTTTGGAAACAGATGACAGAATAGAAATAAAATCAGGTTTAAAAGAAGGAGATGTAGTTGTTATTACAGGCGCTTATTTATTAAACAGTGAATATATTTTTAAGAAAGGCGCAAATCCTATGGAGGGAATGAAGATGTAGGAATATGTAAACCCGGATTTTTCAGTTGGATATTTTGGCTGTTAAAAGCTCAATATATCTTCAATAGTACAAGTATGTAACGCAAGAAAAACTCAATGCATTTTCTTATGCCGGGTTAATAAAAAAATTAATCCACAACTAAAATTCAGATGCAGAAATAATCATAGTCTAAGCATAATAAACGTACGATCATGATTGTTGCTGACAAATGTACAGGTTGTGTAAGAATAACTCATCAGTCTCCAATCATCATCCAGATTATTCAGCGCATCGGAATGCATTCCCATCATGTTGAAATGATAAACACTGTCAGTAAAAGTCCAGTTACACATACTCATCATCATTCCACCTTTAATTTCAAGATGGTCATTGCCGTCAAAAACGAAAGTGTAAGCAGCAAACTTGCTTGTTTCATCTGATCCGTTATCAACAAAGGAAGATATCTGCCATTGCCCAATAACGGGACTATTTGCAGTACTGTTTTTTGAGAGGTTATCTTTCTTACACGACACTGCAAAAACCGCAACTGTAAGTAAAACTATTTGAAATACTTTTTTCATATAATAATTTTATACTTCAAAATTAAGACAGCTATCTTCCCTCTGAAATGATTAGTATCATTACTTCAAATGAGTTTCGTTCACTGGAATTTTTATTGTGCAGTTTTGAACCGAAAAAAATAATATTGAGATATTCAAACGTATTCTCATTAATTAATTGCCGACAAAAGATTTATTTGCATAAAATCCTACTCATTCTAATTGTTCAAACTTCAGGGTAATACACTACAGATATTTTTTATTTTTCCTGTTATCGCTTCAAATAATTACCAGGGCATAAGCTTCTCATGCTTATCTGATAATAATCATTTTTGCCCTTGATATTTATCATTATTTAAGATTGAAGTGGGATTTACATTTACTAATTAATAATAATAATTCATAAAAATTTAAAACTTCACAATCATGTCTTGCGGAAATAACTGTACATGCAATGAGGACAACAACAGGAGAAATTTTCTCCGGTCTTCAGTAGCTACTATCGCTGCAACTGTTGTGGGCGGTTCACTTATCAACTCATTTGTTTCCTGCAAAGACAGTGTTGAGAAACAGGGAGGGAAAGTGAAAGTACTCACACCCGATGGCAAACTGGTAGAAGTAGATAGTACCCATTTAACCCATCAACACGTAATGCCGGTGAGTAATGATGAAGCAAGAAAGGGAATAGCGGGAAAGAAGTTTGTAATGGTTATTGATCTTGCTAAATGTGATGGATGCGGCGAATGTACCAAAGCCTGTCAGAAAATGCATTTTACTCCGCCAGACCGTGAATGGATTAAGGTGTTTACTATGCAGGACAATGAAAAATCTGCTCCTTATTATTTTCCAAAACCCTGCTTTCATTGCGATAATCCTCCATGCACCAAAGTTTGCCCTGTGGATGCAACATTTAAACGCCAGGATGGAATTGTACTTATTGATAACAACAGGTGCATAGGTTGCAGGTTTTGTATGGCTGCCTGTCCTTATTCAGTTCGTTTTTTTAATTGGGATTTGCCGCAAGAGTCAGAAGAGGAGAAGAAAATGCCTTATTCTCCTGAGCAGAGTTTCCCACGAAAAATTGGCACCGTTGAAAAATGTGATTTCTGTCCTCATGTAATGAGAGAGGGAGGAATGCCTGCATGTGTTGTCAGTTGCCCTATGGGTGCTATTTATATGGGAGATGAAAACGAGGATGCAGTTACAAACAGCACAGGAGCAACAGTACAATTAAGCAAACTGCTCGAAGATAACTCGGCATACAGGTATATGGAAGAACTGGGCACCAAGCCAAGAGTTTATTATTTGCCTCCTAAGAACAGGCGGTATCCTGTACCGGGAACTAAAGATGATGAAACGAAGGATGCACAACATCATTCCATGAAAATGTAAAAAACCAAATTATGGAAAAGGAAATTAAAGACACGAGCACTGCAATAGTAACAACTGATGCTGATGTTGTTGAAAATGATATTTTAAGACCCATCGGAAAGTATTCGCCATTAACCCGTTTATGGATTGGGATTTTGCTGGTAGTAATAGTTTGGGGACTTGCAGTATATATCAGGCAGATATATTTTGGCCTGGGTACTACTGCCATGCGGAATTATGTATCATGGGGTTTATATATTTCTACTTTTGTTTTTTTCATAGGTATCAGTCACTCAGGCACATTGGTATCAGCCATTCTCCGTATCACAAATAAAGAATGGCGGAGGCCTATTACACGTTCAGCAGAACTGCTCACATTTGTTTCATTACTTTTTGGTGGACTGATGCCTATCATTGATATGGGGCGCCCTGACAGGGTTCCTTATATGGTTATTTTTGGAAGACTTCAATCCCCGTTGATGTGGGATATTATATGCATCGGAACATACTTTGTAGGAAGTTCCCTTTTCTTGTATTTGCCAATGGTACCTGATATTGCGCTGTGCCGTGACCGTTTATCAGCTAAAGCTTCTCCATTCAGAAAATGGATTTACAGAAAATTATCATTGGGCTGGCGTGATACAGCAACGAACTGGAAGCTACTTGAAAAAGGAATGAAAGTAATGACAATAATAATTATTCCTATTGCAGTTTCTGTGCATACAGTTGTAGGATACATATTTGCGATGACACTCCGTCCCGGTTGGAACAGCACTGTGTTTGGGCCTTATTTCGTAGCAGGAGCCCTGTATTCAGGTTCAGCAGCAGTAATTCTCATCATGGCGGCATTCAGAAAATTCTACCACCTGGAAAATTATATTACCCGGAAGCAATTCAATTATATGGGACAATTAGTATTAGCCTTAACGCTCATATACGCCTATTTTAATTTGAATGAATATGCAGTACCTGCATTTAAAATGGAAAGTGCTGAGGGTTTTTTATTAAACGATCTTTTCACGGGTAGTTATTCAGGTATTTTTTGGTTTCTCCAGTTTGGTACTGTATTACTGCCTGCGGTAATACTTGCTTTTCCAAAAGGAAGGACTCCGCTAATGGCAACTATTGCTTCTGTAATAATTGTTTTGGGTGCATGGGTAAAGAGGTACATTATTGTTATTCCAACATTATTGCATCCTTACATGCCTATGCAAAATGTGCCCACTGAATGGACTCATTATTTTCCTAATTGGGTAGAATGGTCAATCACTTTTGGCACATTGGCTGGTATTTTTTTGGTGATCACCTTGTTTGCTAAAATATTCCCCATTGTTTCCGTATGGGAAATGCAGGAAGGAATAAAAACAGAAGCCTATAAAAATAAAATGAATGAAGCATCAGAAATTGATAAAGAAAAGATTCAGGTAATTGTATCATAAGTAAACTAAAAAAATCAAAAGATGAAACCGGATTATCAAAATAAGATTTTACTTAAGGGGATTATTTTAATGCTGGCATTTGCTTTTATCAGCAATAGTTCTTTTACACAAATTCAGCCACAGCCAAAAGAAAAAAAGACTGCTGCTGTTGATCTTTCATTTTACAAAGATGCGGATGGAAAAAGAATGGTGGAAGCCCGGGTATCTTCAAAAAATGATAGTGGCAAACTGGTTTTTGCACAAGATGTAAACATCAAATTTTATGCGCCAGGGATAAATGGTAAATCATTGCTTGGAAATGTTGTAACAGGTGAAGATGGTAAAGCCGGCATGCATTTACCAGCGGCAATACCCACAGATACTTCTGGTGTTACAATAATTGCCGCCATTGAAAATGATAAAATGTATAAAGACGCAGAAGCTCAGGCTTCTGTAAAAGATGCCAGCCTGGTACTTACATTATCAGGAAAAGATTCGGTAAAATTAATCACAGTCCTTGCTGCAGCAATTCAGGCAAATGGTGAACAGCGGCCTATACCAAACCTGGAAGTGAATTTTGCAATTCAGCGCTTATTTGGCATTATGCCTTTAAGTGATGAAGCAACCGCAACAACAGATGAAAATGGAATGGCAACTTTCAATTTTCCTGCTGGAATTAAAGGAGATGAAAATGGAAAGGTAAAAGTAGTAGCAAGAATTATAGACAATGAAATATATGGAAATATCGAAACTGCTTCGGTGGCTGCATGGGGAAATAAACTTATTCCGGAAACAAATCCTTTTCCACGTGCCTTATGGGAACCACGAGCTCCTGTTTTACTGATGGTAACATTCAGCATCATTTTCGGGGGCATTTGGATTACGTATGCGTTTGTGATTTTTCAGTTAGTCAAAATAAAAAAACAACGCTATCAACAAGATGAATTGAATGTTGCAAAATAATTAGTTAACAAATAAAATTTAAAATAATGAACACAACACTCAAACACGCAATTAAATCAAATGTTTTTCTGTTAAGTGCAGTCATGCTGGTCTTTTTAATTTCTGCTTTTTTTATTCCGCAACAAACAGAGTGGAAAGCCCCTGAATCTGCAAAAAACGTGAAGAACCCCATTGCTGCTGATGCCGCAGCTATTGCTGCAGGAAAAACTGTTTATGTAAAGGAATGTTTACAATGCCATGGTAAAAAAGGACTGGGAGATGGACCCAACGCCGCCACACTTGATAAATCTCCTGAACCTTTAAATACTGCCAAAGTAACGGGCCAGGCGGACGGAGAACTATTCTGGAAAATCAAGCAGGGAAGAAAGCCTATGCCATCAACCAGCAAGACGCTTACTGATAATCAGCGGTGGCAGGTAGTGGATTATATCCGCACATTTATTAAATAACTTTTAAAATTTAAGGAAATGAAACAAAATATTTTAAAAACTGCATTTGTTGCCTGCTTTCTATTTGGTGCCATACAAGTTTTTTCGCAACAATACAACGAAGAATTAATTGACAGTTTAATAAAAGCGAAAGCACAGGCTGATATTGCAAAGAGCAGTAAGTTTATGCTTACCGGCTATGCATCTGCAGGCATACAATTTACCAAAGATGAAAGTTCGTTCGGAGCAAATTTTAGCCCCATATTTTTATGGAAGCCTGATAAAAGAGTCTTAGTTGAAGCAGAGCTGGAGACTGAATTGGAAGGCGAAGAAACAAAGATTAGCCTGGAATATATTGACGCTTCTATTTTTCTAAATAAATATATGACGCTCAGGGCAGGTAAATTTCTTTCACCTTTTGGAATATTTCAGGACAGACTCCATCCAAGCTGGATTAATAAATTGCCAAGTGTACCGCTTGGATTTAATCATGATGTGGGCCCTATAGGCCCTACCACTGAAATTGGTGTTGATCTGCGTGGTAATGATATTCCTTTAGGGGTTGCAAAATTTAATTACAGTCTGTATGTTTCTAACGGGCCGTTTTTAAATGCGGATGCAAATCCTGACGATCCAGGTATGCTGATGTATGGAAGTGCAGAAGACAATAACAAGGATAAGGCGTTTGGTGGCCGTTTAGGATTGCTGCCATTTTCAAATTCATCTGTTGAAATAGGCGGCTCTTTCCAGACAGGTAAGGTTGGTGAGAAAGAAACCGACTATGAAAAAGTAAGAGCAAATCAATATGCTTTGGATTTTACCTATGTAAACCAATTAGAATTTCTTAAAGGAAATTTAGATGTAAAAGCGCAATGGAACTGGGTTAATGTTGATAAAGCAAATTACCCGGATAAGAGCGACACCACCGGCAATACTTTTTACACTTATGATAATAAGCGAAGTGCAAAGTTTGTGCAGGCAGCATACCGGCCCAACATGTCAAAAAGCAAATTTTTGAAAAAAACTGAATTGGTATTTCGTTTTTCTGGTCTGACCCCACCTGAGGGCATAATGGATGCAGAAAAAATAAAACAATACACTTATGGTATCAATTACTGGTACTCATGGCGCACTGCATTGAAGTTTGCATATCAATCTCAAAAAGATAGAAATGCGTTCTTTATACAGGTTGCAGTGGGATTTTAATTTTATAATCTATAAAAAGATTTTTATGAAACGTAATAATATTATAATCATCATAACCATTTTACTTTTTGGTGCAGCAATACAGCAAAGCTGTATTTCTTCTAAAATAACCGATAAAAGCGGAAGCCAGTTATGGAGTGAGAACTGCAGGCGCTGCCACAATTCTCCCCCAAGTTCTGCATTTAGTAATTCCCAGTGGGAAATAGTTAATACACACATGCGGCAACGGGCTATGCTCAATGAAGACGAATATAAAAAGGTACTTGACTTTTTACAGGCAGATTAAGCAATGCATAATTTAAAGCATTAAATGTTTTATTGACCTGGCAGCATATCTTTCCTCTGCATCGTTGCATCGCACCCTTGTACTGTGGGTATCCATAGCAGCAAGTATGAATTTGCTGCTATGGATAATGAAATTGTTCATTTAAAATACCTGCTGCATATTTTTTAAAAAACAATCATGTTATAGTAATGAATGATGATATGCTGAAATACAGATGAGATAAGCATTACTGCCCTGATGGATGAATGTAAATCCATAAGCACAAGAGTGCGACACAACAGTTGCTCATTTATTTCGATACAGCAGGGCTCAAAAAATTCTTTGCTAATAATCAGCTATACTCAATTAAAGAAGTAATGAAAACAAAATATTCACACACTTAAAAATCAATGTATATGTCAGGGAAAAAATCCACACGAAGAATTTTCATGCAGTTGCTCGGTTTGTCTGCAACCGGCTCTTTGTTAAGTACAAAAGCATTGGCCGGTTTCACCCATGACGCAGAAATTCTTAAGTTAAATACTGCACAGCAGCAATTCATGATCCGCTATGGACAGTGGATGGATGAATTTATAGAAGTGATCCGTATTCAGAAATCAAACCCTGAGAACCCAGAGAATAATAACAAGATGATTGCCTTAACAGAAAGAGCCGGGGAATTTAAACCCGAACTTTCTAAATTCATGAAAGACGACAAGTTTCAACTAATTTATAAAGCATCCATTGAACGGATGACCAAAGAAATATAAGAGAATGCCCATGCCCAGAGGTTTGTTAAATTTATTTTCCTTTTGTGAAAGAATTTTTTAAAGATGCAACCGGTTTATGAAAACAATTAAAAGAACTGAAATCTATAATGCTCCTGCTGAAAAAGTTTTCAGCTATCTTGACGACCTGGGGGTTACAGGTACGCACATGACAGAATCATCTGCGATGATGATGGGAAGCAAACTGCACCTGGAATATTTATCGGCAAATCGTACGGGGTTAGGTACAAAATACAGGTGGACAGGAACCATGATGGGAATGAATATGGATTTTACGGTAGAAGTTACCAAATGGGTGGAGGGAGTGGAGAAAGTTTGGGAAACAACCGGCGAATCGAAGTTGATCATCTATTCCTGGTACAGGATGCATTTACTGGTTTATCCAAAGGGAAATATAACACAGGCTGAATTATCCATTACATACGAAAAACCAAAAGGATGGTTTGCTAAAATTGTATCCTTCCTTTTTGCCGACTGGTATTGCAACTGGTGCCTCAAAAAAATGATATCGGATGCTAAAACAAAAATTGAAAACGATAAGAAAATATTAATGAAATCTGCTAAGAGCAATAGCATTCGAATTAAGCAAACAAACTGGTATGTAATAACCGGTGGGCCGGGTTCCGGGAAAACCACCACTGTTCAAATGCTCAGGAACAGGGGATATAAAACCACGATTGAACATGCACGCCATTATATTGATACGCAAAGAATATCTGGAAGAACAGTTGAAAATATAAGAAAAAATCAAATGGAATTTCAAACAGGCGCCCGAAATATGCAAATAGAACAGGAAGCATATCTTTCGCCAGCCGAAATTATATTTCTTGACAGAGCCCTTCCGGATTCACTGGCTTATTACCGGTTTCTTAATCTTCCGGTAGATGAAAGATTAAATGAGCTGCTGAAAAAAGTGTCCTATAAAAAAATTTTTATTCTTGACTTTCTTCCATTGGTTAACGATTATGCCCGTTTAGAAGATGGAGAAGCACAGAAGAAAATTCATTCATTGATTACCGAAGTTTATGAATCGCTTCCCTTTCCTGTTGTACATGTTCCTGTACTTCGGCCTGAAGAACGAATTGATTTTATTTTGAAAAATCTTTAATTATTTAATCAATTAAATAAATGTTGATAAAATAATAACAAATGGAAGTTTACAAACAACACATTGATGCTGCCGTTAAACAATTCAACAGTAAGATTCAAACTGGTCTTGATGAAAATCTAATACTTTCTGCAAGACAAAAATTTGGCAGGAATGTTTTAAAAGCTGCCAATACCAGGAGTCTTCTCCAAATTCTGTTTGGACAGTTTACCAGCCCGTTGATTATCATTTTAATCGCTGCTTCGCTGACCTCCTTTTACCTGCAGCAACCAAGAGATGGACTTATTCTTTTGATAATTGTTGTGATGAATGGTTTGATTGGTTTTTACCAGGAATGGAAATCGGAAAATATCCTGGCATCTATTAAAAAACTGGTGGTGGATAAATGCACCGTTACCAGGGAAGGGAAAGCCATTGAAATATTTTCAGAAGACCTTGTGCCTGGAGATATTGTATTATTATCCGAAGGTGTGGGTGTACCCGCTGATATCAGGCTGATTGAATCGGGAGGATTCTCTGCCAATGAATTTATTCTTACAGGCGAATCACTGCCATCTTCGAAAGACCATTTATTTACGATTGAAGAAAATAGCCTTCTTTCAGAAATAAAAAATTCTTGTTCATGGGTACCACTGTTGCAAGAGGTGAGGCGAAGGGTATTGTTTACGCAACGGGTATGCAGACAGAGATTGGAAAAATAAGTTCATCTTCCCCAAAAATAAAATCAACCGATGCACCCATTCAAACGGAGATAAAAGATGTTGCAAAAAAACTCACCTATGCAACATTGGTAATTGGCATTCTTCTGTTCGGTACACGTTTGCTTCTGAACGATACCATGGCGGTTGCATTGGTATTTTCTATCAGCGTTGCTGCAGCCATGGTTCCGGAAGGACTGCCAGCACAAATTTCGATGGCGCTTGCATTGGCAGTAGGAAGACTGGCCAAAAGAAAAGCGATAGTCAAAAAAATTGCCTCTGCACAAACATTGGGTTCCGCTACTGTTATTGCATCTGATAAAACAGGAACAATCACCAAAAACGAAATGACCATCACCGGCTGTCATTTAAACGGGATGACATTTTCTGTCTCCGGTTTAGGATATAAACCCGATGGTGAAATCCTCGATGAAAAAGGACTGGTTTTAAAAAAAGATTCACTGGGTGAATTGAAAGTATTTTTTCTTTCGGGTTTTCTTTCCTCAACAGGTAAAATAAATCCACCTGATAAATATCATCCGAATTGGTATTGTATTGGCGACCCCACTGAAGCATCTTTTGCTGCATTGGCAATGAAAGCAGGTTTTAGTTTGGAAGAAGTGAATAACGATTACCCTGTTGTAAAATCTTTCGGCTTTGATTCATTTCGTAAAAGGGCGGCAATCATCCGGAAACATAATGACAAGGTTATTTCTTTTGTAAAAGGTTCATTAGAATCTGTATTAGAAATATCAACAAGGATTATTTCAAATGGCGAAGTAAACGAATTTACGCCGTCACAAAAAGCAGCAGTACTTTCCATGTCGGCGGCATTTGCAGAAAATGCTTTACGCATTATTGCCATTGCTTACAAAGACCTTGACGGCAAATCAGATTATACAATTGAAGATGCGGAACAGGATATAACCTTTGCCGGATTTGTTACCATGCTCGACCCGCCGCATGAAGAAGTAAAAGCGGCAATAGAATCTGTTTTCAAAGCACACATGAAAGTGTTTATGATTACCGGTGATAATGAAGTAACAGCAAAAGCTATTGCAAAAAATATCGGATTGATGAATGAGAACAACGAATTTCCAGATGTGATTAACGGTGCTTCGTTACAAAAGATGAGTGATGAAGAAGTTTGTGTTTCCTTCAAAAAGAGAGCAGTAATTTATTCAAGAGTATCACCCGATGATAAATTTCGTATTGTGGACCTGTTGATGAAGCAAGGCGAAGTAGTAGCAGTAACTGGTGATGGAGTAAATGATACATTAAGTTTAAAAAGAGCTGACATTGGAGTCGCTATGGGATTAAATGGTTCAAAGGTTGCACAGGAAGCCGCCAATATTATTTTATTGGATGATAATTTTTCAACCATTGTACTGGCTGTTAAAGAAGGAAGAACTATTTTCAGAAACCTTGAAAAAACAATCAAGACAAACCTTTCCTCCAACATTGCGGAATTAACCTGTGTGCTGGCAGGTTTTGCCGGTGCGTTTGCAGGAATCGCCACGCCAATCATTGCTGTGCAGATTTTATTGATCGACATGATTGGAGAAATGTTTCCGCTAATTATGCTTACCTACGATCCTCCTGAAAAAAGGATGATGGAAGATCCTCCAAGAAATCCAAAGGATAAAATACTTACTAAAGAAACGATGATGGGAATTCTGTTCAATGGCGCTGTAATGGGGTTGGCTGCATACGGTGCTTTCCTGGCAGCCTATTTTTATAATCATCATCTGACCAATCATTATGAAAAATCAATGACCATTACTTTTGTTTCCGTTGTATTTGGTCAATATGCCAATCTCTTATCACGGCGTACCTATGGACCAGCATTGGGGAAATATTTATTTTCAAATAAATATTTGTTGTTTGCATTTGCCCTGTCAATGTCGTTAATGCTGCTGCTTATTTATATACCCGTTTTTAACCTTTACTTTCATACCTCTTCTTTAAGGCTGGTTGACTGGTTGTTCCCATTAATTGCAGGAACTATTTGCTTTACTATTTATGAATACCGTAAAAGAAGAAAAAATAAACGGGACAATCCCATAATTCTATAAAACCTTTCTATAATTATATAACTTCCAAAATATACATACAGTATATCTTTACGGTGCTGAATTACTATTTTTATTAAAATTGCATTATTTTTACAATACTGTAAATGAAAAAAAATATCTCCATACAATTAAAAGCGGCCTTCCTGCTCACCGTATTCACATTGAATACAATAGTAGGATTTGCCTGTGCTATGGGTGTAGATATGGGTTTTAACACTACCCATCATCACGATGATGATGAAAAGGAAGTTGCAGTACACGTTCATGTGGATGGTAAAAAACATCAGCATCACAGCAAAAAATCTAACAATGTTTCAGCAGACTTAGATGCAGATGCTAAAAAACATCACCATCACGATGAAGCTGAAGAACAGCATCAGGATAAAAAAGATAATTCAAAAAAAGATGACTGCTGTAATGATAAAGTTGTAAAAATATCACAGACAGATAAAGCAGTTTCTTATTCAAATACCCTGGTTCATCCGGTATTCTTTACAGCGTTCATTTCATCTTACTATAACATTGATGTCACATTTCCTTCACAGATAACCACAAGCATTAAATATTTTGTACGTGGGCATCACCCTCCCATACCAGACATCCGTATAGCAATCCAAAGTTTTCAAATATGATTTGATCTAATGTTTTTTGCATAAGGTATTCTTATGCCTGTAATTATTTTGTATAAACATCAGATTAAATTAAAAAAAAATGAAAAAGATATTCTTCATGGTTGCATTATTTGCAACTGCATTTGTGCAGCAAAGTCTTGCACAACCTGTCCCGGTTCTTCGGGAGGATAGTATAAAAACACAATCTTCCCGCTTACTCACTTCATATCTCAGCCTGAAAGATGCATTAGTTGGCAGCAATGCGAATGCAGCCGCTGCCAGCGCATCAGCATTTGTAAACACATTAAATGAAATAGATAAAGAAATAGTAAAAGATGAAAGCCGCAATGCTTTAATAAGCGATGCTGCTGCTATTTCTCAAACTAAAGACCTCAAAGTACAGAGGGAAAAGTTTGCAACTTTATCAGCCAATATGTTTACACTGGCCAAAACGATAAAGCTCTCCACCGAACCAGTTTACCAGCAGTATTGTCCCATGAAAAAAGCATCATGGCTCAGTAACAGTAAGGCAATAAAAAATCCTTATTACGGTAGCGCCATGCTTACGTGTGGCAGTGTTAAAGAAACATTGTAAGAAAAAACATGCCTTTCTCTGTCTCTTCTTTCCGGAAGCAGGATTAGGCTATCAGCATTAACTAACTAAAAAAATAAACGATGAAAAAAATAATTATCAGCACTGCAATAGCAGTCACAACTTTAGCAGCCTGCAACAGCGGCAATAACAAAAGCTCAGATACAAAACAACAAGATCATCATGACGATACAGGGATGGCGCCCCATGAACATGCAACACAAGACACAGCAAGTTCATCCACTATGCCATCAAATGCCGTAGCATTTCCTGTTAAGGAAATAATTTCAGCATATCTGCAATTAAAAAACGCCTTGGCAGCTGATAAAAGTCAGGATGCAGCTACAGCAGGAAATGCAATATTGACTGCCTTCTCTAAAATAGATAAGACAGCTTTTTCAGCCGGTGAAAACAAAGTGTATGCAGATATTGAAGACGATGCTAAAGAACATTCAGAGCACATAGGAAAAAACGGAGGAAACATTGCACACCAACGGGAGCATTTTGAAATGTTGAGCAAAGACATGTACGATTTGGTAAAAACATTTGGAGGCGGACAGGCACTCTATAAAGACTTTTGCCCAATGTACAACAACAATAAAGGCGCCTTTTGGATAAGCGAAACAAAAGAAATTAAAAACCCTTATTTGGGTAAAGCAATGCCAACATGTGGTACTGTAAAAGAAGAAATAAAATAATAATGAACCGCTTTAAAAAAATACTGTTAACCATACCTGTTGTATTTATTGGCATTCAATTTATACAGCCAGCCCAAAATAAAAGTGCCGGAGTATTGACAACTGATATTTCAAAAAGGGTAAACATTCCTGACACTGTGCAGATTGTTTTGCAAAATGCCTGTTATGATTGTCACAGTAACAACACTATCTATCCATGGTACACAAATATTCAACCGATGGGCTGGCTAATGGCCTGGCACATCAGCCAGGGCAAAGAAGCATTGAATTTTAGTGAGTTTGGCAACTATTCAGCAAGGAAAAAATTGAGCAAACTCACTTCAATTTCAAATAGTATCAGGGATGATTTAATGCCTTTAATGTCTTATAAATGGATGCATAAAACCGCACGGCTTACTAAAGGGGAAAAAGAGTTAATTGATAATTGGATTCAGCAATCGAAAGATATTCTTTCAGCAAAAAAGTAACTGCTTTAAAATTAAAATCATGCTTTTTAATTCTTTTTATTTCGTTTATTTTTTTATTACAGTCACTTCCATATATTTTATTTTGCCTCAACGGCATCGATGGTTTTTATTATTATTAAGCAGCTGCTATTTTTATATGGCATTTGTGCCTATTTATATACTTATCCTTGGGTTCACAATTGTAGTTGATTATTTTGCCGGCATTTTCATAGAAAAAGCATCTGGCAAAAAGAGAAGACTTTATCTAATTTGTAGTTTAATTGCCAATATAGGCGTGCTCTGCGTTTTTAAGTATTACAACTTTATCAATGAAAACTTTTCTTTTTTACTGCATGGTTTTGGGCTGAAAAACCCTTTGCCCTACCTGTCAATATTATTGCCCATAGGACTGTCTTTTCACACTTTTCAGGCTATGAGTTATACGATTGAAGTGTACCGGGGTAATCAAAAAACGGAACGTCATTTTGGTATTTATGCATTGTATGTTATGTTTTATCCCCAGCTGGTAGCCGGCCCTATTGAAAGACCACAAAATCTTTTACATCAATTCAGGGAAAAGCATCCTTTGGATAGTGACAGAATATTTGAGGGGCTTAAAATAATGATCTGGGGTTTTTTTAAGAAGCTGGTAATAGCAGACCGCCTGGGAATTTATGTAAATATTGCTTATGAAAATGTACCACAACATGATGGTATGACATTGTTATTAGCAACGTTCTTTTTTTCATTTCAAATATATTGTGATTTCTCCGGGTATTCAGATATTGCTATTGGCGCAGCAAAGGTGATGGGCTTTGATTTGATGACAAATTTCAGACGTCCCATTTTCGCAAAAACTACAGGCG
>JAYVLZ010000246.1:0-5119 GCA_043759175.1 Chitinophagaceae bacterium | reverse complement strand
TGGAAAGAAATACTGCATCAAAATTTCCAGTTTCTTTTTCACCCAATACATCCTGTACTTTATAATTCAGGCGTATGGTAACACCCATTTTTACAATACGGTCAATTTCTGATTTCAGTATGGTGTTGGGTAAACGATAGTCCGGAACACCCGTCCAGAGCAGTCCTCCCGGATGACTGCCAGCTTCAAAAATTTCTACAGTATGGCCCATTCTTGTCAGATGATAAGCAGCAGATAAACCACCAGGTCCGGCCCCAACAACCAAAACTTTTTTTCCTGTAGGTGTTACATTATTCCGGACCGGCCATTGCTTCCTTATCGCTTCATCACCAATAAATCTTTCTACTGCATGGATATTGATGGTAGTATCAATATGATTCCGGTTACATCCGGTTTCGCATGGTTTTACACAAATCCTTCCCATCAAAGCCGGAAAAGGATTGTCTTCCATTATTGTTTGAAATGCTTCAAAATAATTACCAGCCTGGGCATGAGACAGCCAGCCCTGTATATTTTCACCGGCGGGGCAGGCACTGTTGCAGGGCGGCATAAAATCAACATAAACAGGCCGGATTGATCTGAGCGGACCAGTACCCTCTGCATGCAGCGTTAAATCAATTGGTTTGGTGCTATCTGTATTGGCCATGATGAATTATTTCGTCTGTTAATAACTCTGGTGCATATGAATGCATTCAAAAAGTCTGGAAAGTTAAAAACGCTTTCGTTATTTGCCGGTGACCTACTTCAGCTACAGGAATGATTGATATCAGTTTTAAAAAATAAGATGGGTATTTAGGTAGTAATATTCTTTTCTGTAAGAGAAACTGAGTAATCAACAGGAAGAATTAAAAGGGATAAATAATGTTAAAAAAGTGTTGCATTACTATTTGCAGAGAGATATCAAATCCAGATTAATTGTTAGAAAGCATATAGCTGATACGGTTATCTTAATTTACCCTGGCTTTCAAGTGTTGCTATCAGAGTCGCATTGTTGCGCTGGTCATCAATTGTTACGCCTTGCAGAAGGCCCGGATAACCAAGGTTTAGTTCTATTGTATTTTCTGATATCAAATCTATATTCATGATTATAGAATTATCGCAGGATGAGCTGGAGTAGTACTGTTTGAAAATACCATAATAAATAACCACTTTGTTTACTGTTACTGCAAATGGAATAAAATCTCCAAAAGCCATTACTTGTTGAAATGCGTTATCTGTGAGCTTGAACTGATGGTCAGTTTGCGAATACACTACAATATCATCATTTTTAATAGTTGCGATATCTTGTAAGCTGGAAGCTGAAGGATCTATCTGACATTTACCAGTTACTGTTTGGTAAGTTTTGAGTAAATAAATTTCAACCGTTTTACCAGCATTCGTTGTATCTTTTTTGCAGGAAAAGCAACATGCCGCCATGATCAAAATAAAAAATATTGTACGCATACTTTGCTATTTTTTATACGACAACGTAAATATTAAAACGGTTGCATTAACTATTCTTATCTCTTATACTTCAGCGGCATCATACACTAAAACCTTTGCCCATAAGTGGCTATAGTTTTTTACAAAATCCTGGTGTATGGGATGATCCTGGTAAACTTTCTGGCCAGCGGTATCATCAAAAAACATGAGTTCAGAAACCTGCCAGCTGGTATCCACCACCTCTCTTTTTTCTGTACTGGCCAGTATGCCCACATGTAGTTTACGAATGGATTCGATTTTTGCCAGCGTTTTTACCCCCTCCACTAATTTATCCCTGTCCTCAATAGAATCCGGGTTCTTTAACCAGAAGAAAACATGGTGCACCAATTGTTTTTTTTCTTCTGTATTTTGTAATGGCAGAGCCGAGGCAGCGGTGCCTGCTGTTAATGTAGCTGCGGTTGCTAAAAATTTCCTTCTCATGATTGGCTTCATAATTTCCTGTTGAGGTATAAAAATACAACACAATCCTTACACAGATCAATAAGAATTACCGCATAAAAAAAAGGCGACAGTTTTTAAAAAACTGTCACCTCTAAAAAAGAGATATTAACTATTTTCAATCCAATGCACTAATATTTTTTCACTACATTATAATAAAAAATTGTGGGCGCCCCTTCCACACCTGCTTTGGTCATCTTTTCTTTCAGGTCCGCAGATTTGAAAAATGCTTCAGCTTTTTTCAAATCACTAACAACACAAACTACACTTACCTGGTGATTATCACCTACGCTGTATGCAACAGCCCTGTCCGTAAGGCCTGCATCTATCCGTACCTGTTTGTGGCTGTCAAATTCTTTTTTCCATGCATCCCAGTCTTTTACTTTATGAGTTAACAGCACACGGGTGGGTAATGCATTGGCCGATGAATCCATCATTTGCACATCCAGGTACTTAAAAGAAGGCACTCCCTTTACTCCTCCCTTTTGCATGACTGTCTTTAAATCTGGCAGTGCAGCAAATTGCTTTGCTTTGGCTGCATCATCCATCCTTAGCGCAATCATTACCGTATTACTGTCATTAACACCTCTTGCCACTACATAATTATGAAGACCATAAGCCTGCCGTACGGAATCATGCGATTCATACAGTGGCATCCATTTACCAAAGTTTGCCACTTTGTGCATGATGATTAAAACATTGGAAGGCTTAGCAGCAGGCGCAGGAGCAGCCGGTTCTGTGGTTTTAGCTACAGCAGTATCTGCTGCAACACCGGGTTCATCTGCTTTCTTTTCTTCCCCACCTCCGCAGGAGAATAGGACCAGCGTACAGGCAGCAACGTACAAGGTTGTTAAGATTCTGAACTGTTTCATTTTTCTAAAAATTTAAACATTAAAAAATAAAAGTTAATTAAAGTGAGGATAAAGCAAGTATGCAGAGGGTTGGATATTTTAAACAAAATATAATTTATTATGCAGTAAAGCAAGTATGTTCTTTGCGTTTTTTCTTCATTAACAAATAATAACGGTAAAAACAGCTTTCTGTATCTTTCAGCATTCGTTATAAAATTTAGCATGCTCACTCCACAACAACTCATACAGCAATATTCTCTGCAACATCATCCCGAAGGTGGCTGGTACAGGGAAAATTACAAAAGCAATGAAGAAATTTCAGCCTTATCATTACCCGAAAGATTTGGTGGGACAAGAGTCTTTTCCACAGCTATCTTTTTTTTACTGGAGCAGGGAAATTTCTCCGCCTTTCACCGCATAAAAAGTGATGAGTGCTGGCATTTTTACGCAGGTGATCCGCTGGATGTTTATGTACTGCAGCAAGATGGCAAGCTTGATATTATTCATCTTGGCAATGATATTACCAAAGGCCTGCTGTTTCAATTCGTAGTGCCTGCCAATTGCTGGTTTGCCAGCAGGCCTGCTGCAGGAAGTAATTTTTGTTTTGTTGGTTGCACCGTGGCACCAGGTTTTGATTTTTTGGATTTTGAACTTGCAGATGCTGCAGTTTTAGCAAGCGAATTTCCACAACATGAAAAAATTATTAAAACGCTGTGCAGGTAAACAGTATCAGCTATATTTTATACTTTACAAAGTCGTTAACAGATTGTGGTGCGATAATTTAATATTAAATGTATTCACCACAATTTAAACCAAACAAACATGAAAGTTTTATTATCTGCCCTGGTTGTTGCTATGATATTTTTAGCATCCTGCAAAACAGCCGATCTGAAAGAACCTGAATACAGGGACGTCCAAAATGCAAGACTTATAGAAGCTGGCTTGCTCCAATCCACAGCCGGTGTTGATTTTGTTTATTATAATCCAAATAATTATTCAGTTACCCTGACCCAGGCAAGAGGTGAAGTTTATGTTGACAATAAATACATTGGCCGTCTTGAACTGGCAGAAAAAGTTTCAGTGAAAAAGAATTCAGAGTTTATTCTTCCTGCATTGATAAAATTGGACAACGTAAGTGTGATCAAAAATCAAAATGATATTTATAACCGCAAAGAAATATTGCTTCGGATTGAAGGGATGGCAACTTTAACCAAGTCTGGTTTTTCTAAAGAATTGCCATTCAAGTATGAAAAAACAGAAAGCGTGGACAAATTGCGTAGTATTATTTCCAGGCAATAAGTAACCGCTGAGAAGCTGTTTAAAAAATGATTGCATGAATTTCTTATCAGGCTAAAAGTGGTTCGGTGCCGCCGCCGTTCGTATGCACACGAATGGCTTACATGGTAAATCAAAATTCTGTTTTTAAACAGCTTCTGAAATTAGCTTTTATACATTGTTTATATGCAAACAAAATTTGCTGATCAACTTTTACAATTTTATAAACAACTTCAACCACCAGCAAAAATACCACGTGGCGTAGAAATTTTATATCCGCAGCAAAATGCCGAAGTAATGAATTTGGTGGAGCAATTTCTGCTGGCATTTTATAATGACAATAATCCCAGGCGGCTGATGCTTGGCATTAACCCTGGTCGTTTTGGGGCAGGCCTTACCGGTATTAACTTCACAGGCCCCAGGCAATTAAAAAATAAGTGCAGCATTGAACATTCCCCCGGCAACTCATCCGAACTATCTGCAGAATTTATTTATGAAATGATAGGCCAATACGGTGGTGTAAAACAATTTTATGGTGATTGGTTTATTGGAGCTGTATGTCCATTGGGTTTTGTGAAAGATGGGAAAAACATGAATTACTATGATGATGCAACATTAGTAAAAGCAGTAACAGCTTTTATCGTGGAAAGCATCCAACAGCAATTGTCTTTTAATTTCCTTACTGATTATTGCATCTGCATTGGGGGCGAAAAAAATTTTAACTTTCTTAAAAGCCTGAATGAAAAATATCATTGGTTTCAGCAAATCATTCCCGTTCCGCATCCACGTTTTATTATGCAGTACAGGCGCAAAGAAAAAGAAATGTACATACGGCAATATCTATCTGCACTTAAAAACGAATTTTAGTTCTGCCACAAGGGCGCATTTCAAATTCGCTACGCAGCGTGGCTGCAAAAAAGCCAGCATACACGTTATTGATTTTCAATTAACTGGCAATAGTGTATATATAATTGTTGCTGGCTGGTGGGGACACCATAGCCCCCGATTTATCGCATTGGCGTAAAGTTAAGGGAAATGCACATAGGTGGAAAAGTAGTGTGGTATTGGTTTTA
>JAYVLZ010000245.1:0-13302 GCA_043759175.1 Chitinophagaceae bacterium | reverse complement strand
TGGTGATAAGACCCGCCGCAATCAATGCAAAGATGCCGCCATACTGCTGTTCGGTGGTGCCAAACAATTCCATAAAAACATATGGCGAACCCGCCAGGTAAGCAAATAAACCTGCAGAAGAAACAGCGCCGGTAATGGCATAAGTAAAAAATTGTGGCTGCTTTAATACAATGCGGAAACTTGCTAAAATAGTTTTGGGTTGCAGGGAATAATGGGGATCAGGCTGTTTGCTTTCCGGCAGTCCTGCTACCATGGCAATCATCAGGAGCACTCCCAAAATAGTAAGTAAAATAAAGATACTGTGCCAGCCAAAATAAGTAACCATATAACTCCCCGCAGTAGGTGCAATAATGGGTGATACGCCCAATATTAAAATCATGTAAGAAAATATTTTGGCGCTTTCGCTAACGGGAAACAGGTCCCGTATAATGGCCCTGGGTGCTACCATACTTACACATCCACCGATGGCCTGTAAAAAACGCAATGCAATCAATACTTCCACAGAGGTGGTGAACACACAGCCAATGGTAGCGATGATGAACAACAGCATGCCAATATATAGAGGCATTTTTCTTCCATACCTGTCAAGCAATGGACCGCATAGCACCTGGCCGATACAAACGCCAATAAAAAAACTGGATAATGAATAACTCACCGCTTCTATAGATGTATGCAGGTCTTTTGCAATGGCCGGAAAACCGGGCAGGTACATGTCTATAGAAAAGGGTGCAATGGCAGATAGAAATCCAAGTATTAAAATAACAGTGGTTCTGTGTTTAATAGGTTGTATAGGTTGGGTCATCTTAAAAAAATAAATCGTTTGATGGCTGATGATTATTTGTCCGGTGTAGTGGGCCTAACTTCAATTTTACTGGGTAATGTACGGGGATGCATATTTAAAAGGTCAACAACCATTTGCCCGATATCTTCCGGCTGAATCTTCCATGCATCTGCATCATTGGGTTCATGATTATTAAAATGTGTGGTAACCGAACCGGGCATAATAGTAGTTACCTTGATTCCATATTTTCTCAGATCCAGCATGATTGCCTGTGTAAATCCAACCACGCCAAATTTACTGGCATTGTAACCAGAACCATCTACAAAAAAGTTAGTACCAGCCAGGCTGGAAATGGTAATAATATATCCCTTCGTTTTTTTTAAGTCGTTGATGCTTGCCTTTACTGTGTTGAACACACCGGTGAGGTTAGTATCGATCATTTCTTTCCAGTCAGTTTCAGATAATGTTTCTATAGAAGCAAAATGCCCTACGCCTGCGTTAGCAACCACCACATCCAATTGACCAAAATGATCCGTTACCGCTTTTACCGCATTGGTTTCAGAAGTAAGGGAACTCACATCACTCTGCAAAGCCAGTATCCGGGAAGTATCAGTTGTTAAAGATGCAGCAGCCTGCTGTGCTGTTTCTAATGTGCGGCTGGTGATGACAACGTTCATACCATTATCTAATAATATTTTTGCAATGCCGTAGCCAATGCCTTTACTTCCGCCGGTGATGTAGGCTACTTTATCTTTTAAATTATTCATGTGATTTATTTTATCATTTTAATGATTAGGTGCAGGGGATCATCGGTCTGCTTAAAGAAGTAAGGGAAGTTGCTTTGGGTGATTCCAATCTCCCACCCGTATTTAGGGTGATGCTACTTCCCGGGCATCTCTATCGGTAACCCTTCTGTTTCAAAAAGAGATTTTAAAAGCTTGTCAGCAGTAAAAAATATATCCGCTTGTTTTGATAATAATACAGAAGTAGATATTGAAGGCTGCCCAAAGTTCTTAACCCTTGCATGCCGTATTTTGAAATTAGAATCCTCGCCTGTTCAATAACAATACTGTCAGTTGCAATAAAAGTATATTTCCCGTAGTCTGATTCAAATAAATCTAATGTGGTTTGAGCTTCCAATTCTGTAATTTCTTTTGTTCTCACTTTTTTCCAAACCGTAGAAGAAAACTCAATTTTTGTAATTTCCGAAAGAAAAATATCTGTAATCTTTATGGTTGAGAATATAAGTTCAAGACTCTCTGTACCAGTTTCTTTTCATTTTTCAAGCCTTCTTTCTTCAATAACGGTGTCACTAAACGAACCCTTATAATTTTCTAAGTTCTTTTGACTCTTTGAAAATGAAAAATCAGACAAAGAAAGTTCTCCTTCAGATTTAGTTTGTATGTCCTCTAAAAATGTAACAATCACTTTTACCGGATTATTTGATGAATAATCCTTATCAAGCTTGACATAACCATTTTGATATGTTCCAACAACTGCGACCATAATTTTTAAATATTAATTACTTGGGTAAAGATAATTTAAATCGTCAAAGTAGCAATTTAATCAGGATACAAAAAAAATTTTTAAATAGACGTATACGGTGCCCCAACACTACTTTGGAGAAACAAATAATTTACCTCATAATTGCCCAAAAAAAGTAATAATTTTATTAATTATTTTTACTCATGCACATCAATTAAGATATACTGTAAAAATCGGCTATATGAAATCAAAGGTTTTTATTGTGATGGGATTATTGACATTTATATTAAGCTGGTTATCCTGCATGCACGGCGATAATAATACTGCTCATTCCATACCAAACAAAGTGAGTTACAATTTTCACATCCGTCCAATTTTATCTGACAAATGTTTTAAGTGCCATGGGCCTGATGTAAACAAACGGGAGGCAGGATTAAGATTAGATATTCCTGACTCTGCCTTTGCTCCATTAAAAGAAACTAAGGGTGCTTTTGCATTAGTGCCGTTTAAGCCAGAAGAGTCGGAAGTATACAGGCGTATATCCTCCACCGATACCAGCTACCAGATGCCCATCCCATCTTCACATCTCGGCGTATTATCTCCACATGAAATTGAACTTTTTAAAAAATGGATTAAACAGGGAGCAAAATACGAACCGCACTGGGCCTTTGTAAAACCTGTAAAAGCTCCATTACCTGAAATTAAAAATGCAGCACTAACTAAAAACGAGATCGATTATTTTATTATTAATAAACAGGAACAGGCCGGATTAACTTTTAATGAAGAAGCAGATAAAGAACGTTTATTAAGAAGACTGTCTCTTGATCTCACCGGGCTGCCACCATCAGAAAAAATGATGGAACAGTTTATGGGGAATACAAATTCCAATGCTTATGAAACTGCTGTAGACGGCCTGTTGAATGCACCTGCATACGGTGAGAAGATGGCGGTTCATTGGCTGGATGTGGCAAGGTATTCAGACAGCTATGGTTACCAGGATGACAATGTAAGAACACAATGGGCATGGCGGGATTGGGTGATACATGCATTTAATACCAACATTCCTTACAATACTTTTCTTACCTGGCAGATAGCCGGGGATATGTTGCCCAACGCTACCAAAGAACAAATACTGGCAACGGGTTTTTTCAGAAATCATAAATACACAGAAGAAGGTGGTGTGATACCGGAGGAATACCGCATCAGCTATATCATCGATAAAACAAAAACTTTTAGTAAAGGAATTTTAGCATTAACAGCGGAATGTGCCCAATGCCACGATCACAAATACGATCCCATTTCTCAAAAAGATTATTACCAACTGTTTGCTTTTTTTAATACCACAAAAGAAATAGGTTACGAAGGTGATGTTACACAGTCAAAGCCTGCAAAAAATCCGGTTCTTACCATTACAGAAGAAGAAGCAAAAACTGTTTTGTCATTCATTAATAAAAAAGATACCGGCAAATTGTATGTGTCTGTAATGGGCGAAATGGACACTGCAAGAAAAACGTTTCTGCTTAACCGTGGTGTGTACGATCAGCCAGGCTACCAGGTTTATCCTGCGGCCATAAAATCGGTGATGCCTTTTGATACAGTGAATAACCGTAACCGCTTAGGACTGGCTGCATGGACAGTTAATAAAAACAATCCATTAACTGCCCGTGTGTTCGTTAATCATCTGTGGCAGGAAATTTTTGGCAGGGGCATTGTAAAAACTTCCGGTGATTTTGGTATGCAGGGAGAATTGCCAACGCATCCTGAATTACTGGATTGGCTGGCAGTAGATTTTATGGAACATGGATGGGACATTAAACGGTTGGTAAAACAAATTGTAATGTCAGCAACTTATCGCCAATCATCCAAAGTAAATGAACAAAATTATAAAAAAGATCCAGAGAATATTTATCTCTCCCGTGCCCCCCGTCAAAAAGTAAAAGCAGAATTTGTAAGAGATATTATTTTATTCAGCAGTGGATTATTGGTGAATACTATTGGTGGCCCAAGTGTAAAACCATACCAGCCAAAAGGCCTTTGGGAAATGGCAAGTTCCGGCAGGGGGCAGCTGGCAACTTACAAACAGGACAATGGGGATGCTTTGTATCGCAGGGGCATGTACACTTTTATAAAATTAACAGTGCCACCACCCAGTATGATCTTGTTTGATGCCAGTAACAGGGATCAGTGTGAAGTAAAGCGTACACAAACCAATACGCCGCTGCAGGCATTGATGATGATGAACGATCCAACTGTACTGGAAGCCTCAAGAGTGTTTGCTCAAAAGCTGATGGAAGAAAATACTACAGCCGATGAAAAAATTAAAAAAGCATTTCACCGGATCATCAGCAGGGTGAGCAATGATAAAGAGCAGCATATTTTAAAATCTTATTATGAAGAACAATTGCAGCAGTTTAAACAAAAACAATTAGATGCTGCTTCCACATTGAATGTGGGAGAATTTCCACAGAACAAAAATTTAGATGCCAACGCAAGGGCAGCATTAATGAAAGTGATCAACATGATTTATAATATGGAAGAAGCCATAACAAAAACCTGATTATGAATAAACAAATTTTGGAACATCATCTTGGCATCAACCGGAGAAAATTCCTTTCAAAATTAAGTTTGGGTATTGGAAGTGTGGCATTGGGTTCATTGCTGATACCGGATCTGTTTGGCAGTAAAAGCGAAGAAGAAGTATTACTGAGCGGTCTGCCACAATTTGCACCCAAAGCAAAAAGAATCATCTATCTTTTTCAGAATGGTGCACCTTCTCAATTAGACTTATTTGATTACAAGCCAAAGCTGATTGAGATGTTTGGTCAGGATCTTCCTGCATCCATCCGCATGGGACAACGCCTTACAGGTATGACGGCTGATCAGAAAAAATTTCCTTTGGCAGGCTCTGTTTTTAAGTTTGATCAGTATGGACAATCCAAAGCATGGTTGAGTGAACTGCTTCCCTATACCTCCAAAGTGGTAGATGATCTTTGCTTTGTAAAAACCATGTACACCGAAGCCATCAATCATGATCCTGCATTAACGTTTTTTCAAACAGGTGCACAGGTAGGCAACCGCCCCAGCATGGGTTCCTGGCTTAGTTATGGCCTGGGAAGCGAAAATAAAAATCTCCCTGCTTTTTGTGTGTTGTTATCAAAAGGAAAAGGGAATGGACAAGGCGTATATTCAAAATTGTGGAGCAATGGATTTTTAGATTCCATTCACCAGGGAGTGCAATTTAGCAGCGGCGATAATCCGGTGCTGTATCTCAACAATCCTGAAAGCATCACTAAAACTGACCGCAGAAAGATGCTGGATAAATTAGAAGAATTGAATGCACAAACATTTGCAGCATCCGGCGATCCGGAGATCAACGCAAAAGTGCAGCAGTACGAAATGGCTTACCGCATGCAAACTGCCGTTCCTGAAATTACTGACACTAGCAAAGAGCCCGAAGATATTGTAAAATTATATGGACCAGATTGCTTAGTGCCCGGCACTTATGCAGCCAATTGTTTACTGGCACGTAAACTATCGGAAAGCGGTGTACGCTTTGTGCAGTTGTACCACCAGGGCTGGGATGGACATGGCAACCTCCCCGGAGAAATTAAGGGGCAATGTATGGATACAGACCAGTCATCTGCCGCATTGATCACCGACTTAAAACAACGGGGTTTGCTGGATGAAACACTGATCATCTGGGGTGGCGAATTTGGAAGAACCAATTATTGCCAGGGGAAATTAGAGAAAACGAATTATGGAAGAGATCATCACCCAAGATGCTTCACCATCTGGATGGCAGGCGGCGGTATAAAGCCCGGTGTGTATGGTGAAACAGATGAGTTTGGATACAACATTATCAAAGACCCGGTGCATGTAAATGATTTTCATGCAACGGTTTTGCACCTGATGGGCATTGATCATGAGAAGCTTACCTTTAAACATCTTGGAAGAAGATACCGGTTGACGGATGTGGCAGGAAATGTAGTGAAGGGAATTGTTGCGTAACTGGTCGGCACCGAAGGTCAGACCAGGTTTTTGATGATTAACCGCCGTCAGGGTTTACAACCGCTGACGGGGTTGTGTATAACCCCGACGGCGGCTTCTTAGCCCCGTCGGCGGTTAGCGAAGGGTGGTAGTTATTAATAAAAAAATATCGCTAAAAAATTATATCACATAAAATCAATGATTGCTGAATAAAAAATAATTGTACAAGTGAGTGACACAACAATGTTGAGTAAAGATAAAATGATAGCTAAATAAAATTCTTCTTTAGATAAATAACAGTCCAATAAAAAATCATACCATGCAACGCAGAAACTTTATAAAAAATTCTTCATTAGGAGCAGCAGGATTAATTTACCAGCCTTCCTTTTTATTTAACGAAGAACCAATACTTGGTCACAACAACAAACGCTATAAACTCAATACACACTGGAGCCAGGCGGATGTTGCAAAGAACCCTGTAAATGATTGTCATGAGATGGTGCAGGATAGTAAGGGCAGAATTATTTTGCTCACCAACGAAACAAAAAACAATGTGATCATTTATGATAAGAGTGGAAAATTATTAACCACCTGGGGCAGTGAATATCCGGGAGCACATGGATTAACATTGTTCAATGAAAATGGTACGGAGGTATTATTTATTTGCGATAACAACCGCCACCAGGTAATTAAAACTACGCTGGATGGAAAAGTACTGATGGTGCTGGATTATCCAAAAGAAACAGGAGAATATACCAAGGCAGAAGAATACGTACCCACAGAAACAGCCATCACTGCAAACGGAGATATTTATGTAGCGGATGGATATGGAAAAGATTTTATTATTCAATACGATGCATTCGGTAAATACATTAATCATTTTGGTGGGCGTGGTGCAGAACAAAAACATTTAAAAAATGCCCACGGTGTTTGTGTTGACAGCAGGGATAAAAACAGGCCATGCCTGCTCGTTACCTCCCGTGAGCAGAATGCTTTCAAGCGATATACGTTCAAAGGAGAATATATTGACACGATTCCGTTACCGGGTGCCTGGGTTTGTCGGCCGGTAATTAAGGGAGATTATTTGTACACCGCAGTATTGCAGAGCAATTCAAACCTCTGGAAGCAGTCAGGTTTTGTTACCATACTGGATCAACATTTTAAAGTTGTTTCCAACCTGGGAGGTTCCGAGCCACAATATGCAGATAACAAATTACAGGAGATGTACCAGACAATAAAATACTTTGATTACCCACATGACGTGTGTGTAGATGATGAAGAAAATTTGTACATCGCTCAATGGAATTCAGGTAAAGTATATCCTTATAAATTATCACCGGTTGTTTGATGCGAAAATTTCTTAAGTCTTTACCAGCATTTTTTATTGTCACTATATGTAATGGACAGCCTGTTCAACTGGCACCACCGTTGTTAAAATATCAGGCAGTTTTTTTTAAAGATGCAGTAACAGTTGAATTGCAATTTGCACAGAAAGGAACACAGATTCATTATACACTGAACAATAAACAACCTACAGCCCAGGATAAAATTTATTCCAAACCGGTTCAATTGAAAAATTCAATTACTACTGTTAAAGCAATTACTTCAGGCGAAGGTTTTTTGCCATCAGCAATAGTATCTGCTACATTCATTAAAGATGGGTTGAAGATTAAATCCATACAGCAAACTCTGGCCAATGAAAGGTTTGCAGGTAATGGAATCAATACGCTGGTGGATAATGAAGGTGGTTTAGCTGATCTGAATGCTAAAACATGGTTGGGTTATCAATCAGATTCCGTAGAAATAAACATACAGATGGAGGGCATGCAAAAACTATCTTCCATATTAATTCATTGCTTGCAGGATCATGGCAGCTGGATATTTTTGCCTGAGCAGATCAATATTTATTGCTTTGATAAAACCAAACAATCCTTCCTGTTAATAGCAGACCAAATAAATCCTGCATATGAAATTATCAACGGAGCTACCTGTGAACCAATCATCATTACACTACCCAAAAAAGTAATTGCAGAAAAAATAAAAATTGTTTTAAAAGGAGTACAATCTTTGCCGGAAGGCCATCCCGGCAAAGGCAAACCAGCCTGGCTATTTATTGATGAAATAAAACTGTATTAAAATATGCAGCGTTGGAAAACCATTTTATTCAACACCAGTTTTGCATTCAACTGTATGCTGCTGTTCCTGTTAATCTTCGAAAGCAGGTTGTTATTACCTGCATGGGTGCAGGCGGTGGGTCGTATGCATCCCCTGCTCCTGCATTTCCCCATTGTGCTGCTATTGCTGACTATTTTTTGGGAATTATTTGCAGGGATAAAAAAAATGGATTTACCTGAACAGACAAATATTGGTGATGGCTTATTGCTGGTGACATCACTCACATCAGTCATCAGCGCTTTGATGGGTTTGTTGTTATCTAAGGAAGATGGCTATACACAGGATGTGGTGGCATGGCATAAGTGGGGTGGGGTATTGATTTCTTTAATATCTCTTGCATGGTATACCTGCAGAGTCAGGATAAGAAGTATGAAAGTGGCTTTGACTTTTACTGCAATCACTGCAGTAATCGTTGTTGTTTTCACCGGCCATCTGGGCGCTGATATTACCCATGGTGATAATTTTTTGCTGGCACCTGTTTCAAAAGATAAACAACTGCCAAACGTTTTGTTTGAAGATGCAATCATCTATGCCAATATGGTGCAGCCCATTTTAAAATCAAAATGCATCAGTTGTCACAATGAAAAAAAAGCTAAGGGTGAGCTGGTGATGGAAACCTTTGCTTCTTTGGTGAAAGGTGGTAAAAATGGCGCTCTCTGGGATTCAACAAAAAATGATGTTGGTTTACTGCTGAGCAGAATTCATTTACCAATGGAAAATAAAAAACACATGCCACCTTCCGGCAAACCACAGCTTACAGAAGAAGAAGAAAGTATTTTGTATCACTGGATAAGAAGCGGTGCCAGCGCCACAGTAAAAGTAGCCGAACTCCCGGAAACGGATACCCTGCGCATGCTGGCTTCAACTATATTCAATACTATTGAAACAACGGATGAATATACCTTTAAGCCTGCCGATGAAGCTAAAATAAAAGCATTGCATAATAATTACCGCCTGGTAACACCGCTGTCCGAAGGGTCACCAGCTTTGGGTGTAACTTTTTTTAGTGCGGTCCAGTTTAAAACAGAACAATTAAAAGAGTTGCTTACGGTAAAAGGACAGATCGTTTCACTCAACCTGAATAAGATGCCCGTAACTGACAATGAACTTGCAACCATTGCACAGTTTATTAATCTGCGTAAACTGAATTTATCTTTTACCAATATTAAAGGAACCAATATTGCTGCATTAAATACATTAAAAGAATTAAAGCAATTGTCCCTTTCCGGTACTGGTGTTACTGCAGCAAGCATTGCTGCATTATCATCATTGCCCAAACTAACAGAGTTGTATATCTGGAACACACCGGCACAGTCTGAAAACCTGGTGGCTTTGCAAAAGCAATTTAAAAATACGCAAATACAAACAGGCTTTAAAGGAGATACCATTACCATCAAACTGAACCCACCAATGGTGGAAAATGAAGAACAGATAGTTATAGAACCGGTAGCACTAAAATTAAAACACTTTGTAAAAGGCGCTATCATTCATTATACCACTGATGGAACAGACCCAGATAGTTTGCTGTCACCCATTTTTAAAGATGGTTTTATGGTGAATAAAAATATGACCGTAAAAGCAAAAGCATTCAAGCCGGGATGGATCAGCAGTGATGTAACAGAACGCACTTTTTACAGCGCCGGTCACCGGATAGACTCTATCCGATTATTACAACCTGCACCTGATGAACCTTACAAATCAATCAGCGCTAAAGTGCTGGCAGATACAAAAAAGGGCGAAACAGATTTTAGAAGCGGTAAATGGATTGGGTACAAAGGAATACCCATGCAGGCACTATTATATTTTGATACGTTACAAAATATAAGCAGTGTAACCATCAGTAATCTGGTTGACATTGGCAGTTACATCATGCCACCGCAGCAGGTGGAAGTGTGGGCAGGTAATGATCCTGCACATCTTCGGTTGATCAAAAAAATAAATCCTCCGCAACCTGCTAAGGAAGCGCCTTCTTATATGAAAGGATACGAAGTGAACTTTAATGCTGTTAAAGAAAAGTATTTAAAAATAGTAATGGTGCCGGTTGGTAAATTACCTGGATGGCACCGGGGTAAAGGAGAAAAGGGATGGGCTTTTGTGGATGAGATTTTTTTAAATTAGAAGGAGGATTTCAAGGGTAGTAAAACTATTAAATATAAATACGGATGCCGTTGTTGGTCTTATTGACCAACAACCGAAGCGTACTATATAAAAGTTGCTATTAAAAATATGACCTTTCATTAATGGAACAATACCCCATATATTGGCCACAATTTTACACTGCTACCATCTTGGAGTGGAAGCCTTTATTAAAACCAGATAAATACAAAGATGTAATTATTCAAAGCCTTCAGCATCTCACAACAAACAAAAAGATAACACTGTATGCATTCGTCATCATGAGTAATCACATGCATCTAATATGGCAGGCCTTACCAGGTAGAACACCAGAACAAATCCAGCATAGTTTTATGAAGTACACCGCACAGCAAATAAAATTTGATTTAGTACAAAACCATCCGCTGGTGATGGACAAATTCAGGGTGAATGCAAAAGACAGAACATACCAGTTTTGGGAAAGAAATTCATTGGGCATTGATTTGTATTCACATGATGTATTCATGCAAAAACTGGAATACATTCATTGGAACCCGGTAAAGGCCGGCTTATGCAGTTTGCCCGAAGAATATTATTATTCTTCAGCTAAATTTTATCACACAGGTATTGATGATTTTAACATGCTTACACATTGCTGAGAACATGTTATTTCATTGCTTCGAATGTTGGTCAATAAGACCAACATTGGCGTTTTCAGGATGGTAAAAGTTTTAAGAGGAACAGAGGGATACCAACAAAGGCAGAGGCTAAATTTTATCACACAGGCATTGATGATTTTAACATGCTTACACATTGCTGAGAACATGTTATTTCATGGCTTCGGATGTTGGTCAATAAGACCAACATCGGCGTTTTCGGGATGGTAAAAGTTTTAATAGGAACAGGGGGATATCAACAAAGGCAGAGCGTTACTTTACTTGCTTTTAAAGCAATCTTAAAAATTTTAGATTAGTAACAAGTGGCAACAGGGCGGAGTCTGTCCGGTGATTTTTAGTCCAGTTTTGCAAAATTATCTACACTAATTTCATTCCCTGTGGATCCCAGTTTAATGCCTTCTTTTGTTCAGCGCTGATGTTACAGGCAAGGGATGGGCCCGCTGCCCGAAGGCCAAATACAGCATCTTCTAAAATTGGCGTTCCCGACCTTATTCCATTGAAGAAGACAATCATGTGGTCAACCCTGTCATCATATTTTTCAGGAGGCGAAAATTCAATCGTTTTACACATTTCATAACCTCCTTTTGCATCGCCATATTTGTCACTATACCATTTTTTGTAGTCTTCTTTTTGTTTAGCAGAAAAACTGTCAAAAGAATCATAGCCACCATAGCCCGGTGCTGCACTTCTTTTAAGCGTTATCACTTTAAAGTCATTCCATCCAATATCTATTGCCCCCTCTGTGCCAATCAATTTTATGCCAAATCCTCCTTTGCCTTCGCCACTTGCCAGGTTAATTCTTGTGTACAATTGAAAAGAAGGTAAGGTTGCAGTTTTCGGATAGGTCATAAAGGAGTTGATCAGATCGTAAGCATCCCTGCCATCTTTCCAATAGTTAATTTCTCCCAGGGCAAATATTTTATTAGGGCCGATAGAACCTGTAATAGTATGAAGCCCGGTAAGCAGGTGAACAATCAAATCACCAGCCGAGCCCGTACCATAATCTTTATAATTTCGCCATCTAAAAAATCTTACCGGGTCAAATGCTACTTTTGGTGCATGGCCTAAAAATTTATCAAAATCAATTGTTTGCGGAGATGCATCTGTGGGGATTGAATATTGCCAGGCTCCTTTTGCATCTGTTCTGTCGCAGTAAGCCTCCACATAAGTCAGTTCCCCTATGGTGCCCTTTTCAAAATATTTTTTTGCTTCCAGTATAGCCACGCTGCTTGCCCGTTGGCTTCCTACCTGTAACAGCTTACCTGTTTTTTTTTGTGTTTCAATAATTGCATGGCCTTCTTCTATTTTTTGCACCATTGGCTTTTCGCAATAAACATGTTTCCCGGCATTCATGGCATCGATAGCTATTTTTTGATGCCAATGATCGGGGGTACAAACCAGCACGGCATCAATGTCCTTTTTTGCAAGTAATTCCCTGTAATCTCTGGTAGTAAAAAGGTGAGTACCCCATTTTTCCTTTGCCCTTTCCAGGCGCCCGGTATATAAATCACAAACAGCCGCCAGTTCCACGCCTTCTACCAGTAAAGCGGCATCCGTATCATAATGTCCAATGATACCTGAACCAATTAAACCAATGCGGATTTTATCATTGGCGCTGATCTTCAATTTGGATACAAGCCTTTTATGTATTACCATTTCATCGGCTACCACCTTTGTTCCTATGGACATAGCGCCAACGGAGCCGCTCAAATTTCTTATAAATTTCCTTCTTGAATTTTCCATGATGGATGGCTTGTTTTTAATTATGAAAGGATAACCGGGTTATAATTAAATGTTTGTTTCTAAATTAAAAATGTTAAACAGTAATGCTTCATCAAAATTTTTATGACTTTAAAAGTAACAATAAATGGATTGGTTAAAAAAATATTATTTTATAAATAAACCATTTCATTTGTAACAGAACTATGGGATGGGAAACATAGTAGTGCAATAGATTATTTTACTAAAAAGAGAAAAGGTTGTTGCATTTATTATTCTGGAGTCACTAATTCTACTTTAACAAAGTTGAAAAATAATTTTTACTATTTATGATAGAAACAAATATGGTTGCTATTTTTGTATTCCAATTATGAATTAATTTTT
>JAYVLZ010000244.1:0-7263 GCA_043759175.1 Chitinophagaceae bacterium | reverse complement strand
GTGCATGTATATATGACCTGTATCCGCTCTCACTTTTCTCCGGATAATATAGAAGGCGTAAAAGCTGGTGAGGAAGTGTACTTCCATATAACTAATCTTGAACAGGACTGGGATGTGCCACATGGCTTTGCAATAAAAGGTGCAGACAATGCAGAACTATTGATTATGCCAGGCGAAACGCAAACGCTAAAATGGGTGGCAGAAAAGCCAGGTATGTTCCCATTCTATTGTACTGATTTTTGTAGTGCATTGCACCAGGAAATGTCGGGCTACCTGAGAGTGTCTCCTGCAGGAAGTAATGTGCCATTGTTATTCAGCACAGGAAAAAATTATCCTAAAGTGGACAGTACAGTTACTAAATAAATTAAAATAACTGCTGGCCGGTGTGAGTACGTTTCATTTTACACCGGCTGGCTTTTTAATTTTTTTTAAAATGTTTTTGTTACCAGCTGTTGTTTTTCATAGGAACATCGTTGTGTCACTTGCCGATCTTTTCGGCATCCCGATGTTACACTTGAATCGGGACTTGTACTTTTAAAACATTGCTGGACTTTTTTAAAGCGGAGAGCAGATAGCCGAATAGAATTAATAAAGTACACGAGTGCGACGCCACTAAAGTTTTATCAATGCAAAATAGCCTGGCTCAAAAAATAATTTATAATCATTAACACTTCATTATATGAAAAAGTATAAAATAATTTTAGCCTGTTTATTCCTCGCTGGAATATCAGCCTGTAATAACACTGCCGATAATACCGCTGCAACAAATGACAACGGCACCACACAGCCGGCAGCTTCAGCAGGTGGACAGGAAGCTGTGAAAGATGATGAATCTGCAAAAGATGTGGTAAAAGTAGCAGTAGGTTCTAAAGATCATACTACATTAGTAGCTGCATTAAAGCAGGCTGATTTAGTTACCTCATTATCCAATGCCGGGCCATTCACTGTGTTTGCGCCAACCAATGCAGCCTTTGATAAATTACCTGCAGGTACTGTTGACGGCCTGATGAAACCAGAGAAAAAAGAAGACCTGCAAAACATCCTGCAATATCATGTAACCCTTGCAGCTATGAAAGCGGAGAGTTTTACAGACGGACAGGTATTGGGCATGGTAAATGGTGATAATGTAACGGTGAATATAAAAGATGGTAAAGTGATGCTTAACAACAGCGCTACCATTGTGGCTTCTATTCCTGCATCCAATGGAATAATACATGTAATAGATGGAGTATTGTTACCACCTGCAAAAAAATAAACAGATTAAAGATGATTGGTTTGGTGAACTAAATATTAAATGATCAACATGAAAAATAAATTAAGCAATGTAAGCAGGTTGTTATTATTAATTGCTGCCATTGGTTTAGTGATTGTTTTATTCCTGCCCATCTGGCGTATTGAACTGGATGCACCGCAATATCCTGAAGGCCTTAGCCTAACCATTCATGCCAAAGGGTTGCAGGGCAATGTTGATATTATCAATGGCCTTAACCATTATATAGGAATGAAGACATTGCACAATGAAGACTTTATTGAATTCACCATTCTGCCTTACTGCATTATATTTTTTGCAATCGCATTCTTTCTGGTCGCTATTTTGAACAGAAGAAACTGGTTAACCCTCCTGTTTATATTGTTTGTTGCTTTTGGTGTAATTGCCATGATAGATTTTTGGAGATGGGAATATAATTATGGACACAACCTTAATCCCAACGCTGCTATAATTGTGCCGGGCATGGCTTATCAGCCACCCCTGATAGGATTTAAACAACTGCTCAACTTTGGTGCTTATTCAATACCTGATATTGGTGGCTGGATATTTATAGGTGCAGGTCTTTTATCACTTACCTGTGTAGTAATTGAGTGGAGGAGATATAAAAAATTGAAAATGAAATTTGCACCCGCTATTGCAGTATTAGTTTGTTCCATGCTGTTGCAAAGTTGTAGCACCGCACCGGAACCGATTGTAACAGGAAGGGACAATTGTTATTTCTGTAAGATGACAATCACTGATAAAAAGTATGGTGCAGAAGTGATCACTAAAAAAGGTAAGGTCTATAAGTTTGATGATGTTCACTGTACCCTTGCATTTCTTCAATCAAAAATGATTGCCGAAAAAGATATCAAAGATATTTACCTTGTTGACTTTGCCGGTGATCACTCCTTAGTAAAAGCAGGTGAAAGTTTTTTGTTGCAGAGTGAAGATATCCATGGCCCGATGAATGGCAATGTAATTGCATTTAAAAATGAGGATAGTTTGAAAGGAATGTCTGTCCAGTTAAACGGTTCCAAAATCAGCTGGGATAAATTGATGAAATGAAATATATCCTTTTCATATTATGCTGTGGTTGCCTGCAGGTAAATGCCAATACCATTGCTGTTGGAAAACAAAAACAGTATCACAATATCACTGCTGCAATTGCTGCAGCAAAGAATGGAGATACCATCCTTGTTGATAAGGGAGTTTATCATGAGAAAAATCTGATCATCAGCAAGCAATTGGTTTTAATAGGTATCAATTATCCGGTGCTGGATGGCGAAAAAAAATATGAGATCATTTCTATCAATGCTGATAATGTAACGGTAGATGGTTTTCTGGTGCAGCATTCAGGAGTGTCCAGTATGATAGATTATGCTGCAATAAAAATTTATAACCGGCACAATGTTTCTATCATTAATAATATTGTGAACGATGCCTTCTTTGGTATCTATTCACAGTATGGAATTAACTGTTTAATACAAAATAATGTACTTACCGCTAATGCAATAGAAGAACAGCAAAGCGGCAATGGCATTCATTGCTGGAAGAGCGACAGTATGCGTATCATCGCCAATACCATCAGCGGTCACAGGGATGGTATCTACTTTGAGTTTGTTACCAACTCTGTTATCTGGCGAAATAATTCTTTTAAAAATCTTCGCTATGGTCTGCACTTTATGTTTTCTAATGATGATGCTTATATCAGTAATGTTTTTGAAAATAATGGGGCAGGAGTGGCAGTGATGTTTTCCAAAGGGGTAAAAATGTTTAACAATTATTTTAAAGAAAACTGGGGTGATGCGGCGTATGGAATTTTGCTGAAAGAGATTAACGACAGCTATATTGAAAACAACCGCTTTGAAAAAAATACGATGGCTATTTATGCAGAAGGTGCCAACCGCATTCACATGGAGAAAAATGTTTTTCGCAGTAATGGCTGGGCGTTAAAAATACAGGCAAGCTGTTCGGACATTATGATGGAGAAAAATAATTTTATCGGCAATACTTTTGATGTGGGTACCAATGGCTCACTGGTACTGAATAAATTTAATAACAATTACTGGGATAAATATGAAGGGTACGATCTTAACCGGAATAACATTGGAGATGTGCCATACCGGCCCGTAAGTATGTACAGTATGATCGTTGAACAAAACCCACCAGCCATGATCCTGTTTCACAGTTTTATTGTATCGCTGATGGATAAATCAGAAAAAGTAATTCCGAGCCTTACGCCTGAAAATCTGAAAGACGAACATCCATTAATGAAATCATTGCCGTTATGATCATCGCCAACAATATCAATAAACAATTTGGAAAACTCAAAGCGCTGGATAATGTTAGCATTACCTGCAATAAGGGTGAGTGCATTGCATTGATCGGGCCTAACGGCAGCGGTAAAACTACTTTTATCAAATGCATACTGGGCATGGTGGTTTGTGATAGTGGCTTCATCACTTTTAACGGAAAAAATATTTTGCACAACTGGCAGTACCGTGCTGATATCGGCTACATGCCGCAGACAGGCCGCTATCCTGATAACATGACCATTGGCCAGGTGCTGGATATGATGAAAGATATCCGAAATAAACAGCATTCACAATTAGATGAAGACTTAGTAAAACAATTTGGCGTTGATAAATTATTAGACAAGCGCATGCGTACCTTATCCGGGGGCACCCGGCAAAAGGTAAGTGCCTCGCTGGCATTTTTATTTAATCCGGATGTATTGATATTAGATGAACCCACTGCAGGCCTTGATCCGGTGTCTTCTGAAATACTAAAGGCAAAGATCATTGCAGAAAAAGCAAAAGGCAAATTGATCATGATCAGCTCACATGTACTGAGCGAACTGGACGACCTGGTGACACAGGTAATTTATATGCAGGAGGGTAAATTGTGTTTTCATAAAAGTATTAGTGATCTGCGGGCTGACACAGGCGAAGAAAAATTATCAAAAGCCATTGCATCGGTAATGCTAAAAAATTAAAGCAATGAAGAAAATAATTAAATATGTGATCATAGATATTCTCCGCAATAAGATCGTAATGGCTTATACGGTATTTTTGTTGCTGCTGTCTTTTAGTATTTTTAATCTGGAAGACAACAGTGCCAAAGGATTACTCAGCCTGCTAAATATTATTTTGATCATTGTGCCATTGGTGAGTATTTTATTTTCCTCCATTTATGTTTATAACAGTGCAGAGTTTTTAGAATTACTGGTAAGCCAGCCTTTAAAAAGAAAGACCATCTGGCTCAGCATTTTTTCAGGACTTGCCTTTTCACTTTCATTCGCATTTTTTATTGGCGTGGGCATTCCTGTTTTGTTATATGAATTCACACCTACGGGTTTAATCATGCTGCTGGTGGGATTATTGTTGTCAGTAATTTTTGTTGCCATAGCCATGCTGGCTACTGTTAAAACAAGAGATAAGGCCAAAGGCATTGGTGTATCTATTTTGTTGTGGTTATATTTCTCCCTGCTGTTTGATGGGTTGGTATTGTTCTTATTATTCCAGTTTGCAGATTATCCATTAGAAAAAGCAATGATTGGCATCAGCGCTTTTAATCCTATTGATCTCAGCAGGATACTGGTGTTGCTAAAGATGGATGTGTCTGCATTGATGGGATATACCGGCGCTGTGTTCAAAGATTTTTTCGGCACCACTGCAGGGTTTATCATATCATTAATGGTACTGGGTTTATGGATTGTGATACCAGCCTGGCTTAGTACCAGGAAGTTTAACCGTAAAGATTTATAACATGAAAAGACACGAATCTCTGGCACCTTTATCAAGGGAACATCATGGTGCCTTGATACTGGCACAGCTTATCAAACGAAATGCGGCAGACTATAAAGGGTTGCCAACAACTATCATTGAAAAAGCAGCATACGCCATTCAGTTTTATAAAACTGATTTGAAAAAACATTTTAAAAAAGAGGAGGTAATGCTGAAGATGGTGAGGGCAATACATCCATCGGTTGCAAAGCTGGCGGATGAAATTGTGGCGGAACATAAAATGCTGAAAGAATTATTTCTTTCGATAAAAGATGCACCAGACCAGGAAGCAGTTTTAAATGAAATAGGAAACGAACTGGATGCACATATTCGCAAAGAAGAGAGAATATTATTTCCATTGATACAGAAACATTGCCCTGAAGAATTGTTACAAAAACTACAGCCATTGCTGGCATAAAAACAACCATGAAAAAGGATATTGAAAACAGGACTGATATTGAATTGCTGGTAAGAAGCTTTTATGAAAAAGTAAAAACAGATGATACCATTGGTTATATATTTAACGATATCGCCAAAGTGAACTGGGAAAAACATTTCCCGGTGATGTTTGATTTTTGGGAGAATGTGTTATTCTATACCGGCACGTATGGTGGAAATCCTTTGCTGATACATCAGCATATTAACAGGGTGGTGCCCCTTAAGGCAGCGCATTTTAATCAATGGAATAAATTATTTACACAAACAGTGGATGAACTCTTTGAAGGAAATAATGCAATGCTGGCCAAGCAAAGAGCACTCAGTATCTCTACAGTAATGCAGATAAAAATATTGAAGGAAGAGGTTCATTAGTAAAAACGCTAAACGATAGAGATAAAATAAATAACGATTACTTTTTAAGTAATCGTTTTTATTATTGAAACCTGTGGCGGAGTTATTTTAAAATTCGGCTCATAAAGACCCAGCGGGTCGAAATGTTAGAAACGAAAATCAAAAACCGTATTTAGCTCCGTAGGAGCGATATGTTTCTTACATGCCGCTCCTACGGAGCTTCAAAAAGATGATGAATTCTAATTTTACTACTAACATTTCGCTCCGCTGGAGCTACAAAATTTAACTCTGCCACGGGTTATTGAATTATTTATACACTTTAATTATTGGCAAGTAAAAACATATAAAATAATGCAACCGATATGGTGATCAAAATAACAGCAGCAGGCACACGGGAGAAACCAGCTCTTTTTACCATACTCATGATCAATCCAATAGCCATTACAATCAAACCGATCCAAACTAAATTGATATAAGGAAATATATAAGCCTTGATGGTAACAAAATCGATCATGCTTTCTGATTCCTTTACACCAATTTTAATTTTGTTTAGTTCAGGATTAACACCTGCAAACTTTACAAAAAGGTTCTGGGCATAGATCGTATCATCATACTGGTTGATGCCGAGGCTGTCAACCAGTATCATTGGAGTGGCCCTGTATTGGGTGCTGTCTTTGGCTGTAATGGTTAAGTCAGCAATAACAGATGGCCCTGCAGCTTTGATGTTGAATTTATTGGTTTCAGGATTCTTGATGGCTTTGTTATAAACCATGTATCCTTTGGAATAAAAGATGGTATCTCCTTCGGCTACTTCATAAATTTTAAAACTGCCGGTGTCTGCTTTATTCTCCGGGTTCAGCACATAAGAAACATACGTGAATACATCATGGGTTAAATAATTCTTGGTATCAGGATTACTGCTCATGTTGTTATTCTTCATGATGTACACATCAGGACTTAATGAAAATGTTTCACTCACTTCTTTGCTGGCAGCATTTTTACGCTGGAACAATAAATGATAAAATCTTCTTCCTGTTTCTTTACCCACACTGTCATTCATGTAAGTCACTTCGTACGCATCCATTCTTGTGGGTACTTGTCTTATAAGGTTAATATTTTCTGCTGCATTATCCTGTTGTTTGGTTAGCGGATCGATACCTGTTGGCAGCATAATGGTTTTAAATTTTTCTTCGCTGATGATCTTTTTATTGCCTGCAGAAATCAGCATGCCGGCAATCATTAACGCAAAACCAAGATGTGCAACTGATGCACCTGCTGCTTTCAGCTTGCCATTAAGACCTGTCCAGATATACATGGCATTAGCAACAACAGCATAAATGGTAGCGAAGAACGCAAAATAAATGGCAATTTGAAAACCTGCACCTTCTTTGGTGTAAGTGATTGGATAGAAAATAGCCAGTAATGCTGTGATCACCG
>JAYVLZ010000243.1:0-10629 GCA_043759175.1 Chitinophagaceae bacterium | reverse complement strand
GTAAACACCTCTTTCTTCATTGGCACCATAAGGATGCCCCAGCGCTGCAACAAATACACGATTTTCATTAGTGGGGTCAATGGCAAGGCCACCAATTTGCTGTGCATCTTTCAGGCCTGTGTTAGTCCATGTTTTTCCTCCATCGGTTGATTTATAAATACCATCACCCACACACAGGTCAGGCCGTTGCAAGCCTTCTCCGCTGCCTACATAAATTACATTTGGATTGGAAGGTGCTACCACTACATCCCCTACACTACCGGTAGGCTGGTCATCAAAAATTGGTTTCCACGTTCTGCCAAAATCATTCGTCTTCCACACACCGCCATTGTTTACGCCAATGTAAAAAACATTGGGTTGAGAAGGTACACCCACCGCACCAACAGTCCTGCTGCCCCGGTGTGGGCCGATGCAGCGCCATTGCATGCTGTTGTAAAATTTTGCATCAAAGGTTTGCGCATTTACAATTAAAAAAGAAAGAGAAAAGACTGCTATTGCAATAAGTTTCATGATAGAAATTTTGATTATCAAATGTAGTTTTTTGTAACCAGCTTTTGAATTGCTTCTATACAAGTCGTTTTTACTGCATTGAAAATCAATATCAAATAACGACTTGTTTTTGAACAAACACCAGCGGCTGGTATGGAACTATTTGACTTTATTGGCGTCGCACTCTTGTACATTTGTTTTTTATTCAACAGTTAAAAAAGCAACAAATGTCAAACCTTGTAAAAGAATTCAACGACTACCGCACCAAAATGAACGAAGTGATCTTAGGCAAAGACAACCTTGTAATAAAACGCCTGTGGAATTTAGATACCAATACTTATGCAGCAGGTGCATTGGATGTAAAAACAAAAGAATTGCTTGGCCTGGTGGCAAGCATGGTGTTGCGTTGCGACGATTGTATCAAATATCACCTTGGCAAAGCACACGAACTTGGAACAACCACTGAAGAAATGTATGAAGTATTTGCAGTAGCCAATATTGTAGGCGGAACCATCGTTATTCCTCACACAAGAAGAGCGGCGGAATACTGGGAAGAATTAAAAGAAAATATTCAATAAACAATATTCAACTTTCAATGTTCAATTATAAGCATTATGAACGTAACACAGTATTATAAAAAATATTAAACAAATGCAAAACAGAAAATACGATTTGGAAGACAGGCTGGTTGATTATACTTGCAGAATGATTGATGTGGTGGAGGCTTTGCCAAATACAAGAGCAGGCAATTACATCGCCGGGCAGTTAATTAAATCATGCCATTCGCCTGCCTTTAACTATGGCGAAGCACAGGCTGCGGAATCTCCAAAAGATTTTGTGCATAAAATGGGTGTGGTTTTAAAAGAGTTAAAGGAATGCAGGATCGCATTGAAAGTTATCATTAAAAAGGAAATGATAAAGCCAGTGAGTAAACTTGACGCAGTTTACAAAGAAACCGAAGAATTGATTGCTATTATTGCAAAAAGTATTTTAACGGCAAAAAAGAATAATAACCTTTAGATTTTTCTAAGCGGTTTGTAATCGCTGGTTTTTTAACTTGAGCGTTGAAAATTGAACATTGATTATTGATTATTGAGTATTTATTTTATTTAACTTTACATGCTAATTTATTTTTTTTATGCCAGACACAGCAACAGTAACGACTGCCACGCCACTAACCTCAAAAGATTTTGCCACTGACCAGGAAGTACGCTGGTGCCCGGGATGCGGCGACTATTCCATATTGGCACAGGTGCAAAAAGTAATGCCCACGATTGGTATTCCAAAAGAAAATATTGTAATTGTTTCTGGTATCGGCTGCAGCAGTCGTTTCCCTTATTACATGAATACCTATGGAATGCACAGTATTCACGGAAGGGCCACTGCGGTAGCCAGCGGTTTAAAAGCGGCGAGACCGGAATTGAGCGTTTGGATTGTTACCGGAGATGGCGACAGCCTTAGTATTGGGGGGAACCATACTATTCATCTGCTACGCAGAAATTTTGATGTAAATATTTTACTTTTTAACAACCAGATTTATGGTTTGACAAAAGGACAATATTCTCCTACTTCAGAAGAAAATAAAATAACCAAAAGTACACCGTTTGGAAGTATTGATCATCCTTTCAATCCATTGGCTTTGGCAATGGGTGCAGATGCAAGCTTTATTGCACGTACCATGGACAGGGATCCAAAACACCTGCAGGCTATGCTGCTCAGGAGCCAGGCACATAAGGGGTCTTCCTTTTTAGAGATCTATCAAAACTGCAACATCTTTAATGATGGCGCATTTGAAATGTTTACAGAAAAAAGTACCAAGGCCGAAGAAGTATTATTTTTAGAACAGGGTAAGCCATTGATATTTGGTGCAACTGCTCATAAAGGTATCAAACTGGATGGCTTCCGACCAGTGATTGTTGAAATTGGAAATGATGCTTCAATAGATGATCTGTGGGTACATGATGAAAAGGATTTTTACAAAGCCCAGATATTGATCCGCATGTTTGATGACCCAAAACTGGCGGTGCATTTACCAAGACCATTTGGTGTGTTTTATGAAACAGAAAGGGCCTGCTACGAAGATGGAATGACCATGCAGATAGAAGAAGTAATTGCTAAAAAAGGCAAAGGTGATCTGGACAAGTTGTTGAGAGGAAATGAAATCTGGACAATTAATTAATAAAATATTCTTTCTAAAAAAATGGCCTGCTGGTTAAGCAGGCCATTTTTATTTTGATCAAATAAGGTATTAATACAAATAATTTAAAGCAATAATATCATTTGGATTGAAAGTGCGGTCTGTACCTGCAGAACAGGCTAACATAAATGATTCAGCATCGAAACCGGATGGTGTGCCTGGTATTAGTATTGCGCCTAAACCAGAAGAAAATGGTTTTTCTTCATTTGATTTTCTTCCGCCACAGCTTAAAGCACGGTTGAAATAATCTGTATGACGGAAACCAATACAGTGGCCCATTTCATGTTGCAATACAGAAGTAATGTAAAACTCATTTGGGTTGCTGCCATAAGCCTGAACATTGGTATTCATTTTTATCTGGTTGTATGGGTCTCCTGCAGAATTTGGAAAACCCGAAGATCCTAAAGTGATAAAGCCACCTGAAGGTCCCTGATCAAACCCAATGATATCAACATTGCCACCAGAAGCTACACGCTGAAATGTAAGATTAAAATTTACGCCAGACAAAGTCTTTAAGGCATTGTAGCGGGCAATCATCCTGTCTGCTGCATTGGACCAAACAGTAAGGCCTGTTAAAGTACCGCTTACAGACACAGTGATGGTTCTTGGCAGATTTTTTACAAGATTGGTGGTTCGGTACTGTTCTTCATTTGCAATCAGCAGGTTAGGAGAAGTGCTTTTGTTACGCAGGTTCTCTTCTGTTAAAACAATGTCGCCTTCTACTAAATATCCATTGGACACCTTGCGTACATTTTCACTGCTGAATCCCTGGGCTTCTATTTGAAGTAATGTTTCTTTTGAAACTTCGTCCTGGGTATCGGTGCTTACTTTTTTACATGATACTGTTAGCATGCTTACACCTAATATTGCTAAGCAGGTTGTTGATAATAACTTCATAATGTTTTTAAAATTTAATTAAGAAATTTGTTGAGCACATACAATGTAACTTTATTTGGTTTATTAAATTTTTTATTCGCAATAATTTTTTTGCAACCTTATTGATTATTATTTAGAATGATGATGAAGAAATATATTTTAATTAATATTTTTTTAATGTTTTGTGTTATTGGCATCGCTCAAAATAGCTCACCTGCATCAATATTTAAAAAATATTCATCTGTAAATAAAACCGGCCAAACGTATTTTTACTTAGTTAAAATACTTAATTCTTCCCCAACGCAATTAAAAAAGCAGCTGCGATTAAAAGCAAAAAGACAATTATCTGAATCTGTATTTATTATTGACAATATTTTATTGAATAGTATTTTACAACAAAGAGAATTTATTGAACGGATAGAACCTGCAAATAATTACTGGAAACTTTCTCCTGCGGCAGAAGCAATCACGAATTTCGAAACGAACAGTAATGCTCCTTTTAATTTTTACATTCAGCTTTCAGATACTGCATCTTTCATGGAATTATTTTCAGGGTACCCTGATTTAAAAAAAGCTTTCATATCAGCGGATCAAAAAATCATTTCAGTTGTTTGCAATTATCAGCAAATAGAAAAACTTTTTTTAAGTAATGATAAAGTGATCTTCATAGATGTGATCAAAACAAAAGCTGTAACTGAATTAGGTACACCCGGCTATGACTTGTCTGCCAATAAAATAAATCTTGTTCATAGTCAATATCCTTTTATAACAGGCGCAGGACAGCACGTATCTATTAAAGAAGATTATTATGATACTTCGGATATTGATCTGAAAGGCCGGATGGAAATTTCGCCATTGGCTTCAACAAAAATTACCAATCATGCTAATTTTATGGCAACCATTATTGCCGGTACAGGTAATTCTGTGTATTATGCAAAAGGAGCTGCATGGCAATCCCCCATTTCATCTTCCTCTTTTGAACAAATATTACCGGATGCAGATGACGCATACCTGTCAAAAAATATTAGTGTTCAAAATCATTCTTATGGCACTGAGATTGATAACAATTATGGATTAAATGCAGTTGCGTTTGATAAAAGTGCCAACGAAAATCCAAACCTGCTGCATGTTTTTTCTTCGGGTAATTCAGGAACGTCCGGCAGTTTGAATGGTGTTTATTCAGGCATTGAAGGATATGCAAATCTTACTGGTAACTTCAAGATGGCGAAAAATATTATCACAGTTGGCGCTGTAGATTCTTTTGGTAATGTGGCACCATTAAGTTCTTCCGGCCCTGCCTATGATGGCAGGATAAAACCAGATATTGTTGCGTTTCAGCAAAATGGTACTTCAGAAGCAGCAGCATTGGTATCAGGCACCACTTTATTATTGCAGCAATACTATAAAAGTTTAGATGGAAATAATTTACCCTCCGCATTGGCAAAAGCAATTTTAATAAATACTGCGGATGATATTGGTAACCCGGGCCCTGATTATAAAACAGGCTATGGAAATTTAAATGCAATCAAAGCAATGAACCTGGTGAAGGATGATAAAATATTGCGTGGAAATATTTTACAAGACAATACGCAATCTTTTGTTATAACCGTTCCTGAAAATATTCAACTATTAAAAATAACCTTAGCATGGAATGACACTGCTGCAACAGCAGCATCACCAAAAGCATAAATAAATGATTTGGATCTTGATGTAAGTTTTAATGGTCAATTGTGGAAACCATGGGTGTTAAACAGCTTCGCAAATATTGATTCTTTAAAATTAACAGCCTTAAGAAAAAGAGACAGCATCAATAATGCGGAACAGGTAACGATTGAAAATCCAGCGGCAGGAGATTATACGATCAACGTCAGCAGTTATAATTTACTTACAGGTCATCAGCAATATTTTGTTGCATACAGCTGGGACAGCCTGAATTATTTTAAATGGGAAAAGCCTTCAAAAACTGACCTTGCACAAGCTGGTTCTTCCAGTATTTTAAGATGGCAAAATAGTTTTTCCGGTAACGGAGATATTGAATATAGTTTGGCTGACAATAAATGGTTGCCGTTAGCAGCAGGTATTGATCTTACTAAAAATTATTTTTACTGGAATGTACCTGATACCATTTCTCCTGCAATTGTTAGAATGAAGATAAACAACAGCTATTTTTATTCCGATACTTTTTTACTCACTTCATTGCTCAGGCCCACAACAGGGTTTGTTTGTGGAGATTCCATCTTGATTTACTGGAATAAGCTGAAAAATATAAATCAGTATCAATTGTACAGGCTGGATGAAAAATATATGGAGCCGTTTTTAAGTACACCCGATACAACTGCAGTAATATCAAAAAATAATTTGTCCAATAATTTTATTGCTGTTGCTCCTGTTTTAAGTAATGGTGCAATTGCACAAAAAAGTTATGCATTTGATTATACCCAACAGGGTGCAGGTTGCTTTATCAATTCTTTTTATGCAAATAAAGATGGAGCTATTGCAAAACTCAATTTAACATTGGGAACATTGATCAACGTATCAACTATTGTTTTTGAGAAACAGGAAGGAGTTTCTTACGCTCCTATTGCAACACCCGTAATTACAGGTCAACTTAATTACCAGGTGAATTATGATCCTTTGAAAAAAGGTATTACCAATTTCAGGATAAAGATCATCTTGAAAAATGGGCAGGTTGTTTATTCAAATCCGGAAGCTGTTTTTTATGCAGCCCCCGGTGAATATGTTTTATTTCCTGTTCCTGTCATAAGAAACAATGATATTACTGTTATCAGTTCTTTAGCTGATGGAGAAATAATTTCGCTACTGGATATAACCGGCAGGCTTGTTTTTCAAAAAAGAATTATAGCTGCAAAAGACTTTATCAAAACAACTACTTTACAAGCAGGCTTATATTTTTACCAGGTTACCAAAAAAGGAACAAGGTTAGCATCTGGGAAATTAATTGTTCTCTAATATTCCCTTTTCCTGCAGGTATTCAGCTATCTGCACTGCATTGGTAGCAGCTCCTTTACGCAGGTTATCACTCACTATCCAGCAGTTAAGTGTATTGGGCTGGGTTTCATCTCTCCTGATGCGGCCCACAAAAGTTTCATCTTTTTCATGTGCTGTTAATGGCATTGGATAAACAAAATTAGCCACATCATCCTGAACAATTACTCCTGGCGCTTTACTCAAAATATCCCTCACTTCTGCCAGGTCAAAATCATTTTCAAATTCTATATTCACACTCTCACTGTGGCCGCCCATTACAGGTATGCGTACAGTGGTGGCAGTTACTTTAATATTTTCATCACCAATTATTTTAACCGTTTCTTTTGTCATTTTCATTTCCTCTTTGGTGTAACCATTCTCTAAGAAAACATCAATGTGCGGAATAGCATTCAAATCAATTGGATATTTATAAGCCATTTCTCCCTGTACGCCTTTGCGTTCGTTCATCAACTGATCCACAGCTTTTACACCAGTACCGGTTACACTCTGGTAAGTGCTCACCACCACTCTTTTAATCTTGTATTTATCATGCAATGGTTTTAACACTACCACCATTTGTATAGTAGAGCAATTAGGATTGGCAATGATCTTATCTGCAGCGGTCAAAACATTGGCATTTACTTCCGGCACCACTAACTTTTTTGTAGGATCCATACGCCATGCACTGGAATTGTCAATTACAGTAATACCAGCTTCTGCAAACTTTGGAGCCAGTTCAAGTGAAGTGCCTCCACCTGCTGAAAACAAGGCAATTGCTGGTTTTGCTGCAATGGCATCCTGGTAACTCACCACCGTATATTCCTTTCCTTTAAACATTACCTTTTTACCAATAGACCTTTCGGAAGCCACCGGGATCAATTCTGTTACAGGGAAATTTCTTTCAGCCAATACCTGCAGCATTTTGCTGCCTACCAGGCCAGTTGCGCCTACTACTGCTACTTTCATTGTTGTTGTTTTGTTTTTATAATTAAAATGTTATTTCTTCTAATACTCTTTCCATAATTGAACTCCTTTCTTATCCCCCGCTGGCCAGCGGGGATAGGGGCAGGGGCTGCATAAAAAAAACCTCCCGTTTTTGCGGAAGGCTCTTGTTATTTCGGAACACCTGAAACAATAACTTAACCTTCCTTACGGCGAGTGTTTGGTAGTTGTCTTTGTGTGTTTAATTGTCATCATTTCGGGGCCGAAAGTAGTAACAAAAAATCATTCAGCCAAAAAGCAATTAAAAAAATCTTTCTCATTATTTTTTAAAACAACTGCAAACGATAACGAAAAGCTTTGCAGCTTTTATAAAATCCCTATCTTTAAAACAGCTACTAATTATGAGAAGAATAATATTATCCTGTTTGCTGTGTTTAATAATTATCACAGCCCATGCACAATTGGCAGAAAATTTTACAGACGGAAATTTTACCGATAACCCTGCATGGACAGGAGGCACTGCTGACTTTACAGTGAATACTTCTCTTCAATTACAAAGCAATAATACTACCGCCAGCAGTACTTATTACCTGAGTACCACCAACACATTGGCTACTACTGCTGAATGGAATTTTTATGTAAAGCTTGCCTTTGCTACATCTTCAACTAATTACACAGATATATTTTTAACAGCATCATCAAGCGATCTTACAGCCAGCACCACTACAGGATATTTTGTAAGGATTGGAAATACAGCAGATGAAATATGCCTATATAGAAAGGATGGCAGCGGCAGTACAAAAATCATTGATGGTGCAGATGGCACTACTAATAACAGCAGTAACAGTATTAAAATAAAAGTAACAAGAGATGGTGCCAATCAATGGTCATTATCCAGGGATCTGTCTGGGAATGGCAGCAGTTTTATAAATGAAGGAACAGTTACAGATGCCACCTATACTACCTCTGCTTATTTTGGTTTTTTAATTAAACAAAGTACCGCCAGTTTTTTTCAAAAACATTTTTTTGATGACATTGAAATAAAAGCTTTCGTGCCGGATATTGTTCCACCTGTTATTGTTTCAGCAACTACTACCGGCAGCACTGGTGTGGATGTATTATTTAATGAGCCATTAAAAAGCAGCAGCGGCCAGATAGCAGCAAATTATGTTGCCAATAATAACATTGGAGCAGCCACTAATGCAGTGCTGGATGCAGGAAATTCCTCTTTGGTACATCTTACTTTCAACACAACTTTTCTTAATGGTGTTATTAATACCTTAGCCATAAATGGTGTGCAGGATCTTGCAGGCAATACACTCAATAATGGTACAGCTACTTTTAGTTTTTATACGCCGCAGCAATATGATATTGTGATTGATGAGATAATGGCAGACCCAACACCAGTAGTTGGTTTACCTGCAAATGAATGGATAGAATTAAGGAACACATCGGCCTTCCCCATTAATTTATTGAATTGGAAAATAGGGGATGGTTCTGGTGAGAGTGGCGCATTGCCCAATTTTATTTTGCAGCCGGATAGCTTTTTAATTATTTGCACCGGCAGTTCAGTTTCTGCCCTTTCAGTTTTTGGGACTACGCTTGCCGTTAGCAGTTTCCCTTCATTGGATAATACAGGTGAATTACTTTCTCTGATATCTGATCAGGGCACTGTTATTCATTCAGCAAACTATAATATCAACTGGTTTCAAAATGAATTGAAGAAAGATGGTGGATGGACACTGGAAATGATCGATACTAAAAATCCCTGTTCAGGGTTTAGTAACTGGAAAGCGAGCACCGATACAAGAGGGGGAACACCGGGAATGAAAAATAGTGTTGATGGATTGAACCCTGATCAGTCAGCTCCGCAATTGCTGAGGGCTTATACAACAGACAGTTTAAATATTGTGCTGGTGTTTGATGAGCCATTGGATATTTCAAAAGCAGCAACTGTTTCTAATTACAGTATTGGTGATGGGATCAGTATAGCTGCTGCAACAGCCATGTCGCCGGGTTTTGGCAGGATTAATTTGCAATTGTCTTCATCTTTACAAAGAAGTAAAGTATATACCATAACAGCTGCTGCAATTACAGATTGTGTGGGCAATGCAATTGGAAATAAAAAAACGGCCAGGGCAGGATTGAGTGAAATAGCCGATAGCCTGGATATTGTAATCAATGAAATTTTATTTAACCCTCCGTCTAACGGTACAGATTATGTGGAAATATACAACCGCAGCAATAAGATCATTGATCTGAAACAAACATATATCGCCAACAGGAATACTGCTGGTGAAGTAAGTAGTATTGCACAGCTAAGCTTAGAATCATATTTATTATTTCCACAGGATTTTTTGCTGATCACTGAAGATCCTGCTGTAGTAAAAACCGCATACATCACAACAAATCCGGATGCATTTATTACTGTTGCATCTATGCCATCTTTTAGCGATGATGAAGGGGATGTAATTATATTAAATGCACAGGGAACAATTACGGATGAATTAAAGTACAGTGAGAAATGGCATTTTAAACTAATTGATAACAGGGAAGGGGTAGCGCTGGAAAGAATAGATTATAATGCAGCCACCCAACTGCAGGATAACTGGCATTCTGCTGCTACTTCGGTTGGCTATGGCACACCCGGTTATAAAAACTCACAGTACAGGATAAACGATGCTGTGCAGGGAGAAGTTAGCCTTACACCAGAAATTGTTTCTCCGGATAATGATGGGCAGGATGATTTTGCAACCATTGACTACAGTTTTCCTGAACCGGGTTATGTGGCCAGCATTACCATTTTTGATGCAACGGGCAGGCCTGTTCGCTATCTTCAGGGCAATGCCTTGTGTGGAACCAAAGGCAGTTTTCGTTGGGATGGACTGGGTGAGAAAAATCAGCAGCTAGTTACGGGCATCTATATCCTGTTTACAGAAGTACTCAATTTAAATGGCAAGAAAAAGCAATTCAAAAAATCAATTGTAGTAGCAAGGAGAAATTAAATTTATTATAAGGCGACAGGATTGAAATTTTATTTCTATTTTTTATTAATGTGCTTGTTAATATCATACTATTTATTAATCTTTACCCATCGTATTAAAAACCAGTATCGGTATTTACATTTTTAATACATC
>JAYVLZ010000242.1:0-17015 GCA_043759175.1 Chitinophagaceae bacterium | reverse complement strand
GATTTTTTTACTTACAGTGTGTAAGGGTCAATGCAGGTAAGCACATCAATATTTTTAAAGTCGTCAGTATTATGTGTAATTAAAACCAATCCATAAACCAGTGCGGTAGCTGCAATAATAGCATCGGGCAATTTAATGCGGTAAGCTTTGCGGAGTTCAATGGTTTTATCAGCGATGGCATCATCTACAAAAATGATGCTGGCCAATGCGATAAAATCAGCCAATCTTTTTAACTCATCTTCTTCACCATTAAAACCAAGCACTTCAATTTTAGAGATGATGGAAATGGTAAGGTTATCATTAAAGTAACCATCTAAAACAAGCAGGGCGCTGTCAGGCATTTTATTGCCCACGTAATCAATGATAGTATTGGAATCGGCTAAATATCGTTGTTCCATTCGTTACGGGATTGTTCGATGTGGGCATTTAATTTGTCTGCAGTTTCTTTAGAGATACAACCCCTGTAATCAGAAGGTTTTATTTTTCTATCAGCATCCGTTTTAGGCTGCAGCATCAAATTAATATCCTGATGGGCCTTTGTAATTTTTTCCCAGTCGCTTATGGGTACAACCACCGCTGTGATATTGTTATAATCATCTTTTAAATATTGTAAAGGCATATTGGTTCAATTAATAAATTTAATAATAGATAGCGGTATTGGTATCTACAAATATTTATTACCATTCGTTGCAAAGTTGGTTTAGCTGGTTGTCAATATCTGTGAGGAGTTGTTTGGTCATGGCGCCTTTGTATTTAGCAGTTTGGTTAGTTGCAGCAGTCTGTGTTTTTTCTTTACGCATGCGTATAAGCTGCAGTTCCAGGTACTGCAAAAGCCTTACAGCTTTGTTGTTGAGAATATCTATTATTACTGGTTGCATTGTTATTATTTTTAAATGGCTTTGAATTTTATTTAGCGTAGGCCTTTCTTGTTTTAGCATTTTTCAGTACTGTATCAAGATTGAAAAGCGCCTGTTCTTTATCTTTATCGGAGAGTTTATTTAAATCAATGAGCCTTTGCAACATTGCAGGTTCTTTAAAAATATTATCCTCTGCTTCCCCTCCATCTCTACAAAAATTCCACGATAAATGTACGAATTATTCGTACATAAGTCAGTTGAACGGTAACATCATTTTAAAATGCTGCTTTATTAAAGCCCAATAAAATCCCAACACCTGAGAACCTACGCCTGACCTGCCGCCGGCAGGCAGGTAGCAGGACAGCAGATGAAGTAAACATTTAGCCGGCGTACAAAAAACCAGAATTACTAAAGCCGATAATTCAATAAATGGCTGCTCACAAGAAATCTTTCACAAGACAGGACTGTTTAAAAGGTACCAACAAAAAAGCCTGCACCTTTTCAGGCACAGGCTTTTCAAAAATATTCAGGATTGCCAATTATTTCATTTCAGCAACAACAGAGATCTTTGGTTCTTTAGCTACCTTACCATCAGCATCACCAATTCCATAATCAGCCGTAACGATTGTGAAATCAGATTTCGAAGTAACAGTTGCACCGCTAACTGTAATATCAGCAGTTGTTTTAACTGGTTTGGTAATACCATGCAGGGTCAATTCGCCTTCTACATTTGCCTTGTAACTTCCGTCAGCAGCAAAATTTACTTCAGAAAGGTTGGTGATAGTACCATTAAATGTGGCCTTAGGAAACTTTTCAGAATCCATCCATTTAGCGCCGTTAAAATGTTCCTGCATCATTGGGTTAGCAAAACTGAAGCTTTTTATGATGGCTTCAAATGCTACCGTACCAGTCTTAGTATCAATAGCTGCTACCACAGTTTTGTTTTCAGCTTTTGGCTTATCATCCAGGCTGGTAGTTGCATCAAAATTGATACTGGCAGATGTAGTCGTTTTCTTTTGTGCAAAAGTTACGCTGGCCATTAATCCAAGGGCAATAATAAGTGTTGTTTTTTTCATTTGTTTTTAATTTTTGAGATTTATTGATTGATTGAACATCTTTTGAAGGTAATAAATTCCGTTTGTAAAATATCGCTGTACACGCCGCCACTGCAGGAGCCTTTGATGGAAACACTGTCTCCCTGCTTTACTTTTTTTACATTGGCAGCATCCTGCTGCTGAAATGCAAAAATTACATACGAACCTGTAAGGGTATCAGCCATCTTTATATTTACGGTGGTATCAGCCTGCTCTATTGCTGTAACTCTTCCATTAATGGTAATGATCTGCTCGGCATATTTTTTATTGGACGCACTATCATTTACTTGAAACTCTTTGATGAAATCCAGCGCATTGAAAGTATAAGCAGCTTTCTCTTTGGAAGTATCAGAAAAAGTGTTTGTATACATATACCAGGCAACACCCACTGCCGCAACAAGCAGGATAATCCCTGTGATTAAAATTTTTTTAATTCGATTTTTTTTAATTGAATTTCCAGTTAACATGTTTTATTGTTCAGAATGCAAATATATAATGTTCGAACATTGAAATCCATTGAACAAGGTTAAGAAACAGCTAAAATATTAATATTTTTTATGGGATATTGGTGTAATGGAATTTTGTGAATTCCCAGCCTGAAGTTATTGGCTGCTTGTATTTACGGGCAACCATTGTGCCAAAAGAACAGATATCTGTCCGGACTCCACCATAAATCCATCATGGCCATAGCCAGATTCTATTTCCATTAAAGTGGAATCAGGAATATTTTCTGCTAATGTTTGCTGTTCACACAAAGGACACAATATATCTGTGCTGATGCCAATGATGAGTGTTCTCTGGTGAATACTTTGCAATACCTGCCTGGTATCATTGCCCCGTCCTCTTGCAATATTATGGCTGTCCATACTTTTGGTTAGCAGCCAGTAACTGTAAGCGTTAAACCTGCTGCTTAACTTATCACCCTGGTAATTAATGTAGGAGGAAGCTTTAAATCCATCAGTCTTGTCAAAATCCATATCCGATTGTGTTTTTACCATAATCTCATAGTTACGGTAAGTAAGCATACCTATTGCCCTTGCAGCTTTTAACCCTTTGGCTCCGGCTGTTGGTGAGGGTTGCTTCCAGGTACAATCTGCTTCAATACTCAGGCGCTGGGCTGTATGGGTAGCGATGCCCCAGGCACTTTCTGTGGCTGAAGTGGCCAGTAAAAACAAATTATCAATGCTGTCTTTTTCCATGATACACCATTCCATTGCCTGGTAACCACCCATGCTACCTCCCACTAATAAAAATATTTTTTCAATGCCCAGGTGTTCACGTAAAATGATATGGGCATTCACCATATCCCTGATGGTGATGAAGGGAAATGAACTGTAATAAGGTTGTTTGGTTGATGGATTTACAGACAACGGGCCGGAACTGCCATAGCAGGAGCCCAGTATATTGGCGCAAACAATAAAATATTTTTCAGGATCAATTACATAGCCAGGGCCAACCATTCCCGGCCACCAGTCTGCAACGTTAGAGTTGGCTGTTAGTGCATGGCATATCCATACAACGTTACTTTTACTGGCGTTAAATTTGCCGTAGGTTGAATAAGTAATGTTCAGTTCTGGTAACATGTCGCCACTTTCTAAGGGAAAGGGGTGAGGGTATAAAAAATTGTTCATCAAATAAAATATACTATTTGCAAAGTAAAGACTTGCAGAATTATATTTGTATAAAATTTTGAAATATGGTAGAAGTAAACCTAAAAAGGGTGCAGGGCGATTTTGGTTTTGAAGCCACCGATGCAAATGGTCATATGGTAAGAATGGACTCCAGTGTGGAAACCGGTGGCGAAAATTTTGGAGTAAGGCCCATGCAGATGTTATTGATGGGATTGGGTGGCTGCAGTGCCATTGATATTGTAATGATACTGAAGAAACAACGTCAGGAAGTAAAAGATTTTTCTATTAATATTACCGGGGAAAGAGAAACGGGAAAAGAAGCTACTTTGTGGAAGAGTGCAAAAATTACATTTACACTTACAGGTGCTATAGAAATGGAAAAAGCAGAAAGAGCTTGTGAGCTTTCGATAAATAAATACTGCTCCGTAGCTGAAACATTAAAACGTGGCGGCACCAGTTTAACATGGTCTGTTGTTGTTAATCCTTAAAAATATTGTGTGAAGGTGTAAGCAGTTCCTTACTGCTATTTACAATACAGCTATTCAGCTGCTGAAAATAATTTGCAATCAATGAAGCATCCCATTACAGAGGCGATAAGAATTCAAACGGAGAGAACAAACGAGATGGAACATTCCACTCCGTTGTTCCTCACCAGTAGTTTTTGTTTTGACAATGCTGAAGAAATGAGGGCAGCTTTTGCAGATGAATCGGATGATAATATCTACAGCCGTTTCAGCAATCCGAATGTTCAGGAATTTACAGATAAGATGGTGGTACTGGAAGGAGCAGAAGCAGGTTATGCCACTGCAAGCGGCATGAGTGCAGTGTTTGCATCCTTTATGGCATTGCTTAAAAAGGGCGATCATTTAATTTCATGCAGCGCTATTTTTGGAAGTACGCAAACCATATTAAAAAAATATTTGCCCAACTATGGAATAGAATGTACTTATGTTAGTGCTGATAGGCCGGAAGAATGGGAAGCTGCCATCAGGCCCAATACAAAAATGATTTTCCTTGAAACTCCTACCAACCCGGGACTGTCCATCATCGATCTTGAGTTTGTAAATGCGTTTGCAAAAAAGCACAGCATCCTTTTAAACGTTGATAATTGTTTCGCTACTCCTGTTTGTCAGCAGCCTATTAAATTTGGTGCCGATCTTGTAATACACTCTGCCACTAAATGGTTGGATGGGCAGGGCAGGGTACTGGGAGGAATGATTGCCGGAAAAAAAGAACTGATCAAAGAAATATATTTATTCTGCCGCAGTACCGGGCCGTCATTGTCTCCTTTCAATGCATGGATACTCAGCAAAAGTTTAGAAACATTGGATGTTCGTATGGAACGTCATGCAAACAATGCATTGGCTATTGCAAAAGCATTAGAATCACATCCGGCTGTTGAATGGCTGAAATATCCATTCCTTCCATCCCATCCGCAATATCATATTGCTATTAAACAAATGAAAAACGGCGGAGGCATTGTATGCTTTAACTTAAAGGGTGGGTTAGCAAGTGGCCGCAAATTTTTAGATAATTTAAAGATGCTATCTCTCACCGCTAATTTAGGAGATACCAGGAGCATTGCGTCTCATCCTGCCAGTACTACCCATGCAAAACTTACTGAAGAAGAACGCCTAACTACCAACATCACGCCGGGGCTTATCCGCATTTCTGTTGGACTGGAACATGTGGATGATATTATGCAGGATATTAGGCAGGCCTTAGATAAATGTTGAGTTCGTTTTAATTTTTGAAAGCAGTAAAATGTTCAATAAACAATGTTCAATGCTCAATTTTCAAACAGTACCACAGGTTCTTATTGCCCCCCAATAAATGAACACAACTATTGCAGCAGTAAACGGCTTTTCATTGGGCATTGAAAATTGATTATTGTGTATTGAATATTTAAAAAAACTTATTAATCAATCACAATACCAGCAAACTGCAACCTCTTATATCCGTATTATCCAGCCTGCCCAGCACTTCAAAGCTGCCATCCGGATACAATCTGCCGGCATCTTCCGTAGCAATAAAACTGCAGGAATAAATATTGGCTAAGTCAATCACATTGATGGCACCTGCAACAGTATTTTTTTCACCTGCAGTATAAATTGCAAATGGATCATCTTCTTCCCGTATCAGAATTTTCATCAACGGTGGACAATTGAAAATACCTTTTCCTTTTGAATAAGCCTGGCTTAATAATTCCGTCATGCCATATTCGGAATGAATGTTTTTTATTTGGAAGGCAGTGGTCAAAATTTCATGCACTTGCTGCCGGGTCATTTCTTTTCTGCGGCCCTTCATGCCGCCCGTTTCCATTATGATGGTATGATGAAGTGGCATCGGATATTGTTCAGCAAAATCCAGCAAGGCAAAGGTTACGCCAATCAATAAAGTTTTTTGCTTCTGTTGTTCCAGCTCACTTAAAACCTGCTGCAGTTGTTGCAGTTCATTCAGGTAAAAACCGCTTTTTGGATGTTTGCTTTGTGTAATTAATTTATCTGCCATCATTACGAGTGAGGAATTTTTTCTTTCCAGGTAAGATGGTAGTAAAGCAATAATGCACCATTCCGAAACATCCCCATAAAATAATTGAAAAGTGTTGATGAAACTTTTTTCATAGACAGTAATATCCTTCACCAGGTGTTTACTATTGATAGTTTGAGTAGTACCGCTGCTTTCAAATATAGCCTCTGGGATAAATTCAGTACTGGTAATAGTATGTGTTTTAAAAAAATTAATTGGTAAAAAAGGAATTTTACTGATGGTATCAATTTTGTCCAAATTGATTTTTAAGGTATTGCAAAATTGCTGGTAAACAGGACTGTTTTGATATTGAAACCGAAAGAGTTCTAAAGCGGTGTTAGTAAAGCTATGATCATCCACGGCAAAAATTTTATCAGCCAGTCCTGTATTTTTAACAGCAGTATTCAATTTCTATCTTTAAATTTGATTTATAAAACACAAAGATGCGACACTCAATTTTATTAGCTTTAATAAGTTTATTAATTATCAGTTGTGGTAAGGATAAATTTACAAAGGCTCCTCAACTGAAATATAAATCTGTGAATACCACTGAACTTAAAAAAGGACAGGTGATTGTTTTCAAACTGTCATTTACAGATGGCGATGGAGACCTGCAGGATTCTCTTTTTGTAGAAAAGATCGAGCCGACCTGTTCCAGCAGTTATTTTAAGGAGAAATACAAGATACCGGTTTTTCCAACAGCAAAAAATACAGAAGGAGATATAGAGGTTTCTTATGGTTATCGTGCAGGTAGTGATTATTCTAGTATAAAAGAACCTCAGTGCAACAGAAACGACACCTGTTATTTTCGTTTTATGCTAAAGGATAAGGCACAGAATACCAGCGATACAGTACAGTCTGAAACAATCATTATTTATAAATAATTACGCTGCAAAAGATTTTAAGATTTGTTTTGTCACATGCAATATGGGTGGCAATTTGTTCCGCATCACTTGTTTTTCAAACGTTGCAGCTGATGCACCTGGCATTTAATTTTTACTTGATCGCATTTGTTTTTTTTGCCACACTTTGCAGTTATAATTTTCATTATATACTTGGTTATTTTTCTTCTGGCCGTAAAGTTTCTTTCAGTTCATTATCTAACAGGTATACCGGCTTGCTTATATTGATGGCGGGAGGTATAGGTATCCTGTTGTTTTTTTCAGCGGCTCACATAAGATTTCAAAATGTGGTGATCGCATTCCTCCTCACCTTTCTTTATTCACTTCCTTTGCTGCCGGTAAAGTAACTGGCATTTGCACGGAAAGCTGGCTTTGTAAAGACGTTGCTGCTGGCATTTACCTGGATGTTTGTTACAGCATACCTGCCTTTATCTCAGAATGATATTGCTTTTAGTACTGCAGGTTTATTAATAATGGCAAAGCGTTTTTTGTTTATGCTGATGCTTTGTATTTTATTCGATAACAGGGATGTATCAGTAGATAAGGTTCGTGGATTAAGCAGCCTTGCCACAGACCTTTCCCCAAAAGCTATGCAGTGGTTGACAATGGTAATCTTTTTAATGCTTTTCATCATCAATTTTTTATTGGGCCACCATGGTATTACAGCCAGGCAGGTATTTGCTTTACAACTGGCTGCATTTATCAATGTGATCGTTTATTTTCTTTCCAGGAAAAAGCAAGGATATTTTTTCTACTATTTTGTAGTGGATGGAATGATGGTTTTAATGACATTGCTTACAACTATCGCAAGTATTTAGTTAATTTGCGTCACTAAATGCCGCATATCATTTACAATAGAAAATTTTTAAACACCCAGCGGTATAAAAATCAATTTTTTTATGGCAAAAGAGAAAGCAAAGAAAAAGGCAACACCAACTAAAAGTATTTTAACTGAAACGTCTTATACTTTTCTGAGAGAATATATCAACAATCCATCTCCTACCGGCTTTGAGAGCAGCGGACAAAAATTATGGCTGGAATATATTAAGCCTTATACGGATACTTATTTTACAGATCCTTATGGAACAGCGGTTGGTGTTATCAATCCTACTGCAGCTTTTAAAGTGGTGATTGAAGCACATGCGGATGAGATTAGCTGGTTTGTAAATTATATTACTGCAGAAGGATTGATTTACCTGAAACGTAATGGCGGTGTTGATCACCAAATAGCACCTTCTATGAGGGTATTCATCCATGGAAAGAAAGGCCCCGTAAAAGCTGTGTTCGGATGGCCTGCTATACACACAAGGATAGCTGCCAGTGGAGAGAAAGAAACACAGCCAAAAGTGGAAAACCTTTTCCTGGATTGCGGAGCAGGCAATAAAAAAGAAGTGGAGAATCTTGGCATACATATCGGCGCTGTGGTAACTTATGAAAACGGTTATGATGAACTGGCATATAATTATTTAATTGGAAGGGCATTTGATAACCGTATCGGGGGCTTTATGATTGCTGAGGTGGCAAGGTTACTGCAAATGAATAAAAAGAAATTACCTTTTGCTTTATATATTGTTAATGCTGTTCAGGAAGAAATCGGCCTGCGTGGTGCAGAAATGATTGCCCGTAGAATTAAACCAAACGTAGCCATTATCACTGATGTAACACACGATACTACCACACCGATGATCAGTAAAATTGTGCAGGGAGATACCGCCTGCGGCAAAGGGCCATCATTAACTTTTGGGCCTGCAGTACACAATAAATTATTAGATGTGGTGCAGGCGGTAGCAGAGAAAAATAAAATACCAGTTCAGTTGCATACAGTAAGCAGGAGTACTGGTACTGATACCGATTCATTTGCGTATGCCAATGATGGTTGTCCATCCGTTTTAATTTCTATTCCGCTGCGTTACATGCATACCACCGTGGAGATGCTGCATAAAAGTGATGTAGAAAATACAATTAAACTGATGTACGAAACATTGCTGACGCTTACACCAAAAACTAATTTGAGTTATTTTTAAAAGACTTTAAACTTTTATGATTTGACCCACTTATTGCACAATTAAATTCCCCTGAACTAAAAATTTCTTACCTGCATTCACAGTAAGTTTTGCACCTGCAGGTAATGTATAAGGAATATCTAATGCACAACTGCCACCACCCACAGGATCAATGATGATTTCATTTCCTGCAATAAGTGTGGAAGGCGGCACTAAATTATATCGCCAGTTAACACTGTCGCTCCAGTTGCCATTGCCATTAAAAATGTAAGTGGTAAAATAATTATTTACAAAATTGCTGATATCAAATGAACGTAATTTTTGATTGACAGAAATTGTGAAAGGACCAACCGTTCTTACAAATTTTTCATTACTTATGTATCCATATTTTCCATTCCTGAAAATGATCCCTTCGCCTTGTCCCATCACAGTGGCATCCGGCAGATCGATCCTTCTCTTATTTCCGGTAAAAAAACTATCTGCTTTGTAGTCTGATAAAATATGAATAAAGTGCCTGGCCGTTCCCGTAGATTGATAACCGAGTAATACTACTATGTTTTGCCCCGCCACTTTATCTGCTGCAGTTACCAGGTAGTTGGTGGCCAGTGTTTCCACAGAATCTGCCACATAAGTGCCTGCGCTGCTACCCTTGATAAAGTAATGGGTACTATTGTTGTCAATCCAATTTTTTGAAAACAAATGGATATTGCCATTATCAACGATCATAGCAGCACAGTCAAATTTTGAATTATTCAATGTAGTAGCAACAGGAGGTTGAGGCTGATTGCTATAAGTAAAATGGATCACTTCAATTTGCTGAGCAGGAATAGTTGCAACGGGATTGCCGGCAAAATCAGGAATAGCACTGAATGGAAATTTGTAAATTTTCAGGTTTGTTCTGGCACCAGTGGAATTATTACCAATGTCGCCAATATAAACATAAGTGCCGTCAAATGCAATGTCCTCCCAATCCACATTGGTAGTGCCTCCTAAAATTACCCGTTGCAATAATATATTTGACATGGTATCAATCCTGTACAAGGTAGGTGTGCCGCCCCCATCGTTAAAACTCCATAAATAATTACCCGCCATTAGCAATCCGCTGGTTTCTTTAAGTGAGTCTGTAATGGGATCGACTTTTATTAAAGGAGTATAAGCGGTAGTGTTGTAAGTACAACTGCCATCATTGATGGTGGCTAAAGGATTGTAATTGTTTGATAGGGGATCGGTACAGCCCTGTACCTGGTTGTAGGCAAGTACGGGAACACACAAGGAAAGAAGAATAAAAATAAAGTATTTATGCGCCATATATTTTATAAATTATTTTCATTTCTCATTAAATTTTACAAGATTGTAAAAGAATACTGATTAAATTATTTGTACAATTTTCAATTAGCAGATAAATGATGCTATGGAAAACTAAAAGTACAAGTGAGTGATACTTCGTACCTCAGTACAAACTCCACGATGTTGAAAAAAGATATTCAGCCTGTATCAAAAATGTAATCACTCAAATAACTTCAACATTGCTATTTAAGTGATGCACCCTGGTCTATCCAGCACCGCAACAAATCCCGTTCCTCAGGTGTGATGTTGGTCTTATTATTTTGCGGCATTGTTTTCGTAATCACCACCCGTTGCATGATCTTGTCTTTCATTTTCACAATATCCTGTGGAGTGTCATACACCACACCGTTAGGAGGGGCCGTGTACACATCATCTGTTGGTTTGGACGAATGACAACTGGTACATCTTTTTTCAACAATAGCATTTACTTCAGTAAAACTAACTGTTTTGCTGCAGGCACCATTTTCTTTTGGCGGAGCGGTAATAAAACTTACAGCCAGCAACAATAATATGGACGCAGGCAATATATAAACATTGTACTGGCCTTTTTCTTTCAGGTTTAAATAATGTTTTACTCCTGCTGTGCCCAAAGAAATTGCAGCCAGCACAGCCCATGAATATTGATTGCCAAAAGTGCTGGGAAAATGATTGCTGATCATCACAAACAAAACCGGTAAGGTGAAATAGTTGTTGTGTAATGATCTTGCTAATGCTTTTTTACCAAGTGTGGGATCAGGCGGCCTGCCTTGTTTGGCTGCATGTACCATCGCTTTTTGTGATGGGATGATCACAAAGAAAACATTGCCCGCCATCAGTGAACCAATAAGGGAACCCAAATGAATATAAGCAGCCCTTGAATTAAATACATGTGCATAGAAATACGCAAAACCAACTAAAATAATAAAGCCCACCACAGCAAACAGCAATGTATTTTTTATTAAGAGTGATTTGCACAACAGGTCGTACAGGATCCATGCAGCAGCAAAAGAACCAACCCCAATTAAAATAGCAGCAGCAGAACTAATGTTTAAAACATTGGTATCTACCAGCATTGCTTTGGCATTAAAATAATATACCACAAACAACAAACTAAAACCTGAGAGCCAGGTAAAGTATGCTTCATACTTAAACCAGTGCAAATGTTTGGGAATGGTTTTAGGCGCTATTTTATATTTCTCCAAATAATAAAATCCACCGCCATGCACTGCCCAAAGATTACCTGCCAGTTCATCCCTAACATTATCTGTTCTGTTCAAAGCATTTTCTAAAAAAACAAAATAGAACGAGGCGCCGATCCAGGCTATTCCAAATGTGATGTGCATGAGGCGTACAATAATATTTAGCCATTCCATCAAATGGCCTTCACGGGGTGTTCCTTTTACCACGTACCAGGTATAGGTAATGAGCAGAATGATTATAAGAACGATGGAAGTATAAATAAATCCTTGCGAAAGGGACAGGTGCTGAGCATGTTTATCACCGGTGCCTGTTTCATGCGAATGTTTATGCAGTGTATTAAATTGGTAAGTCATGATGACGAGCAGCACCAAAATAAAACCCAGCAAAGCATATACCAGCACATTCAGCATATAGTTTCAGTTGTTTTTTGCAAAAGACACAATTTAAAATTTTGTTTTGTAAATTGGCTCACTTGTTCATTATAAAATTGATTTACTTGAAAGCATTGCATAGCAGCAGAGTGGTTTTACCCGGCGGAATAAAAGAGGCTGTGGTAATCGTCAATGAGGGAATCATTGCGGAGGTACTTACTAAAATTCCTGCAACGCTTTCAGTTGAAATGATTGAATTAGGAGATAAAATATTGATGCCCGGGGTAATTGATCCGCATGTACATATCAATGAACCAGGCAGGGCAGAGTGGGAGGGGTTTGATTCCGCCACCAGGGCAGCTATTGCAGGTGGCATTACCACCGTAGTAGATATGCCATTGAATTCATCACCGGTAACAGTGAATGCAAAATACTTTGATGAAAAATTGCATGCTTGCTTTGACAAGCTCAGCATGGCAAGTAAGTTACATACCAATGTTGGCTTTTGGGGTGGGGTAGTGCCGGGTAATGAAAAGGAGCTGGAAGGACTTATTGAAAAGGGAGTGCTTGGTTTTAAAGCGTTTTTAACGCATTCAGGAATTGATGATTTTCCCAATGTAACAGAAGAAGACCTAATAAAAGCAATGCCCATAATTGCAAAATACAATTTGCCATTGCTGGTGCATTGTGAACTAGCGGGCACCGAACAGCGATCTGAAGGCAACGTTCAATCTTATCAAAATTATTTACAGTCCAGGCCAAAAAAATGGGAAGATCATGCCATCGCATTAATGATCAGGCTCTGTGAGCAATTTAATTGCAGAGTGCATATAGTGCATTTATCCTCCGCTAATTCATTAGAACAAATTGCAAAAGCAAAACAAAAACATTTACCGTTGACGGTTGAAACCGGCCAGCATTATTTATACTTTAATGCTGAAGATATCAAAGACGGACAAACACAATTTAAATGTGCACCACCCATCCGTGAAAAAGAGAACAATGAAAAATTATGGCAGGCACTCAAAGATGGACTCATTGATTTTGTAGCCACTGATCATTCACCAGCTACACCATCATTAAAAGAAATTGAAAGTGGCAACTTTATGAAAGCATGGGGCGGTATTGCCTCCATCCAGTTTGCATTGCCCGTTTTATGGACGGCAGCAAAAAAAAGAAATTGTAATTTTAGTGATATGGTGAAATGGTTGTGTGAGAATCCGGCCAAACTGATTGGAAAAGAAAACAGCAAAGGAAAAATTGTCAAAGGTTTTGATGCAGATTTAACAGTGGCAGATGATGAAAAATCTTTCGTGGTAAATGAAGCTGGCATACATCACCGGCATAAAGTGTCGCCCTATTTGAATGAAACATTGTATGGTGTGGTGGAGCAAACTTATTTAGCAGGAGAGCAGGTTTATGTACATGGGAAGTTTATAAAAATGAATCATGGAAAAATTATTTTAAATAAAAGAGACTGATTGTAAAGTGTGGGTTGAATAGAAAAGTAACGCTGATTAGTTAGCACAATAGTCAAACAAAGAAAAAATGCCTGGCCTCCCTCTCCTAAAGGAGAGGGAACGAGGGTGAGGTTAAAAAGCAGAACAAAAAAATGAACGCACCAGCATTCGCTAAATTAACAGACTTAGCTTCCGAACGACTCGGAGGCAAAGCCATCTTATGCAGCGATGATTTCTTTGCCGAAAAAGAAAACCTGTTAAAACCCGGCCGTGGAATTTTCATTGCCGATAAATATACTGACCGTGGCAAATGGATGGATGGATGGGAAAGCAGAAGAAAAAGAGTTTCTGGCCACGACTGGTGCATTATACAATTAGCCACCTCCGGAAAAATTCATGGCGTGGATATAGACACTAATCATTTTCTTGGTAATCATCCACCCTTTGCATCTTTGGAAGCAGCCAATATAAGTGATACAAATATTATTGATTTTGGTACAATTCAATGGACAGAAATTTTATCCAGGTCATCATTAAATCCAGGTTCACAACATTTCTTTGAAATTGCTGACGACAACATTTACACACATTTAAAACTGCACATTTATCCAGACGGCGGTGTTGCAAGATTAAAAGTGTATGGCGAAGTATTTAAAGACTGGAATAAAGTAAGTGCTGATGAAATCATTGATTTAGCTGCAACTGCAAACGGCGCTAAATCTGTTTTGTGTAATGATAAGTTTTTTTCTCACATGGACAACCTCATCATGCCCGGCCGTGGTGTGAATATGGGTGATGGATGGGAAACCAAACGCAACCGTACACCTAATAATAAAGATTGGGTAATTGTTAGATTAGCTCATGAAGGAAGTATTAAAAAAGCTTTGATCGATACCTGCCGTTTCAAAGGGAATTATCCGGACAGTTGCATGATAGAAGGCTGCACAGCACCCATCGGCACAGACTTTGCAACAACAAACATTGCATGGCAAACCATTTTGTCACAACAACAATTGCAGGCAGATCATGAACATTTTTTTGAAAAGGAAATTATAAATGCAGATAAAAATTTTATACATGTACGCCTGACTATTTTTCCAGACGGAGGTATTAGCAGGATGCGGTTGTGGGGGTTGCCCCTCCGCCCCTAAAGGAGAACTTTAGAGTATTCATCTTTAAAACTTTTAATTAATTGGCAGAGAGTTAATTTTCGTGTTGATTAAGGGACAAATGAAAATGTGGAAGATAAAATATTTGGGCATGATGTAAAGCACCGTCCTTCTCCTAAAGGAGAAGGAAAGAGGATGAAGCGAAGAAGCAGGCAACTGAATAAATAAAATAGCTAAATGGAAAGTGAATGACACTACACGATCTAAACATACTCCCAAAAGAACAACTTCAGCAGGAGCTGTTCAAATGCTGCGGCAGCCAAACATGGGTAAATAAAATGCTGCCGTTTTTCCCTGCCGATGATATGGTTGAGTTATTGTATGATGCAGAGGACCAGTGGTACGAATGCACGGAAGCCGACTGGTTGGAAGCCTTCTCCCATCATCCAAAAATTGGCGATGTGGAATCGTTGAAAGAAAAATACGCCACCACCGCACACTGGGCAAGTGGCGAGCAGATTGCTCTTAACTCAGCATCGCAACAAACTATTGAAGGGCTGTCCAGAGGCAACGAAGCCTATGAAAAAAAATTTGGTTTCATTTTTATTGTATGTGCCACCGGCAAATCAGCAGAAGAAATGCTGGAATTATTACAGCAGCGGTTATCCAACACTAAAGAAGAAGAAATAAAAATTGCCATGGATGAGCAAAACAAGATCACCCAGATACGGTTACAAAAATTATTAAAATGAGCCAGGTCACTACACATATATTAGACACTACCAAAGGCAAACCAGCCTGGGGCGTCATGATCACCTTGTTTGAAAAAGTAGGAATTGAATGGCTGGAAGTAGCCAAAGGCATCACCAACAAAGATGGAAGAATCAGCAACCTCATCAAAGAAGGTGAGCTATTACCTTTCGGTATTTACAAATTGAATTTTGATACCAAGCATTATTTTGATGCGATGGAAATAGAAACTTTCTATCCAACGATAGACATCATCTTTGAAGTAAAAACAGTGGAGCATTATCACATACCATTATTGCTGAGCCCTTTTGGGTACAGTACTTACCGTGGCTCATGAAACCCCCTCTAAATCTCCCCGCAGGGGAGACTTTTGGAACCTGCAAGTTCAAAATTCTTTTTATAACATTAACCTTATCCCTTTATAAAATATATCTTTTAATCCATGTAATCTGCGGGAAAAATCATTCGTGTAAATTCGTGTCATTCGTGGCAAACAAAAAATAAAAATATGAATCTCTCCATAACCGAATCAGAAAAAGAATCACTGTTAACCACCTTACAGGCAGCCAACTTAAAATTTCAAAAAACCTACCCCGGCGACAAACCCGACCGCCAGCCGGTACACACTGTATATGGTGGTGCCAATCTTTTCAAAAGCGACACCACTTTAAAAATGGGAGAAGTAGCTTTAAAGAGTTTAAAGAACTATGCACCCAATTTTTGCATTTTAGCCAGAGTATTAAAGCTGGAAAACCACGAACATTTTCCATCCATAGAAAAAGACATCACTGCACTAACAAAAAAGTTAGATGCCTTGACAGAAGAACAACGCAAAGCCGAACCGGCCTGGCTGGCATATTCTGTTTATAATAAGATGATAAAAAAACTGCAAACAGAAGCAGTAGAAGATTTCCGTATAGACTTTGAAGACGGCTTTGGCAACCGCCCCAATGAGGAAGAAGATGCCACAGCAGTAAACGCTGCCAACGAACTGGCCGAAGGCATGAAGAACAAAACCATTTCACCCTTCATCGGCATACGCATAAAACCATTCACTGAAGATTTAAAAGCAAGAGGTGTACGCACCCTCGACATATTTTTAACATCACTGTTAACAGCAACTAACGGCAAGCTGCCTCCCAACTTCGTAGTTATGCTGCCCAAAGTAACCATCCCCGAGCAGGTAATAACAATGGTAAAGTTTTTTGAGATCATAGAAAAGAAATTCAATCTTACACCTGGTACACTCAAAATGGAAACCATGGTGGAAGCCACGCAGATCATCATGGATGAAGAAGGCCGCAATCCGCTTATGCGGATTGTAAGGGCAGGAGAGGGAAGGTTGATCAATGCACACTTTGGTACGTATGATTACACCGCCAGTTGCGGTATCACTGCCAAGTACCAAACCATGGCACACAGCGTTTGCGACTTTGCACACCACATGACCAAGGTGGCGCTGGCACACACCGGCATCTTCCTCAGCGATGGCGCCACCAATGTAATGCCCGTGGCACCGCACCGTGGCGAAACCCTAACCTACGAACAGCAAAAAGAAAACCAGGACAGTGTACACAATGCCTGGCGCATTGGTTTCAACCATACCACCCATTCGCTAATCAATGGCCTGTACCAGGGCTGGGACCTTAACCCTGCACAGCTCCCCATGCGCTATGCCGCCACCTACAATTTCTTTTTAAGCAGTTACAGCGATGCCGTGTTCCGCCTCAAAACATTTGTAGAGCGTGCCGCCATCAGCACCCTCACCGGCGATATATTTGAT